>JAJOKO010000018.1 GCA_021129825.1 Desulfotomaculum sp. | reverse complement strand
TTGATGGGGGAGGGTAGGGTGGGGGTGTGTTTTAAGATTAATTGGGTTAATGTGTAAATTTTAAATGTGCTAAATGGTACCCTTTTCGAACACGCACTTTTACCTTTTAATCTTTTCACCTTTTATCCTTTATTTCCTCAATTGCTTGCAAAATAATTTCTTCCGGCACATCTTGCTTAATGATCGCTTGACCAATATTATTAATCAGTGCCAATGTTAAGGTGTCATTAAATACTTTTTTGTCTTTATACATCAAACTGATTAATTCTTGAGCATCTAATAAGGGCAGTGCTACTGGCAATCCAAACTTAGCAAGCAATGATTTTACCCGGTAAGCGATATTTGTAGCTATCAAGCCTAGTTTTTGAGATATATTAGCCTCCACAGCCATACCTACCGCCACCGCTTCTCCATGCCGGTAAGCACCATACCCGGCCAACGTTTCCAACGCATGACCCACGGTATGACCATAGTTTAATATCGCCCGCACTCCCTGCTCGGTTTCATCTGCTTCAACAACCAGTGCTTTAATCCGGCAAGAAGTTTCTATCACATATTTCAAAGCTGCTGGTTCTAAAGCCAACACTCTACTTGTATTATTTTCCAACCATTCAAAGAAAACGGCGTCTTTAATAATCGCTACCTTGATTACTTCCGCTAACCCGGAAAGCACATCTCTTTGATCCAGTGTATTTAATGTGCCGGTATCAGTCAGTACTAATTTGGGTTGATAAAAAGCACCGATAATATTTTTACCTTGCGGGTGATTTACTGCCACTTTACCACCTACACTGCTGTCTACCTGGGCCAACAAAGTAGTTGGAATCTGCACAAACGGCACCCCGCGCATGTAAGTAGCAGCTACAAAACCGCTTAAATCTCCTACTACCCCGCCGCCTAAAGCTAACACCGGGCTGTTGCGATCCATGCCGGCGTTAAACATAACATCATACAATTTGGTAGCTTGATCCGGTGTCTTCGCTTCTTCACTGTCTGGTACTTCTGCTACCTGTACTTTGTACCCACTTTGCCGCAAAGATTCTTCCACCGCTTTACCATGCAGTTTTCTTACTGCAGAATTAGTAATTACCAATACTTTATGCCCTAAATTAAGGGGTTGTAAAAAAGCACCGGTTTGCGGTAATAAATCCGTGCCAATTACAATATCATACTTTGCAGTACGAGATTGACCCGTTGCTGCCAAATTTACCGACAATACAGTTGTCAATTGTAAAACCGCTCCTTCATCAAAAATTTCTACTTTTCCAATACCCGGTAACCTTTCAATTGCGATTAAACAAATCTAGGCAAGTCCGTAAATACGAGGATTTTCAGCATTTATAACTATCCTTTCGATGCAAGATTCTACCTATCTCGATCATATCATCTAATACATCAAATAGAATTCGATAATCTCCTGCTCTTAAGCGGTATGCAGGTTCAAAGTTTGTCAATTTCTTCACATTTGAGATGTTTGGAAAATTATTTAATTCTAAAATTCGCAAATAAATAAGTTCTTTATTTTTGTGTCCAATCTTTTTTAGATCTTTGATAGCACTCTTACGAATATTAATCTGCATTTTTCATATATTCATCAAATGAAATAGAGCCTTCATCTCTTGTAGCTTTCAATAATTTTAAATCATGCCAATCTTCTTTTGACACAATTTCCAAACCATCGCTTTTTAAATGCTCTAGAAACCAAGTAACCTTATCTGCCAATTTGTCATTATTAATATTTATTATTATAGATCGCATCTTCTGCCTCTTTTCCATTAAATATCCTTCCTTTCTTTGAGGTAACTGATGATCATCTCTACCACTTCATCCGCATTATATTTACCGGTATCAATAGCTAACTCTGCTATATCATAAACACCCGTCCGTTTGTTTAATAATTTATGGATATGTTGCTTTAAATCTACACTATTTTGACTGGTGCCAGTAGCCAATAACGGACGCTTGTGATTATCCTTAACTCGCTGGTAAATTACTTGGGGAGAAGCATACAAATGAATGATGATCCCATCCGCTTGTAATAATTTTCTGTTTTCCGGGTTGAGTACTATCCCACCACCGGTAGCAATAACGGTATCTTGCCTACCGGCTAATCTTTTTAATAATAATGTTTCTTCAGAGCGAAACCGGATAGCACCGTATTTAGCAAATATTTGAGCAATTGTTTGACCGACAAGACGCTCTATTTCTAGATCTGTATCTAAATATTGTAAATTTAACTTGGTAGCCAATTTACGACCGACCGTACTTTTACCACAACCCATAAAGCCAATTAAAACAAGATTTCGCAACAGTTACACCTGCTTTACATATTGCTGATGCTGTGCAACCGCTTGTTGCAAATCAAGCAAGTTATCTGCCGGAAATTTTTCTGTAACAGCCAGTGCTAATTCCCAAGCCACCACTGCTTCACCAACTACAGTAGCAGCCGGTACTGCACAAACATCCGAGCGTTCTACTGAAGCTTCAAATGATTTTTTAGTATGTAGATCTACACTTTTTAACGGTTTATATAACGTGGGAATTGGTTTCATAGCCGCTCGCACTACCAACGTTTGACCATTAGTCATACCACCTTCTATCCCTCCAGCACCGTTAGTTTTGCGGTAAAAACCGGTTTCCGGATCATAAAATATCTGATCATGCACTTGAGAACCCGGCAAAGCGGCTGCTTGAAAACCACAGCCAATTTCCACCCCTTTAATAGCCTGAATGCTCATCAACGCTCCTGCTAAACGACCGTCTAGCTTACGATCACAGTGGGCATAACTACCTAAACCTACCGGTAAATAATCCGCTCGCACTTCAAAAATACCCCCCAGTGAATCCCCTTGCTGTTTGCAACGATCAATCTCTTTAATCATTTGTTCTTCTGCAACCGGATCGGGACACAATACTTGGGATTTAACCAGCTGGGCTTGCAATACGGTAAGATCATCTGCTTGATCTTTAATTACTACCGTACCTATTTGTCTTACCAAACCGGTAATTTGAATATCCAAGGCTGCCAACAAGCAGCGGGCTACACTGCCCACCGCTACCCGGGCAGCTGTTTCCCGGGCACTGGCTCGCTCTAGTACATTGCGAATATCACTGTGGCGGTATTTGATAGCTCCGGTCAAATCAGCATGACCGGGACGGGGACGGCTGACCACTCGTTGAGATGTATCCGCCTCTGGTCCCGGACTCATGGTATCAGACCAATTAGCATAATCCCGGTTCTCAATTTGCATCGCTACCGGACCACCCATTGTTAAACCACCACGCACACCGGATAATATTTTAACAGCATCTTTTTCAATTTGCATCCGCCCACCTCGCCCGTAGCCACCTTGACGGCGAGTAAGTTGGTGGTTAATATCTTTTTCAAGTAATAACAAGCCCGCCGGCAACCCTTCCACGATAGCAGTAAGCACCGGACCGTGAGATTCGCCAGCAGTTAAAAATCTTAACATATCAATAATCACTCCAAACAACTTCATTAAAAAACCTGTTGTGAATCATTATATCACATCACCATAATTATTTTAAATAGATATTTAATTTATTTTTGGGTGTATTTTGCTTATTTGCCTACCAAGTTATCAATTCCATTACTTCATTTTTAATTTCAACTAATTTAGGCTGGCTTAATTCTCTTTGGTTTTGCGGTATTTCTATTTTAAATATTTTGGCTACCCGGGCTGGTTTTTGGGAAAACACTATAATTTTATCTCCGGTCAGTAATGCTTCTTCTAGATCATGAGTAACAAATATGATCGAAATAGCAGAATGCTCCCAAAGTTGAATTAAGTTTTCCAACATGCTTATTTTTAAAGAATGGTCTAATGATTTAAAAGGTTCATCCATCAGTAGCAAATCAGCTTCATAGATAAAAGCTCTGGCTATAGCTACCCTTTGCCGCATCCCCCCGCTCAGTTCATCAGGGTAGTTATCTTCAAAATCACTCAAGCCCACCGCATAAATCATTTTATAAATTTCCTTTTTGCTTTTATGAGTAGCTACTAATTTAATATTTTCATACACTGTCTTCCACGGTAGTAAGCGGTCTTCTTGAAAAATATAAGACATTCGAGTGCTGTTATTTTTAATTTCACCCTGATCTGCTTTTATAAGACCGGCTATTATATTCAATGTAGTTGATTTACCACACCCGGATGGTCCTACTAAACATACTATTTCATGTTTTTGGACATTAAATGAAACTTTTCCCAAAACAAGATTTTGATCATAACTTTTGCAAATATCTTTTAATGCTAATATCATATCGTTTTCCCCTGTATTATTTTATGTTCTGATTTCAATAATCTTTATCTTTGTTAATTATATTACAAAATAGCTAGCTATTTTAGTTTATCTTGTAAGCGAGGTTTTTCTTTTATCGCTTTTACAGCTAATTGGTCACAACGATTATTTAATTCGTTATCGGCATGACCTTTAACCCACACCCACTGAACATCATGCTTATCAACTAACTGCAACATCTGCTGCCACAAATCTACATTTTTAGCCGGTTCTTTTTTAGTGCGCATCCAATTTTTAGCACGCCATTTTTCTAGCCAACCTTTAGTCATGGTATCTACCAAATACCTGCTGTCAGTATAGATTGTGACTGAACATGATTTGTTCAAAGCTTCTAATCCTTTAATAGCGGCCATAATTTCCATGCGATTATTGGTAGTGTTATCATAAGCACCGGATAGTTCTTTCTTTTGCTGGTTATAAAGCATCACTACCCCGTACCCACCCGGTCCGGGGTTGCCGGAGCAAGCCCCGTCTGTATAAATTTTCACTTGCGGACTACTGTTTGGATCACTCAAATAATCAACCATATCTATCCCCCCCTGTCATTTTTTGAAATTTTTAGGCTATAATCATGCACCTATTAGCTGGCTATTACGTAATATAGCATTATAATTTTAGAAGGAGTTGATTAATTTATGGAACGCAACTTAATGGAACAAGAATTAACAGCAACCATTCCCATAAAAAATAATTCATTAGAAAACATTTCTACTAAACAACAGTGCTTTTGCTGCCCACCAGGCACTTTCCCGTATACCGTTAAATGCGGCGATACTATCTGGGAGTTAGCCAAAGAATTTAACACTACTGTCAAAGCGATCATGGCGGTTAACCCCGGCATTGATCCCCGCGATTTACAAGTCGGGCAAATAATTTGCATCCCTAAACCTTGCTGCCCACCGGGTACTTTTCCGTATACTATTGAATTTTGTGACACTATTTGGGAGTTAGCAAAACGCTTTAACACTACTGTGGAAGCAATCATGGCGGCTAACCCTAGTATTGATCCCCATAACTTGCAAGTCGGGCAGGTAATTTGCATCCCTAAAGTAACGCCGCCTGTACCACCAGTACCACCTGTACCTCCCAGTCATTGCCCCCCGGGTACTTTTGCGTATACTATTAAATGCGGCGATACTTTTTGGTTGTTAGCAAAACGATTTAACACTACTGCTGACGCAATTATTGCCGTTAATCCCGGTGTTGACCCACGCAACTTGCAAATTGGTCAAATAGTTTGCATACCCAAACCATCAATGCCACCAGTGCCATCAGAAACTTTTCCGTATACCATTAAATCTGGAGATACTTTCTGGTTGTTGGCTAAGCGGTTTAACACTACTGCGGATGCGATCATAGCAGTTAACCCCGGTGTTAACCCGCGCAACTTACAAATTGGTCAAATAGTACGCATACCACGCACTTAATTAAAAAATCTCCCTGTTTTGCACCCTATTTTCTCGAAATAGGGTGCTTTTATTTTCTGTCTTTGGAATAATAACCGATGATGGTAAGTAAATCCCTACCGTAGTCAGCTAGTTTTTTAGGACCAATACCAGTAATTAGAGCTAATTTTTCCAGTGAAACAGGTTTTAAACCGGCAATTTCTTTCAATACTTGATCATGAAAAAAATGAAACGGCGGTCTTTTGTTTTTAACAGCTAAACTACTGCGATATTCTTTTAAAGCTATTAATAATGCCGAATCTAATTGGATTTCCGCCGTTTTAATTTGCATATCAATTGGTAGAGGTAAGGGCTTACCTAATAAAATAGCTTCCCGCCCTGCAGGGGTAAGTTCTAATACTGGGTATTGCTCTCCGACAACTACCAAATAACCGTCTCCCAGCAACCTATCTACCATAGCCAGAATATTAGTAGCCGCAATTTGCTTTAATTTACCGTAGCAAGATAATAAATGATAATCTTGGGCGATAATATCTTTAGCTTTAGAACCTTGCAAAATAGCTGCTAGTTTTTTGCGCCCTACCCCTCGTTGTAATTGTTGAGCACCGCGTAATATTTCTAATGGCTCCAATGACATTATTTTTTCAGCGGTGGTATGGGTGCAATTATCACAACAATATTGGGATTTAGATAAAGCATCTTGAACAACACCCTTATCCGAAACAGCAGCAGGTGTTTTAAATTTTTCACCAAAATAATTCAATAGTACTTCCCGGCGACAACGTCCGGCATGCACCCAGTTTACTAAAAATGACAGCTTGTTCCGCCGTTCCACTTGACGCCGTTGGGATTCTTGCAGCACCGCTTGGGCCGCTTGAGGATTCATTGCTGCCGAACCGCTGGCTACTTCCAAATACTCCGTATTACGTTCAATCAGAACAATTACACCCAGACGTTCCAGTACACCTACTACTAATCTAAGTTTGTTTTCATCCAACCCGGCAGTCTCTAAATTGAACAGGTTTAAAGTGGACCGGCCATCATGTAAATTCTTCGTGTATGCCTTCCAAAAAATAACCAGATGTTCTCTGGTTAAAACATCATTATTGATCATCCATTCCTGCAAAGCCCGATCTCGTGGGGTATAAAACAATGTACAAGTCGCTTTTTTGCCATCCCGACCGGCTCGCCCCACCTCTTGGTAATAAGCCTCAACACTAGCTGGGATACTAAAATGCACTACAAACCGGATATTATGTTTATCTATCCCCATCCCAAAAGCATTGGTAGCTACTACCACCGCACACCGTCCTTGAATAAAAGCCTCTTGTACCGCAACCCGTTTTTGAGATGACATCCCGGCATGATAGGCTGCTGCTTTTAATCCTAACTGGGAAACCAAAAACTCAGCTACTTTTTCAGTGTCTTTACGGGTAGCGGTATAAATTATGCCAGAGCCTTTTTCTCCATCCATTATAGCCGCCAGTGCTTGTAGCTTGGCATCTATATTCTCTAGACGCCGGGCTGAAAAATACAAATTAGGACGATCACTACCAGTAATTACTTTAATCGCTTTCTCCATACCTAATCGTTTCAGAATATCTTGTTGCACTTTTAAAGTAGCCGTAGCCGTAAGTGCTAATACTTTGGGGCGAACATCAATGTTATCAATAAATTCTTGTAAATACAAATAATCGGGACGAAAATCATGCCCCCATTGCGAAATACAATGGGCTTCATCTACCACCAGCATTGCCAGCGATATATCTGGTAAAAGACTGCTAAAGCTCTGGGAACGCAAGCGCTCCGGAGCTATATAGATCAACTTATACTCTCCCTGCCGGATTCCGTAAAGACGCTGCCGGTGTTCAGTCGAGTTTAGTTGACTGTTTAAAAAGGTCACCTGATGCAAATCACGAGTATGCAAACTGTCTACCTGATCTTTCATTAAAGCTACTAGCGGCGAAATTACCAAAGTCACTCCTGACATCATCAAAGCCGGTAATTGATAGCACAATGATTTACCTAGTCCGGTGGGCATTACTGCCAGCACATCTTGCCCAGCCAACACTTGTTTAATCACCTCTTGCTGACCGGGACGGAACTCCGTAAAACCAAAATACTTATGCAAAGCAACCAGTGATTCAGACAAAAGTAATACCCCTATCCTATTATCCCATTACCCAATCTTTAATTATTTGCCACAACTCTTCCCGACCAACCCCGGTTTGAGCTGAAGTACTCACTAAAGGGTGTTGCTCTTGTAACTGTAATCCTTTTCTGATCTGGGCTATTTGTTTGATGTTTTGACTTTTAGATAACTTATCTGTCTTAGTAGCAGCGATAACAGCAGCTACATCATAATGACAAAGCCACTGGTACATTTGCCGGTCTAAATTAGTGGGTTCATGACGTACATCTACTAGCATCACTACTCCACGCAAATTTTCTCTCTTTTGTAGATAATCACCAACCATCTGCCCCCATTTAAGCCGGATTTTCTCCGGCACCTTGGCAAAACCATAGCCTGGTAAATCTACCATATGAAATACTTGATTGATTAAAAAAAAGTTAATCAGTTGAGTACGCCCCGGGGCCCTACTGGTACGAGCCAGTGCTTTACGGTTCACCAACTTATTTAACAATGATGATTTACCCACGTTAGAACGACCGGAAAAAGCCACCTCTGGTAAATTACCTTCCGGATAACCTTTACTAGCCACCGCACTAGTCACAAAATCGGCTGATGTTATTTTCATATTACTGCAACTGTTCTAAATTTTGGTTATTATCATAAGCTGCTTCCGGCGGCACCACAATATCCGGGATAGCCTCAGTTTCTGCCGGTCGCAACACAATATCCAAAACTTCATCTATATATTGCACAAACTGAAACTCTATTTTCCCTTTAACATTATTGGGCAATTCCTGAATGTCTTTTTTGTTTTCCCAAGGCATAATGATCATTTTAATACCAACCCTTTTGGCCGCCAACACTTTTTCTTTAATACCACCAATCTGCAACACCCGACCGCGCAAAGTAATTTCACCAGTCATAGCTACATCACAACGCACTTTGCGCCCGGTAATAGCAGAAGCCAACGCAGTAGCTAAAGTAATACCAGCAGACGGACCATCTTTAGGAATAGCCCCCTCCGGCACATGCACATGAATATCATTATTTTCAAAGAAAATCTTATCTATCTCTAATTTTTGTTCCTGGCTACGCACATAACTAAAAGCAGTCTGAGCCGACTCTTTCATTACTTCGCCTAATTTACCGGTCAAAGTCAGTTTACCCTTGCCTTTATAGGTAGTAACTTCGATGCACAACGTGTCACCGCCAACTTCTGTCCAAGCCAAACCAGTAGCTATCCCCACTTCATCGTATTGCCCGGCAATTTGATAATGAAATTTGGGTACACCTAGATATTTTTGTAAACTTTGAGCCATGATTTTAATTTTTTTATTTTTATTTTCCACAATTTGCTTAACCGCTTTCCGACAAAGAGCCGCAATGTTCCGCTCTAAATTACGCACCCCAGACTCACGGGTATATCCTTGAATAACTTTTCTAATCGCATTTTCTGAAATATTAGCCATATCATCAGCAAGCCCGTGTTTTTCCATTTGTTTAGGTAATAAATAACGCATTGCTATTTGTAATTTTTCTTCTTCAGTATAACCTGAAATATTAATTACTTCCATCCGGTCTAACAGCGGACGGGGGATTTTATAGATATTATTTGCTGTAGTAATAAACATCACATTAGAAAGATCAAAAGGCATTTCCACATAATGATCCGAAAAAGTATTGTTTTGTTCAGGATCTAACACTTCCAACAATGCCGCAGAGGGATCCCCGCGAAAATCTGAACTCATTTTATCGATTTCATCTAATAAAAATACCGGGTTTCTGGATCCGGCTTGTTTTAAACCCTGGATAATCCGCCCGGGCATAGCTCCTAAATAAGTACGCCGGTGACCACGAATTTCAGCTTCATCTCTAACTCCACCTAAAGATATCCGCACAAACTTACGTTCTAACGCTCTGGCTATAGAACGCCCCAGAGAAGTTTTACCTACACCTGGTGGCCCAGCCAAACAAATTATTGAACCCTTCATTTTTTTAGATAATTGCCGAATTGCCAAATGCTCAATAATCCGCTCTTTTGGTTTCCTTAATCCATAATGATCTGCATCCAAAACTTGTTCGGCCACTTTGATATCCAACCGGTCACGAGTACTTTTACTCCAAGGCAAATCTAAAATTGACTCCAAATAATTACGCACTATTGTAACTTCTGCCGCCATCGGCGGCATTTTTTCTAACCGTTCTATTTCTTTAAGCGTTCTTTCTTTAATAGCCTTGGGTAATTTAGCTTTATCAACCCGCTTACGCAGTTCTTCACCCTCGGCTACACGATTTTCCTTATCTCCCAATTCCTTCTGGATAGCCTTAATCTGCTCCCGCAAGTAATATTCTTTTTGGGTTTTTTCCATCTGTTTGCGCACCCGAATATTAATCTTACGTTCTAATTCTACTATTTCCAGTTCCTTAGCTACAAGCATACCTAATGTTTCTAGTCTAGGCACAATAGCTACTGTATCTAGTATTCGCTGTTTATCATCAGTGCGTAACACTAAATATGAAGCTACCGTATCTGCTAAACGAGCGGGTTCTTCCATATTAATTACCGAAACCATAGTTTCAGACGGAATTCTTTTTGAGAATTTTACATATTTTTCAAACTGTTGTACTAAATTACGCATTAATGCTTCTACTTCACTATTTTTTTCAAATTCTTCCGAATACTGCTTTACCTTAACTTTAAAGTAAGTATCACTAGTTTGATATTCTAAAATTTTACCTCTGGCAATACCTTCAACTAAAATTCTGATGTTGCCACCCGGTAATTTAAGTAGCTGTTTCACCTCTGCTACTGTACCAATATCATAAATATCCTCTTCACCAGGATTATTTTTTTGTGCTTCTATCTGGGTAGCCAAAAAAACATGGCGGTCTTGACCCATAACATCTTCAATAGCTTGCACCGATTTATCACGACCCACATCAAGATGAATAACCATATGTGGGAAAACTAAAATACCTCTTAAAGGTAACATGGGCAGTACTCTTTCATTAGCATCCAATGTATTGCACCCCTTTTTTTTTAATTACGTGTATTATTCTATCATACTCACTATATTTATGCTATAACAATAATTGGCGAAATCATTAGAACCCCAGCTATAGCTGGGGTTCTAATGATTTTAAAGACCTAAATAGTATTAACAAGTATTATATTGCCATATTAATTTTATAATTCTAATCGTTCACATTTAACTGGTGCTGCTACCAGCGTTGACATCAGTACCGGAATCAAATTTTTTGGATCATTATTTTCACTATTTATAAGCGCACCATCAATTATTTCTTCCAGTTTTTCTACCGCCAAAATCTTAATCCCTTCAATTTCAGAAAATAATTTTTGGTTATTTTCTTTAGGAATATAAACTTTAGTAATACCGGCTTTAAGAGCAGCATTAATTTTACTGACTACACCACCAACCGGCTTAACTAATCCTAATATAGATACTTCACCGGTCATCGCTACTTTATTATCTACCGGTATACCACTAATAGCTGAATATACTGCTGTAGCAATAGTTACCCCGGCAGAAGGTCCATCCACTGGAAATCCACCCGGAAAATTAATATGAATATCATAATCTGAATAATCTATTTTCATAGTCCGACGCAAAACAGTCAATATATTTTCTACAGAAGCCTTAGCCATACTTTTTCGCCTGATTTTTCTTGATCCTAAGGTGATTTCTTCTTCTTCCGCCACACCGGTAACAATTATTTCACCGCTACTCTTTATCGCTGCTATAGCACTAACTTCTACTTCTAGTATCGTCCCAATATTTTGGTTAAACACTGCTAAACCATTAACTACCCCTACTTGCGGTTTTGGTGCTATTATTTTTTCTAACCGCGGGGAATAACGCCCGCTATTGATCACCCATTCTATGTCGCTGACCAAAATTTCACTACGTTTTTCAGTAATAATAATCCCGGCTGCAATTTGCACGATATTCACCGCTTCCCGGCCATTGTTAGCATAACACTGGATAACCTCTAACGCCCCTGTTTGTAAAGGCATCTTCACTTTTGCTGCTGCATTAGCAGCAATAATCCCAATTTCATCACCAGACAATGGGCGGAAGAAAATTTCCAAACAACGTGAACGAATTGCTGGTGGTATTTCATCCGGTGTACGAGTGGTAGCACCAACTAAACGAAAATCTGCTGGCAGCCCATTTTGGAAGATATCGTGAATATGTCGTGGAATATTAGGATCTTCTGAACTATAATAGGCACTCTCCAAAAATACTTTACGATCTTCCAATACCTTTAACAATTTATTCATTTGGACCGGGTGCAGTTCCCCAATTTCATCAATAAAAAGCACCCCGCCATGAGCTTTAGTTACCGCCCCTGCTTTCGGTTGAGGGATCCCCGCTACTCCCAGCGCTCCTGCCCCTTGATAAATAGGATCATGTACGGAACCAATTAGGGAATCTGCAATTCCCCGCTCATCAAAACGTACCGTGCAAGCATCAATTTCAACAAATTTGGCATTCTTTTTAAAGGGAGAAACACTTTTGTTTTTTGCTTCTTCCAGTATTAAGCGAGCCACAGCAGTTTTGCCAACCCCAGGCGGTCCATAGATAATTACATGTTGGGGATTAGGTCCGCAAAGTGCCGCGCGTAAAGACTTTAAACCATCCTTTTGCCCAATAATTGCTCGAAAATTTTTCGGTCTGGTTTTTTCCGATAATGGTTCAGTTAAAGCTATTGCTCTTAATCGTTGTAATTTTTCGGTCTCTTTGACAGATTCTCGTTCGATCGCATTTTTATTACCATACTGTGCTTTTAATAAATTCAAAAAATACATGCCAATTACAACTGCAAAAATCACTTGCACCATAATCAAGATACTTCCGAAAGCATTGAGTTCATACATGTTAGCTACAACCCCCAAATCATCATTTTAAGGATAGTATAGCTAATTTTTGTGAAATTTATCCATAATAAAAGAAGAACCCCTAGGGGTTCTTCTTTTATTAATGAGCAACTGCTTTAAGCAGATACTCCTTTTTTCTTTTTACGCTCAGAAGATATTACTACCGGCGGTTCTTTCTTTTCAATACAATCTTTAGTAATTACACACTTCATAATATCTGTTCTAGAAGGAATATCATACATAACATCTAACATTACTTCTTCCAAAATAGCCCGCAATCCCCGAGCACCAGTATTACGTTTTTCTGCTTTTTGCGCTACCATTTTTAAAGCTTCCGGCTGAAATTCTAAACTAACGCCGTCCATTTCAAATAATTTTTGATACTGCTTAGTCAAGGCGTTTTTAGGTTCAGTTAATATCCGAATCAAAGCCTGCTTAGTTAAAGCTTCTAAAGTTACTACAATTGGTAATCTACCTACAAGTTCCGGAATCAAACCATACTTCAATAAATCTTCCGGCAAAATTTTCTGTAATATTTCACTGATTTCTTGTTCTTTTTTGCTTTTTATTTCCGCACCAAAACCCATAGTTTTCTTACCTATCCGGTTTTGAATGACCTTGTCAATCCCATCAAAAGCCCCACCACATATAAATAAAATATTAGTAGTATCTATTTGAATAAATTCTTGATGTGGATGCTTACGTCCACCTTGGGGCGGTACACTGGCTACTGTACCTTCTATCATTTTCAGTAAAGCCTGTTGAACACCCTCGCCAGAAACATCTCTGGTAATAGAAGGGTTTTCGGACTTGCGAGCAATCTTATCCATCTCATCAATATACACAATCCCTTGTTCAGCCTTATCCACATCAAAATCAGCAGCCTGAATAAGTTTCAATAAAATGTTTTCTACATCTTCGCCAACATACCCAGCCTCAGTGAGAGAAGTAGCATCAGCAATAGCAAAGGGCACATCTAATAACCGGGCTAATGTTTGGGCCAGTAATGTTTTACCACTACCCGTTGGACCAATCATCACAATATTACTTTTTTGTAGTTCAACATCACCAGTTTTAACAGTGGCATTGATCCGTTTATAGTGATTATACACCGCTACCGCTAAAGATTTTTTAGCAGCTTCCTGACCGATCACATATTGATCTAAAATTTCTTTTATTTCTTTAGGGTTAAGAATATCACCAATATCTACACCAATATCTGCGGTTAATTCTTCTTCCAAAATATCATTGCAAAGATCTACGCATTCATCACAGATATACACAGCAGGACCGGCAACAAGTTTTCTTACTTGATCTTGTAATTTACCACAAAACGAACACTTCAACTGACCTTTCAATCTTCCCTGCTCTTTAATCATCATTTCACCTCTTTTTTTTATTTCTCTCGCACCCGGATAACTTCGTCAATAACACCATATTCTTTGGCCTGTTCGGCAGACATAAAGAAATCTCTTTCAGTGTCTAAAGCAATTTTCTCTACCGGTTGCTTGGTATGCTTAGCCAGCAATTCATTTAGGATATCCTTCATCCGTAAAATTTCCCGGGCGTGAATATCAATGTCTGTCGCTTGACCCTGAATGCCACCCAAAGGTTGATGAATCATAATCCGGGAATACGGTAACGCAAAACGCTTACCGGCAACACCGGCCGCTAACAAAAATGAACCCATACTGGCTGCCTGCCCCAAGCAAATAGTAGAAACTTGGGAACGTATGTATTGAATTGTATCATAAATAGCCATGCCAGCGGTAACTACTCCGCCCGGTGAATTAATATAAATATTAATATCTTTTTCAGGATCATCCGCTTCTAAAAATAATAACTGGGCAATAATTAAATTTGCCACATGATCATCCACCGGACCACCAATGAATATAATCCGGTCTTTTAACAATCGGGAATAAATATCGTAAGAACGCTCTCCCCGGCTAGTTTGTTCTACTACAATTGGTACAAGATGGGACAATATAGTCGCCTCCTATTATAATTTTGAAACCTTTTTCACTCTTTACGTTATTCTGATACGGTCTTATTTGTGCTATTGAAAAATTACCCTATAACACAGTAGATTTTTCTCGTAAAAACGCTACTGTTTTACGCTTTAAAATATCTTGCTTTACCATCTTTAAATCACCTACTGCTTCCAGCGTTAGTTTTAACTCTGCCGGTTCTTGTTTGAACTGGGGAGCCATCATGGCAATTTCTGAAGCTATTTCTTCATCCGTTACCGTTAAATTTTCGGCTTTAGCAATGGCGTTTAACACTAACTCCTGCCGTAATATGGTTTCAGCATCTTCCCTCATTTGAAGGCGCATATCATTTACGTTAGAATTAATCTGCTTTAAATATTGTTCTAACTCTACTCCTTGCATGCGCAACTTATGTTCCATACCTTTAATCATTTCATCTAATTGAGTTTCAATCATTTGTTCCGGTATTTCCAGAGTTGCTTTTGCCACCGCTTTTTCCACTACTTCACGATTAATTGTCGTCTCGGCCTGTGATTTTTTAATTTCCTTTAACTTATTCGAAATACTGGTTTTTAATTCTTCAAGAGTATCAAACTCGCTAACATCTTTAGCAAATTCATCATCTAACACCGTTAATTCACGACGCTTGATTTCATTAAGTTTAACTTTAAAAACTGCTTGTTGACCAGCCAGTTTTTTAACATGATACTCCTGAGGAAAAGTAACCTTTACTTCTTTTTCTGCACCTAATTTAAGTTCTAAAAGTTGTTCTTCGAAGCCAGGAATAAAGTTACCCGACCCAATTACTAAAGAAAAATTTTCAGCCTGCCCGTTTTCAAAAGCAGTCCCGTCAATATAACCGGTGAAGTCAATAATTGCCGTATCACCATTTTGCAATACTCCTTCTTCCACAGCAATTAGCTTGGCATGACTATTTTGCATTTGCTCTAACTCTTTTTGAATATCTTCAGCACTCACTTCATCAGAAGGCCTATTGATATCAAAACCAGTATATTGTCCTAATGCTACTTCCGGCTTAACAACTACTTTAATTTTAAGCACTAGCGGTTGACCTGTTTCGGCTTGAATGTTTTCAATCTCCGGTTGAGCTACCGGTGAAATTTCAGCCTGCTTAACAGCTTCTTCGTAAACAGCTGGAAAAATAGCTTCAATAGCTTCTTGTTGAATAGCTTCTTTACCAGCATAACGATCCAACATCACTCTTGGTGCTTTACCTTTACGAAAGCCAGGTACATTAACCTGATTAGCTATCTTTTTGTAGGTTATGTTTAACGCTTTAGAGAACTGTTCATTAGCCACCTCAATTTCTAGCATTACTTGATTCTTTGCCAATTTCTCTGTAGTCACCTTCATTAAATTAATACTCCCCCTAGTTCAATATGTAAAAATAAATCCTCTTCATTATACATTAATTTAATAACATTATTCTACACTAAATAATTATTTCCTGCCTATAATTTTACCAGGCTAAATTATATCTTAAAAGAGGATGTTCGAAAAGGGTACCATTTAGCACATTTAAAATTTACA
>JAJOKO010000019.1 GCA_021129825.1 Desulfotomaculum sp. | reverse complement strand
CGAGGGTGCGGTGGGGATAGAAAATACTTTTGTGGTTACTGATCAAGGTTTAGAGTGTTTAACTAGATATCCGGATGACATAAAAAAAATACCAATAGTGTAATGAAATAAAGACAACATTAAATAGTACCTTTTTTAAACCAAAACACCTTGGTCTGATAGTACCAAGGTGTTTTATTATATGGAGACCAATTGACCGGCACCCCCCAATTGGTGTAAAATTACCTAAAGAGGTTGTTCGAAAAGTATGTTTGTGGTAAAACCCCCCTCCCCGCACCCTTCCCTTCGGGTGGGTACCCGCCCCTCCCACGAGGGGAGGGGGGATTGAATCTCCTCCCCCTTGATGGGGGAGGGTAGGGTGGGGGTGTGCTTTAAGGCTAATTGGATTAATATGTAAATTTTAAATGTGCTAAATGGCACCCTTTTCGAACACGCACCTAAAGAGGATCTTTTAAAATTATAGTAGGCAGGTGCGAAATACTTTTTGAATATCACAGGCAGGAAAAACAACATACTAAAAACCGAAGACGTTGTTACACGCAGGCTTAGAGGGACTGGGGGGCATTATTTTAATGAAATTAGACGGGACGATGCGAGTTAACGAACGCGGACATTTAGATATTGGCGGTTGTGATACGGTACAGTTAGCCCAGGAATATGGCACACCTTTGTATGTGCTGGATGAAGCCCATTTTCGCCAAAATTGCCGGGATTTCTACCAATCATTTACTAAACAACATCAAGCAGAAGTTTTGTATGCCGGTAAAACGCTGTTAACTTTAGCTATTTGTAAAATAGTGGCTCAAGAGGGTTTAGGGTTAGATGTAGTTTCCGAGGGGGAGCTTTATACCGCAATTAAAGCCGGTTTTCCGATGGAGCGCATCTATTTTCACGGCAATAATAAAGCAGCGGCAGAATTACGCTTGGCTTTAGATTACCAAGTTGGCCGGATTATGGTAGATAATCTTGATGAATTGGTACTTTTAAATACTTTGGCCGGTGCAAGGCAAACGACAGCTAATATTATGCTGAGATTAACTCCCGGTGTTGATGCGCATACTCACGAATATATCCGCACCGGGCATATTGATTCTAAATTCGGTTTAGTAGTGGAAAACGGTCAAGCAATGAGTGCTGTCCGCCAGGCCTTGATTTTAGAAAATATTAATTTACACGGTTTTCACTGTCATATCGGTTCGCAAATTTTTGAGTTAGCGTCTTATGACCATGCTGCCAAAGTGATGCTTGATTTTATCCACCAAGTACGGGATGAAACCGGTTTTATTGCATCTGAATTGGATTTAGGCGGGGGCTTGGGCATTTATTACGCTGCCGGTGATGACCCGCGTTCGATTCAGGATTATGCAGATACCGTGATCAAGGCTGTTAATGAACAAGCAATGGCTTTGGATTTGCCGGTACCTAAAATATTGGTAGAGCCGGGGCGGGCTATTGCCGGGCCGGCCGGCACTACTTTATATAGTGTGGGCACCGTTAAAGATATCCCCGGGGTCCGTAAATATGTAGCGGTAGACGGGGGAATGTGTGATAATTTGCGGCCGGCACTGTACCAAGCTAAATACGAAGCGTGCTTAGCTAATCGTTTTCTGGAAGAAACTTTACAAACAGTTTCCATAGCTGGTAAATGCTGCGAATCTGGTGATATGTTGATTTGGGATTTACCATTACCGCCGGTCCAAACCGGTGATATTTTAGCCGTTGGTGCTACCGGCGCTTATAATTATACGATGTCGATGAATTATAATCGACTACCCCGCCCGGCGATGGTGTTGGTTAATGCCGGTCAGGCGGATGTGATTTTGCAACGGGAAAGCAATGATGATTTAATTCGAAATGATCTAGTGCCTGATAGGTTAAAAGTTAAAAGTTAAAAATAAAAACACTGGGGAGTTTACTGTGGATATTATCACTACGCATATCAATACAGATTTTGATGGCTTAGCAGCGATGGTAGCAGCCCAAAAACTATATCCCAGTGCTGATTTAGTTTTTCCCGGCAAAATATCTCGCCATGTGGCTGAATTTTTAGCGTTACATAAAGACATGCTTAAAATCAGACCGCTAAAATTACTGGATATGAGTAAAGTGCGCCGGTTGATTATTGTGGATACACACAGCCCGCAGCGAATTGGTAAACTAGCCCAGTTAATGGAGCAACAGCAGGTAGAGGTACATATTTACGATCATCATCCCGCTAATGAATGTTACTTAAGCTATGCTTCTAAAGGACAGCCGGTGCAAATTATTGAGCCTTTGGGAGCGGCGACCACTATTTTAGTAGAAATTATTCGTGAGCGTAAGCTGACCCTTACGCCGCTAGAAGCGACTATTTTGGCGTTAGGTATTTATAGCGACACTGGCTGTATGGTGTTTAGCAGTACCACCGCGCGTGATGTAGCAGCAGTGGCCTATCTTTTGAATCAAGGTGCTAATTTAACGGTAATAGCAGAATTTTTAGACCGCCCGTTAATCAAAGAGCAGCAGGATTTGCTAAAAAAGTTATTATTATCTGCCCAACGGCATAATATTAACGGGGTGACCGTGTTATTAGCAGAAACTACTACCGGCGAATTTATTGATGGTTTAGCGTTACTTATTCATAAATTAGCAGAAATAGAGCAGACCGGTGCGATATTTTTGGTAGTGAAAATGGAAGAGCGGGTACATTTAGTAGCGCGTAGTGCTGTCGCTGAAGTTAATTGCGCCGGTATTGTGGGGCATTTTGGTGGTGGCGGTCATGCTGCGGCAGCTTCGGCCAGTATTAAAAATACTGGTTTAGCAGCAGTGACTGCTAAACTACTGCTGATTATGCAGCGAGATATAAAACCAGTAATGACGGTACGAGAAATTATGTCTACTCCTGTAAAAGTAGTGCATCCGCAAACTAAAATTGAAGAAGCCAATCAAGTGATGCTACGTTATGGGCATACCGGGTTGCCGGTAGTGCGAGGTTTAAATGTTATCGGCATGATTTCCCGGCGGGATGTAGAAAAAGCGGTGCATCATAATTTAGGTCACGCCCCGGTGAAAGCTTATATGCAAGCCCATGTGCAAACGATTCAACCGGATGTTACCGTTACTAAAGTGCAAAATATGATGATTGAATTTGATATCGGGCGTTTGCCGGTAGTTGAAAATGACGAGGTGCTCGGCATTGTTTCCCGTAGTGATATCTTGCGCACTTTACACCCTAATTTTCAAGAACGTCATTATACTATGTTTAATCAACAGGAGCAGCAGCAGGTTTGTTTTGAAACTAAAATAAAGCAAGCATTACCACAGCAGTTGCTAGAACTGTTACATTTAGTGGGCGAATTAGCCCGAAAACACAAGCATAAAGTTTATGCCGCCGGGGGAATTGTGCGCGATGTGATTCTGGGCAAGAAAAATTTAGATGTAGATTTAATAGTGGAAGGAAGCGCTATCCACTTGGCTAAAGTATTAGGTCAAGCACTAGGCGGCAATAAGGTACGCACGCATCAAAAATTTGGCACCGCCGCAGTGTTGTTGGCAGATGGTTCTTGGCTGGATCTGGCTACTGCCCGGGTGGAATATTATGAATATCCGGCGGCTTTACCGACTGTGGAAACATCTTCTTTGCGTGCTGATTTATACCGGCGTGATTTTACTGTTAACGCAATGGCGGTTTCTTTAAATCTGGACAGTACTTTTGAATTACTGGACTACTTTGGTGGTCAGGAAGATTTGCAAGCCGGCATTATCAGAGTGCTGCATAACCTTAGTTTTGTGGAAGACCCTACCCGGATATTGCGGGCAGTGCGTTTCGAGCAACGCTACCAAATGCATATGGACCCGCAAACTTTGCATTTACTGCAAGATGCGGTGCAAGCAGAATTATTAAGCCGGGTTTCTGATGATCGCCTTTGGCATGAGTTGATCATCATCCTTAATGAACCCGAACCAGCGGATGATTTACGGCGTCTGGCTGATTTAGGGGTGTGGGATCAGATTTTTCCCGGCATTATCTATTGGGAAGTGCAACCAGTGTTAGATAATATTTCTCAAGCATTAATGACCTTGCATAGCTGGGACTGGGTTGAGCCGGCTGAACGATGGTTAGCATATTTTATAGCGATGCTATATTGGACTAAGATTAAGGATGCTACTGAAATTTGCGCCCGGTTTGCTTTTAGCAATCGCCAAACGGAAAAAGTGCAGGCGGCTATTAGTCACTGGCGTAAAGTATTAGCTGAATTATCAGCCCCGGCGGATTTAAAGATTTCTCAAATAGCGCAAACACTTAAACGATTACCATTGGAAGCATACCCAATGTTTTTGGCAATAATGGATGATCCAAAAGTGATCCACCGTTTTCGTTTAGCTATTGAAGCAGTAGCCAAAAACAAACCGTTAGTTAACGGCAAAGATATTAAACAGCTAGGTTTTAAGCCCGGACCGCTGTTTCGCCAAGCACTGAAAGCGGTCTGGCAGGCTAGATTAGACGGGGTAATAACCTCAAAAGAAGCGGAACTGGCATTTGTGAAAAAATATATGGAAAAGAACAGTTAACAGGTAACTGAAAATTTGTGTTCGAAAAGTTTGATTTTTCATAAAACACACCCTCACCTGCACCCTTCTCTTCGGGTGGGTACCCGCTCCCCCATCAAGGGGGAGGAGATTTAGTCTCCCCTCCCCTCGTGGGAGGGGATTAAGGGGAGGGGGGGTTATCACAAACATACTTTTCGAACACGCACTAACAGGTAACTGAAAGGGAGCGTTCAGGTGTTTAACTTCCCCACCCCTTACGAAATTGCTATTTTAATACCGGCTATTGTAGTTGGGCTAACATTTCACGAGTATGCTCATGCTTGGGCGGCAGATAAGTTGGGAGATCCTACCGCCCGGAAGATGGGACGTTTAACCTTGAACCCGGTATCTCATGTCGATCCTATTGGGATGCTGATGTTATTTTTTGCCGGTTTTGGTTGGGCGAAACCGGTGCCGGTAACCCCGCACAACTTGACTGGTAATATGCGGCATAGTTTAGTATTAGTAGCTGTTGCCGGACCGGTGACTAATATTATTATTGCTATTGTGGCCTCGTTATTATTTGGTTTGGTAGCTTCTTTGGGCTCCCAACCGTTAATTGATATTATGCAGAAAATGATTTTAATTAATGTAGTGCTGGCTGTATTTAATCTGTTGCCAATACCGCCATTGGATGGCAGTAAAATTTTAGCCGGTTTATTACCCGGCGACCAGCGCTGGATGATTTATATGGAACAATATGGTTTTATTATCTTAATTGTATTACTGTTTACCGGGGTATTGGCGCCGGTATTATGGGTACTGATCGGACCGATTTTGAACATCATGCAAGTATTTATACAAATAGGCATGATATTTGTATAATTTATCATAACAGGCTAGTGAATATATTTTCAGATGGCGAGGGGTATTATTAATGACTAAAAAAGTTGTTTTGAGTGGTATGCGTCCTACCGGGCGATTACATATTGGGCACTATAGTGTGTTGGAAAATTGGGTACGCTTACAAGCAGAATACAATTGTTATTACGCTATTGTAGATTGGCATGCTTTGACCACGTCCTACCAAGAAACCGCCGGCATTAAAAATAACGTTAAAGAAATGTTGGTAGATTGGTTGGCGGCTGGTTTAGATCCGGAAAAAAGCACTATTTTTGTGCAGTCTGCTGTACCCCAGCATGCCGAACTGCATTTAATGCTTTCCATGATTATCCCGCTGTCTTGGTTAGAGCGGGTGCCGACATACAAAGATCAAATGCAGCAACTAGGTAAAATGGGTAAAGATATTAATACTTATGGTTTTTTGGGTTACCCGCTATTACAGGCAGCAGATATTTTGGTGTACCGGGCGGATGCAGTACCGGTAGGCGAAGACCAACTGCCGCATTTAGAATTGTGCCGGGAAGTAGCCCGCCGCTTTAATCATTTGTATCAACCAGTATTTCCCGAACCGGCAGCACTGTTGGCAGAGTTAAAATTGCTACCCGGTGTAGACGGGCGCAAAATGAGTAAAAGCTATCATAACGTGATCACGCTGGCGGCAGAAACAGCTGAAATTAAAAAGCAGGTAAATGCGATGATTACTGACCCTAAGCGTATTCGCAAAACAGATTTGGGCAATCCGGATGTGTGTGTGGTGGACAAGTACCAAGGGATTTACCTGCCGGCTAGTCACCAAGAAATCCGGCAGCAATGCCGCCAAGGTACTATTGGCTGTATGCAATGCAAAAAGATACTAACGCAAGCATTAGAAGCATTACAAGCACCCCTGCGGGAAAGACGCCATCAAATTTTAAAACGGCCGGGTTATTTAGATGAAGTTTTAGATGCCGGGGCTAAAAAAGCCGGTTTGGCAGCCCAACAAACACTGGCAGCAGTGCGTGCAGTAGTGGGGATATGAGCCTGCTTTTTTTAAAAATATTAATTACTCGTGTGGGAATAATAGACAAGAGATATATTCGATATCACAAATTTTTGTCCTGTTCAGATTTTTAGAAAACTTAAAAAAAACTGCTAAAAAACTAAAACAAGTCATATATCAATTGTAGCAACGGAATACAACGCTGTATAATATTGTTGAGTGTTTAACAGTTAGCTAGCTGTCGGATATGCAAGAAAACTGTTCAAAGCGAATAAAACCCTCTATAGCGGATTAATTTTTCACAAAGTATAATAACTATAAAAAGGTTAAGGGTTAAGTGAATGGGAAACACTATATCAATTAGTGATGCAAATAAATATTTGTTAAGAATCAAAACGGCTGTTAGTAATGGAAAATATCGTTTTGTTCAGCGAAGAAAAAACTTAAAATCTTTGGCCAGAGCAGGTCTTTTGCCAGTACATGTTAAAGATTATATTATGCAACTTTCATATTTAGATTATTTTAACGGACCGGAACCAGAAAAAGATAACCGGTATCCTGATGGTGAATATATGTTTTTTGGTTGCGAAATTAATCAACTTAAGTTTTTTATTAAAATTAAACTTGAAATGCGAAATAACGAGGATTATTGTATGTGTATTTCGTTTCATATAGCTGAATCAACAATCTACTATAAATATAGGGAGTGAAAATACAATGTTTAAATGCGAAGAATGTGGTAGTGTTAAAAATAATGTAATTATAAAACAAGAAGAAATTATTGTAATGACGGAAAAGTTTACTATTACTTCTAATATTTGCACTTGTATTTGTGGAAACGAAATATTTGACGAGGTGTTAGAAACCGAAAACCTTGCCAAAGCTTACGATTTGTATAGAATGAAATATAATCTACCTTTTCCAAACGAAATAAAAGAAACCAGAGAAAGGTGCGGTTTTTCACAAAAAAAATTAGCAAAGATTTTAACGTGTACTGAATCAAGTGTTAAGCACTTAGAAAATGGTGCTTTGCCAAATGAAAAACAACAAGAAATACTTAAAAATTTTGTAAGAAACATTCAAAAACCGGTTCCAAACAATGCCCTTATTAGCTATTTGCAAACACCATAAGAATATAGGGTCACATCTTCAGATAACTAGAAAGTGTGTGTTCGAAAAGCAGTCTAAAAGATTTCACACGCACTTTTAGAATATCCTCTAAACAGTTAATCACTGGTAGCGATCTCTTCTAGAATAGCATAATTTAATATTTGTAAATGACGCGACTTTAAACTAGTTACACCGTTTTTGCGAAATTCACTCATTACCCGGGAAGCGGTTTCTTGAGTTAAACCACTCATATAAGCCAGAGTTTGTACTGTGATTGGTAAGTTTATTGCCACTTTGTCTTTACTGGCGGCGGCGCTGTTTTCTTCACTGGCTATGCGGAGGATAATTGAGGCCAGCCTCTGACGGGCTCTTTTTAGTGATAAATCCCGGATTGTTTTTCTAGATTTGGTTAATTGAGATTCTAACATAGATAATAATCTTAAAGCTACTTGTGGTTTAGTTTGTACCAGTTGCCGGTAGTATGTCAGTGAAATACTGCAATACATCCCGTCACCATAACCTTCAGTACTAACATCACATTTTTTGCCGGCAGTTAAGGAGATATTACCAAATATCGCTCCCGGCTCAATAATATCCACTATTTGTTCTTTCCCCTCGGCATTTTCGTAATATATTTTAATCCGCCCGTGCATTACTATGTACAGGGCGGTACAGTCATCACCTTCTGAATAAATTAATTGTTTCGCTTGCACATGATGTTTATGCACATTTTTTTGAAAATCCAACAAATCAAGCCCTTGCAAATCGCTGATGATAGTCAGTTTGCGCACCGGGCAATAGGCACATTCCCATACCGGTTCTTCTTTATCCAAAATTACCACTTCCTTTTTAAGGGGATATTTAAAAAGTATGATCTAAATCATGTCTTTAGTTAAATTATAATGCTACTATAAACAAAAAACAAGGGAGTGGATTCTATGTCTAAAATAAACAGGCAAATAGTGAGCATTGATGAAGAATTGTGTAATGGTTGTGGTAACTGTGTAGCGCCGTGTGCGGAGGGAGCTATTAAAATAGTGGACGGTAAAGCAAAAGTAATCAAAGAGGAATTGTGCGATGGGGCCGGATTTTGCCTAGGCGTATGCCCGACCGGGGCGATGTCTTTGGAAACCAGAGAAGCAGAGCCTTTTTCAGAAGCAGCCGTAGAAGCATTTCAATCCCAAAAAACAGCAGCCCATTTTGAATTACAAAAATGCTTTAGCTGTGACCGTGATGAAATGGCGGCACCGTTATTAGCCTGTCGCAAGCAAGGTAATAGCGTGTGGGTATGTACAAAATGTTTGCCAGCCTTGATTCACGGCTAAACACTAAGCCCTTCTCTTTCTAAGGATGGAGAAGGGCTTAGTGTTTTTCTACTCTAGCAACCCCTGCAATTTATTCAAAATTTCTTCTGCTGCCACTATGCCGGTGGCAGCAGTAAACTGCCACGAAATATCATTTTGCTGGTGCTGATACTGCTGATATAATTCACCGTGCCGGGGTGAGTAAGCGTAATCAGCGCCTTGCAATAACGGTAAATCTAAAAGAGAATCCCCAGCAGCAAAAACTTTATTATTTTCAGTTTGTTCCAGCAGTTTTTTTACACCACTCCATTTATTTACCGCTTGCGGTACTAAATAAAGTTTGCGCCCCTGTACCGAAACATGCCAGTTTTGTTTAACAGCCCACTGGCTAAAGTGCTGTAACTCATCTTTAGGCGTTTGGGCACGATCTATTAGGCAGTAATAGAATAAATTATCCGCATCTTTAGTTTTTTCGACCCAATTTGGCGTAGCGATTTTACGAAATTCACTAATTAAATCTGCTGCCGGCAAGCTGTTATGAGTTAATTCCCGTAGCATGGCTTGCTGGTAGTTTTTGTCTACTACCCCGTCAATAATCAAATTACCACCGTTAGATACGATCGCATATTTAGGGATGACGGTGTTTTGAAAAAATTGGATCCGCTGGTACTGCTCAATAACCCGGGTGGTACAAGGGATAAATAATACTTGTTCGGCAATCAACCGGAGCAGGGCTGCTGCTTTTTTGGTGGTGTATGAAGTATAGACACCTTGCTCTACTGTGGTTAGTTCTTCTTGATGCGCCATTTCTGTTACAAAGCGTTTAGAATAAATTAAAGTGCGATCTAAATCGCTGGCAAATAACATACTGTAACCTCCAAGTTATTACTTTTTAGTTTTTCATTGCTTTTATCAACCCACAACAAGAATAAGTCATCTGGGAATATTCTTCAACTGGTACGTTTCGTTCTTTAGCTAGCAGCAAAACATGTTCTAAATCCGGATTACCGCTATTTTTAACTAGTATTTTCCATGGCACCCGCCGTAGCAATACCCGGGTTGTTTCACCCACGCCCGGTTTAATAAAATTAATATTATCAATGTTAAATTCTTTTTTAATAGTAGTAATTTCTTTTAAACCACTCCAAGTGGGTGCGTTATCAAGACCAATAGCCGGCTGAGCTTTGATTATTCGGCTGGCTTCTTGATCCACAGCAGCAAAATGAGTGACTATTTGCTCAATAAATAGCCTAGATAAGTCTTCGCTGGCTAAATTCCGGTAATATTTAGCACCGTGAAAATCAGTAGGCGCAATCACATCCGGGCGGTAAAAAGTGCGGGATACTAAACCGCACACAGTAGCATTCAAACAGGCACTGGGGATTAAAAAATCATCCCGGGTGCCAAAAATATGGGCGCAATAACCGGGATCAGCCAACACCGCTAATTCAGCGTTTAAGGCCACGCCATATTTTTGTTTAAATGCGGCCATGGCGGTGATTAATTCTTTAGTAATCGCTCCTTTACCGGTCCAACCATCAATGAACCGGATTTTATCACCGGGGTGTTGCTGCAATAAATAAAGCAGGGCGTTTTGATCAATACCCCGGTCGCGAATGATCGAAATGCTGTAGTGCGCCAGATTTTGCTGGTAAAAATGCTGAATATAACGCTTAATTAAAATCCCTACCGGTGTGCCGGCCCGGGCTAGCGAAACCAGTACGGTTTTAGGCCCATCTTTTTCAAATATTTGCCGGGCTACAAGGGCTGTTGCCAAGGCAATTCTAACAGCGCCACTCTGTAACGACCGGTGAAATAAATCAATATAATTACCGGGTGGCCGGTATTCAATTGGTAACATTTCTGAATAATGCCGCCCGCTTTGCATCGCTTGCTCTCGCTCTAAATTACCTTGCTCTTGAACGTAATCACCAATATCTTTCAGTAAAAAAACAACATCATCAGGCGAGTAACTACCGATTGGAGCAGGTGCGGTAATAACCGGGATATTGCTAAACATGATCAGATCAAACTCCTTCCAGATGAGCTATAAAGGTAATATTAGCAATCCCTAAAGCGCTTAAAGCGGTTACCAGTGGCTGCACTTGTGCCGGTCGCACCATCCTTTCCCAAAAAACATAAACTTGATCATAATGATCCGGGGGGATGTTATAAACAAAATTTTTAATACCGGGTTTAAACGGATCATCAAAAACAATTGCCTGTTTTATAGCATACGCCGGCTCGGAGCAGGGGTGCACCGGGCTACGGGTGGTGGATTGCACAAATACACCCGCACCCATATAACTGGCAATATAGAAGGGGATATACATAAACTCGCCGGTGCCTAAGCAGAGTATTTTCTCTCCTTTCCGGCTAGCTTGCAGTTGAGTACCTAGCTTTTGAGCATTAAGTTTTAAAGCGGCCATATCATTTTGGTTAATACCAAAACGGCCGGTGTAACGCAGGTAACGTAAATTAGGCCAGTCTGAGATTGCAATTTCCGCCCCGAAAGGGATGATTAACTGTTCCACCGCCGGCGAGATTTCCCCAGCCGCACTGCTTGATCCTTGATCCTCGTTCCTCGTTCCTCGTTCCTCGTTCTTAGTTCCTCGTGCTGCGCTACTCGCTTTTTCAGATACCGTAAAACTACCGGCTAGCAGTGAAACAACATCTATTTTAATTCCCAATTCTTTGGCAAACAGAGCATATTTTTGCTTGGCTTCAGTTGAACGCCAATCCAGAATAGCTAAAATAAGATAATGTTTTTGAGGGAACTGGCGGTGAATAGCTTTAATCATATTCAAGCCTAAGTTCCCGGTGGTAATTTCATCATCTATCAGCACTAAAATATCATTATCTGTAAACAAACCGGGTTCAAAAACAACACACTTTTGTTCCGGGGCGTGACAGTGATCTTCTGTAAAATAAATAGTGCTGTGCGTACCGATCAAATTTTCCCTAGTAGTATGCAGGTAATTGACCGTGCCGCTGAAACAATTAAATACTGCCTGACCCAGAGCGGTAGCTGTTTCGGCAAAGCCTAAAAACAAAGCCTTGCCAGCCAAATGATAAGTCGGTATTGAAAAACGTGCTTTAATATTTTCAGCTAATAATTGCTTTACCGCAGCGCTTATTGAAGCCGGGTCAGTAGTTAAATCCAAGCATGCAGCTAAGCGGGAAGCCAGCAAAAATCCGGTTAAAAGCGGTTTTTGGGGCTGAACCGGAATATGCTTACCAATTAACTCGCTCACAAAGAGATATTTTCGTTTAGGATTATCCCGCGCCGCCATCGCAAATACATTTTTCACTGGCAGAGCATAAGGGTTTTGATCAATGGTTACATTTACTAAAAGATTATTTAATATTTTATAACTCTTTTTTGGCGTAGATAATACTGGTGTAGTCATAATTTTCTTTTAACACTCCGTATATTTTAGACATCGTAATTATTTTTTGAGCCCAGTTAATGTGTGGCTTTACTTCATTCATTTTATTATTATAAGCACTTTTTAATACGCCGCCGTTACCGTTTTGCAAAATATCAGTAGCATCAGCATATTCCTCATGAGTAACTGCGTATAAAGCCTGTACCGGCGCTAAATGACTGGGGTGGATAATAGTTTTACCGATTAACCCGTTGGCTTTGTCTAGCAATACTTCTTTAATTAAACCGTCCAGATGACTGCAAATTAGCTGGTGGCGCAATTGCAATCCGGGTTTACCGTAATATTCTTGAAACGGGCTTTTACGTAGTTGCGGTTTTAGCACCCGGTGTCCGGGAGAAAAATATTCCCACACCGGGCTGGAGATAACGTAATCATCTGGGCAGCGACCAAAAACATTAATGATAGCGGCAATACAGTCTTTAATGAGGGCAATATCATAAATAGTAAATTCAGAACTGCGCCGGATACCATAATAACCGGACAAGTCGGTAGCACCAATGCGAATATTTAAAACTAAATCCTTGTAAATATCCAAAACAGTTTTTATTTGCAATAAATCAGCACTGCGGGTTTCTAATTGGATGATACCGGCACTTTCTAATATCGGCATCCCATAAAGAGGTTGCTCTAAAAACTGGTTAACCCGCTTTAATTCCTCAAAGTATTGCCAACCAGTGCTGGGTTCAAATTTAGGAAAAACAAAACCGGTTAATACTGGCAAAGCAGCACCCAAAGTCTTTACCAGTCTTTTTAATTGGGCACCATTGCGTACCCGCACAAAAATAAAGGGTGGTTGGTTTAATTTTTTGACTTTTTGTAAAGCAGTTAATTGTTTAACTAAGTTTTGTTCTGCGCTGGCGACTTGCTGATCACCGATAGCATCTTCTAAACATAAAACAGTAGTGATTAAACCGGCGATTTTTTTTTTAAAAAGTCTATTAAAAATCTCCGGTGAGCTGGCGGGCATATACAGCACTGCCCCCAAAGCACAAGCCAGTACCTCCCGCCCGGTGTTTGAAAGAGTGCTTGCCGGTGGTAAAAAGAAAATTTTGCTTTTTTCTGCTGCATTTAAACAATTGAAGTAACTCATACAGACCGCCTTTCTTTAAGAGGATGTTCGAAAAGTATGTTTGTGGCATCCACTCTAAATTATTTCACCTTAAGCCCCTAATATTCCTGCCTTGCTTATCTAAAAAAGATAGCCAACAATTTTTCTTTCAACCGGTAGTATCTTTGAGTAAAATAGACCCCGTTTTGTGATTCGCGATAATCAAAACCATAAGCTCTCCTGCTGACAGCGAGCACAGGTGGGGTTTGGATTCTTTTGGCTAGACCAATACCGTTAAATAAACGCCAACAGTATTCTAAATCTGCTATAAATTGCTGCGGTTCGGGAAATATTTCCGGGATAATACCAGCTTGGCAGCCTAATTTCTTTTCTAAGATCCCTTGACCATACCAATCTAAAATATCTTCGGGAGTAGCCCGGTGCCATTCTTCCACAAAGGAACGGAACAAGTAATCGTGGTAGGGGTAAGTGAGCGGGTCGCCTTTACCGGCATCCACTGATTGTGCCGCGCTTAGCTCTGCGCAGGGTACCAAATTAATAATTCCCCCGGGGATCACTGCGCATTGATAGACCCTTTCATTAAGGTATTTAGCTAAATCATAAATTTGATACTTCCATAAATCAGCCAGTGCCGCCATAAAACCGGCTTGATCTCCGTATAAAGTGCTGTAACCTACAGTTAACTCTGTTTTATTAGCATTACAAGTAAATACGCCTTTAAAAGCCGCGGCTACAGCGGCTAATATGCGGGTGGAGCGATCCCGGGCTTGAATATTTTCAACTATAAAAGCACTAATATTTAAACGATATTCCTTTTTAGTTACCGGATTGATTACCGGTGTATTTTCCAGTTGCTTAATGGTATAATCGACAACATCCTGAATAGGGATCACGGTATATAAACATTTTAAATTCTTGGCTAACTTTAAAGCCAGATTTTTGGTGGTCTCTGAACTGTAAACACTGGGCATATTGACCAGGATAATATTTTCCGCACCAAGGGCTTGAACGTACAGGGCGGCGGCTACTGCTGAATCAATACCACCGGAGATGCCGATTACTACTTTATCTATCTGGATAGTAGCGGTAAATTTTTTGATACCGTAAACTAATGCTTGATAGAGATAACTAATGTTTTGATCAGCAGGCGTTTCCAGCTGGGGGAGGTCAGGTCCGTTAATCTGATGACTGTTTTCAGGGCAGATTGCTAAATCAACCAAGTCCATACCGGCTATAAAAGGTGGCTGCCAGCAAACAATATCCCCCTGGCGGTTATAAACGGTGCTACTGCCATCAAAGGTATAAATAGTTTTACCGTTATTTTGGATACCCACATTATTAACATAAATTAAGGGTAAACCGGTTTTCCGGGCTTGTTGAGCAAAAATCCGGTTACGCTTATTGTTTTTACCTAGTGTGAACGGGGAACTGGATATATTGATCCACAGGTGCACGCCACCTTTTTGATGCAGGGTAGCCAGTGGTTTAACAGTATAATTTTCATCCCACCCGTCCTCGCAAATCAGGCAACCTAACCCGATTTTTTGACCTTTGATATTCAGATAAACCGGTGTTAAAAAATCTTCCAGTAGTTGCCCGGCATCTAAAGCGAATTGTTGCAAACTGTAAAAATGACGTTGATCATCAAATTCACGGTAATTAGGTAGCAACGTTTTAATTCTAAAGGGATAAGGGAAGTTATCGCCACCTGCTAACCGCCCGTTTTGGGCAATGAAAAAGGCATTATATTTCCGCACCCGGCCGTCATTATTTTTTTTAGCCCAGTCCATAGCGATATTACCAAATATGACGATGGTATCTTGAGCAGCTTGAATAATTTGTTGACCATAGGCTTCGCAATCTTTTAGAAAAGTCTGTTGTTCCCAGGTATCTGCTAATAAATATCCCGGTACAGACATTTCCGGAAAAATAATAATAGCCGCATTTTTTTGCCGGGCATTTTTAATCATTTGCAGCATGGTAGTGGTATTGATATCCGGCCTACCGGGGATCACTTCCATTTGACACAGGGCTATTTTTAAATGCAAAGTTTATTTGCCTCCTTCGGCCAGATCATTTAAAAATAATTTAATACCCCGGCAAGCTAATTTAATATCATTGGATACTACTGAAACGTACATCAAGGCATGGAAAAAATTAGCACCGGCTAAATTGACGTGCCATTGGTCTACATATGAACTCAATTCTTCCCAAAAATCTTCGTTGATTTGGACTGTCTGTACTTGCTCTTTCATGAAGAGCACTAAGTAAAGATGGTAATTTAATTTATGGAAAGTTTCCAGACCACGGGTCAGCATTTTTAAGATATCTTGAAATGCGGCGCTAATTGGTGGATTATTACGCTCCGCTCTCCAAGTAAGGCGTTGTTTTGTAGCAATATGAATATCCCGGCTACTGTGGTAAAGATTAGCGTTATAATTTATGTACCGCTCGTAAGTTTGAAAATCCTGATCTTGCATAGTTTTTAGACCAGTCTGCTCGGCGTGCATTCTTAAATAAGTGCGGCTTTCGTTCAACAAGTGCTTTATTTCGGTGCGGCTAGCTTGGAATTGCTCATGATCTATAATTTCCAGATTAATAAAATTAGTTACTGTCTGGGCAAAAAAAGTAGCAGTTTGCTCGTTCAATATTTTTAAAGTAGCAATTAATTTATCTTTATATTTAGGTGGAGCAATTAAAGCATTAACTACCAAGGCCACAGCCAGACCTAAGAAAATCACATAAGACCGTTCAATGGCATAATAAATAAACTGGTGTTGCGGGGCATCTAACACAAAAATTGCCGCTACTACCCCCATGATAATATATTGGTGCATCCCCAGTTTTTTGTTAAGGGATATCACCAACATAGTGACAATAGCCATTTCCACCGGTCCGGCGCCAATTAAATAACCAAACGCCAAGGCAATAACTACCGAAAGCAAGTGGGACAAAATTTGCTTAGAAGCGTTATCAAAAGACATGTAAATAGATGGTTGAATATTAATTACAGTACTGATAGCAGCAAAAAGCACCGGCTCTATTTTAAATAATTGGGCTAAATAGACAGTTATCCCTACGGCTAAGCCTGTTTTTAAAATTCTGGCTCCGAAAGGAATCGGCATTTTAAAGTTCATAAGTCATTATACTGAAATTTTTACTGGTAATCAACTAAAATGATTTTGATTTGATGTGAAAATGTTGTCATGTTGAGGAGGATGTTCAATCAGGCAAACTTAACACAAACTTAACACAAACATGCTAATATTCCCTTAAGTTGCCATGATGTTGAATATATTTCTTGAAAACTTAAAAAACTGAAGGGATTGAAGACATTTGTTGATAAGAACTAATAAGTTAATTAATCGATTCATCTCCATGATCTTGATTTTTGCGCTGGTTTTTCCGCTTGCTTTACCTGTTTTTATGGAATCTGCTGATGCATATGAGCAAACGGACGGATTAACTGCACCTGTTTTAGCCGAATTAACACCAGCAAATGATCGGCAAAACCAACTTGTAGATAGTGTAGTTTTTAAAATTGATTCGGACCGGTATTTTATTAATAACCAGACTATTGGCGTGAGAATGGACGTTACCCCGCTGATCAAAGACGGTCGTACTTTTGTACCGGTGCGGTTTTTAAGTAACGCCCTGGGTATTCACAATGACAATATTGAGTGGGACGAGGCCCAAAAACTGGTTACCCTCCAACAACCTGGCTTACCGAAGATAAATTTAACTATTGGTCAACCGCAAATATCAGTTAACGGTGTAATCAAGGCTATAGATGTGGCCCCGCTGATCAAAGACGGTCGCACCATGCTGCCGGCACGTTTTGTAGCCGAAAACTTAGGGTACCAGGTAGCCTGGCACCAATTTCACCGGGCGGTAATCATTTGGCCTTTGGGAAATGATCAGCCGGATGTCAGCAACTTGCTACCACCGCAAACAGTAGCAGTGATTTCTCAAGAAGT
>JAJOKO010000134.1 GCA_021129825.1 Desulfotomaculum sp. | reverse complement strand
ATAAGGGATTAAGCGGATAACTTCTCAAAGGAGAGGTCAACATGAATAAAAAAATTACTTTTAAAAGCAAAAAAATAAGTGATTTGGGATATTGCTTGTACGGGGCCAAAAAAATATTCAAGCTAATCAAGGTCTTGAGTGCAGAAATTGACGGGGTGCGGCTAGCAAAAAATATTGAACATATTCACCGGATGCGAGTGGCTACCCGCCGCATCCGGGCGGCGTTGCCTGTTTTCACCTGCTGTTTTAAAGCTAAAGTGGGCAAGAAATGGCGGCAAGAGATCCGTTCTATCACCCGGGGACTTGGTGCGGCCCGGGATTTAGATGTTAAAGCGGATTTTCTGAATTCATTTATCACTGGTATTCCGCCGGAAGATATGCCGCCGGAGTATTTGACGGTAGCAATCGGCTTAAAAGAGTCTCTAGATCAGCCGGAATTAACTACTGCTGGTAAAAACAAGTCCTATATTCGCCCGGGTTTAGAGTATCTTTTAATGCGTATTCAGCAGCAACGTATCTTGGTGCAACCCATTATAATCACTGCTTTAGACCGGCTGGTAGCCAGTGAAGTTGTTGAGGATATAAACGAGTGGTGTTTACAGGCAATTAAAGCGGGGGGTAGTTTAGATAATGACCAGTACTCTCCCTATGCTTATGCCCAAGGACATGTGCATATCGTTGACTGTTTAGAAGAATTGTATGCTTTCCAGCCCTTTGTGGCTATCCCAGAAAAAAAAGAAGAGCATCATGATATGCGCATAGCGGCAAAGCGGGTGCGGTATACCATGGAGTTGTTCAGCGGTTTTTATCAAAAAGAATTTACAGCATTAATTCAAGTTATCAAAGGATTACAAGAATTACTTGGTGATTTACATGATTGTGATGTTTGGATTGATTATTTGGCACAATTTATAGCAGCAGAGAAAAAACGGTCTCAAGATTTTTTTGGTAATGATCATTTCTTTGGTCTTATTGAACCGGGGATCACTTATTTACGCACTGCCAAAAAACAGCGGCGTCAAGAAATTTATGAATTGTTTGTTGCCTTTTGGCAAACTCATTTAGAAGATGGTGTTTTTCAAAACAAACTAGAAACTATTATCAGAGAAACGGGTTCTGGGTAGCAAAGTGAAAGGAATAACTATAAATATGAAACGAGTATTATTTATTTGCGTACAAAATTCATGCCGCAGCCAGATAGCAGAAGCTTTTGTTCATATCCACGGCAAAGGGGTTCTAGAAGCAACCAGTGCCGGGTCAGAGCCAACAGCAAAAGTAAACCAGCAAGCGGTAGCAACTATGCAGGAAATCAATTATGATTTGTCCCAGCATTATCCCAAATCTTTGCAAGAAATTTCGACCAATAATTATGATATTGCGATTACCATGGGTTGTGGTGATCGCTGTCCTTTTGTCAATGTTCCCCAAAGGCAAGATTGGGGTATTGTTGATCCTAAAAATTTTGAGGCGGAGAAATTTAGAGCTGTGAGGAAGCTAATTGAAAAAAAAGTGTTGAAGCTGATCGAAGAGATTAAATCTGGTAATAACAGTTAAAAAACATTTATTATTCACTGGGATGCACAATAATTATGACACATAAATAACTTGTATCTGATAATCTAAAAGTATACCAGCGTAGTCATTGAAAAGTAGTCCATTAAAAGATAAACTTATGGACGTAGATTACTACTGAAAGGAACACCCCAACCAAGTTTAGGCTTACTCAATAAAAAAGCCACCATTTCCTAGTATCTGATTTTATTATACCAGAAAATGGTGGTTTTCTCTACAGTTTTATTATGTTTTAACACAACACATCAAACGGTTTTCCAATTACTCCACCGTGACGCTTTTGGCTAAATTCCTTGGTTTATCCACATCACAACCCCTAATTACACTCATATGATAAGCAAATAATTGTAACGGCAGCACCGTTAACACTGATGTCAACAACGGGTGCGTGTTGGGAATATAGATAACGTGATCGGCTTCTTTAGCTACAGTTTGATTATCCTCCGTAGTGATGGCAATTACCTCTGCCCCCCGGGTTTTTACTTCTTTGATGTTACTCAGCATTTTAGTGGCCAGTGCTTTTTGAGTGACCAATGCTATTACCGGCACGCCATCTTCTATCAAAGCTAGCGTACCGTGTTTTAGTTCCCCGGCGGCATAGGCTTCGGCGTGGATATAGGATATTTCTTTTAGTTTTAGCGCTCCTTCCATGGCTACTATGTGGTCTTGCCCCCGCCCGATAAAGAAGGCACTGTTTCGATCTGCATATTGCTGCGCCAGTTCTTTGGTAATATCGAGATCATCCAGCAATTTTCCAGCTTTAGCGGGTAATTCACGCAGCTCACTCAGTATGCTGGATATTTTGTCTGGCGGCAGTGTCCCCCGCTCTTGCGCTAGCCATACTCCTAGTAAGTACATTGCTATTAGCTGGGTGGTATAAGCTTTAGTTGACGCCACTGCTATTTCTGGGCCGGCCCAAGTGTAAATCACATCATCTGCTTCACGACTGACGGAACTACCGACAACATTGGTTACAGCCAACACTTTGGCGCCCAATCGTTTAGCTTCACGCAGTGCGGCTAGTGTATCTGCCGTTTCACCGGACTGGCTCACTACTATTACCAAGCTATCTGAATCAACCAGTGGTTGGCGGTAGCGAAATTCTGAGGCAATGTCTGTTTCTACCGGTAGACGCACTATTGATTCGATTACATGCTTACCTACCACGCCGGCGTGGTAGGCTGTGCCGCAAGCCACAATATGGAGGCGTTTGATATTTTTGATGAACGCCGGCTCTAGCTTTAGTTCACTTAAAGTGACCCGCTTATTATCAGGGGCGATACGTCCGCTCAGGGTATCGCGCAAGGCCTTGGGTTGTTCATAAATTTCTTTGAGCATAAAGTGATCATAGCCGTTTTTTTCAGCCTGACTTTCTTCCCAAGTGACTTCAAATATTTTTTTATCTACCAGGTCAGCAGAGCCATTTTTCACTTTTACCTGCCCGGCAGTCAAGTCTACTATTTCATGATCATCAATAATCAAGGTGCGGCGGGTATATTTCAATAACGCCGGAATATCTGATGCTAGAAAATTTTCATTCTCGCCTAGTCCAACAACCAGCGGGCTGTCTTGCCGGGCTGCAATCAAACGTCCGGGGTGATATTTAGACATCACTACCATGGCATAAGAGCCTTTCACTTTTTCTTTAGCCCGGGCTACCGCTTCCAGTAAATCTCCTTGATAATAATACTGCACTAAATGAGGTAACACCTCAGTGTCGGTTTCAGATTTAAATTCATACCCGTGCTGCTGTAACCATTCCCGCAATTCTAAATAATTTTCGATGATCCCGTTGTGCACCACTGCAAAGCAATCGCTGGCATCAGTGTGGGGATGAGCATTTACATCTGACGGCCGACCATGCGTAGCCCAACGAGTGTGACCAATACCCAAGGTAGCTTGGATATCTAAGTTTTTCAAAGATTCTTCCAACACTGCCAAGCGACCTACTTTTTTCTCTAGTTTCAGTTCGCCGTTTTCATGCACTACAATGCCGGCAGAGTCATAGCCCCGGTATTCCAGTTTACTTAATCCTGCTATTAATATTGGTGTAGCAGCTCGATGACCTACATAACCAACTATTCCGCACATATAAATGCCCCTTTCAAGATAGATATACTCAAAGCAAATAAAACACAAATAAAACTACCTTGTGGCAACGGTAGCTTGTGAATAACTTCACTTAATATTTTCTAACCCTTATTTACCGCTCTCACCGGATACTTTTGTAACGCAGTTACCTGCGATTTTGTAGTATCGTTAACGGTTGTGAGTAACCGGGAGGTATCCGCCGAACAATCGATAAACCTCCTCCTCGTCAACCCGACACTCACCCCAACCTAAGCATAATAATTTAACTTTTGCAAAATTACCGAGCTTAAGTATTGCAATTTGGTTAATGTTTAGTGAGTGCCGGGTACTGGCGCTTTAAATTATTTAGTTTTGATATTATTTTAAGCAAGCATCACCATCTTAAAGTAGTATTTAATATCTCAACGTGTTCTTTATAGTTGAATCTTGTCACTTTTTCGTGCCTTTCGTGTATTTTCGTGGCTAAATTTTTAACTTCTTTCAGACTTACCCGCGATCTCCTCAACTACTGCCACCAATTCATCAACTACTGCTTTTAACTGGTTACTGTCTTTGGCTTCTGCCATCACCCGCACTAGTGGTTCGGTGCCGGATGGTCTCACTAAGATTCTGCCGGTGCCTTTTAGTTGTTTTTCTGCCTTGATGATAGCCTCTGCCAGCTGACTGCTATTCATCACCGCTGCTTTATCTCGCACGCGTACATTTTTCAATAACTGCGGGTAGCGTTGCATTTGACTGGCTAATTCAGCCAGTGTTTTACCGGTCTCTTGGAGTACTGATAATAATTGTACTGCGGTTAACAAACCATCTCCGGTGGTATTATGCTCTAAAAAGATAATATGACCGGATTGTTCGCCACCAAAGGTGGCCCCGCTGGTCATCAATTTTTCTAATACATAGCGATCGCCCACTGGGGTTTCCAAGACCTTAATACCATTTTCTTGCATAGCTTGGTGTAATCCTAAATTACTCATCACCGTTACCACTACGGTATCTAGCGGCAACTGCCCTTTGTTTTTCAGGTGCCGGGCACAAATAACCATCATTTGGTCGCCGTCTACCAATTTGCCGTTGGCATCTACTGCCAGCACCCGGTCGGCATCGCCGTCAAAAGCAAAACCTAAATCAGCCTGATATTCAACAACTTTTTTCATTAATGCTTCGGGATGAGTAGAGCCACAACCAGCATTGATATTGATGCCATCCGGAAAATTAAATATGGGGATTACTTCTGCGCTTAATTCAGCTAATATGGCTGTAGCGACTTCAAAAGCGGCCCCGTTAGCACAGTCTACTACTATTTTGAACTTACGCAAATTTCCGCTGATCGTACTGCAAACAAACTCCAAATACCACTCTTTGGCATCAGGGATGTCGTGCAGTCTCCCGACTGCACTGGCTAGCGGTTGGGGATAAGCAAAATCTTCATTCAATACTAAAGCTTCAATTTGTTCTTCTAAAGTACTGTCTAACTTACACCCGCCGGCACCAAAGAATTTAATGCCGTTATCTTCTGCCGGGTTATGGGAGGCAGAAACGACAACCCCTGCCGCCGCCTGGAACTGCTTGGTTAAAAGAGCTATCGCCGGGGTGGGGATTATCCCTGTTTGGTAAACATCTACCCCTACCGAACAGATACCGGCTATTAAAGCTGCTTCCAGCATGTGACCGGAAATTCTGGTATCCCGGCCAATGATTACCCGGTTTTTTTCTCCTTGACCGGCTAGTATATAGGCTCCGGCCCGACCTAACTTAAAAGCCAATTCCGGGGTAAGCTCACTGTTGGCTAAGCCCCTTACTCCGTCTGTACCAAAAAGTTTAGCCACTAGGTTCTCCTTCCGCTTTTAAAACTAAGTAACAAGCTTAATTATACCGCCCGGCAAATAGCATGTCAATTTTCTAAAATATTATATGCTAATAATAACAAAATGCTATTGTTTATTTATGGCAATTAAAATCAAGCGCCTATGGTCTATTTTCTGGTTCAGGTTCTGCGGGCGTTTCTACCGGTGGGGATTTTTCGACTGTTACCGTTATTTCCACGCTACCCGGTTGCAGCAAAATTACTTCCGGGGGTAGCTTTAATTCTAGCTGACGCTGCCAAGTTTCTTCAATGCCGGTTATATTTATTATTTGGGTACTTACTTCGTTTATTTGGTCTAACACTTCAGCCGGGGCAAACACTTGCACCACTAGCGGTTGAATTAAAGTTTCCGTCACTTCATAACCCTCCGCCGGCATACCGGTAGTATTTACACGCACCGGCACAGTCTTATAGGGAACGGTTATATTTACCGGTACCACCACGCGTACTATTTCCGGTGAAAGTTTAATTTGTTCATGTGGAGCGGAAACAGGTAACGAAAGGTCTAGATTTTGGCTGACCCCGTCTACATTGACAATCAAAGGCACTTGCTCAATCGTTGCTAACAGTTGACTGGGACCGCGAGCCAGCACCGCAGTAGGTACTAATACCGGTTCGCCGGCAGAGTACCCCGGTTGAGGGGTGCCCCGCAGAAAAACTTGCACCGGCACTTGTTTTTGGGCCATGGTATCCACTATTACCTGAACCGCCTCCGGAATTATTTTAGTTATTTGAACTCCGGGTGGTGCGGTTACATTAACCGGTAAGTTGTTTTCACCTACAGTAACCCCGGCGAAGTCGACTACCGCCGTGAAATCACCGGCATTTAGCCCGGCAATTTTAACATCACCACCATGCACCCGCACATTAACTCGCTCCGGCAAGGCTTCAATAATCATTTCTGCCGGCAGTCCTGTTGGTTGCAATGAAACTCTGAATTCTAGTTCTTGGGGTAATTGTTGTAGATTAGCCACATATATCCACAACAATATGGCGATAAACAGTGAAATAATAAGCATAGAGTACTTATTCATTTTCTACCCCCGGTTTTCTTCCAAATACTTGCCAAGCTAGTCGTTGCTTGGAGTGGTAACGCCGCTGTTAAGCGCTGCTTTAAAACATTTTCATCAAGTAGTTTATGTAACTTGCCTTCTTGGGCTAAAGAAATAGTACCGGTTTCTTCGGATACGATGATCGTTAAGGCATCTGAATACTCGGTGATGCCTACGCCGGCCCGGTGGCGACTACCCAGTTCTTGAACCTGTTCAGCATCGCTAAGAGGTAAAAAACAGCCTGCCGCCGCTACCCGGTCTCCTTGGATAATACAAGCCCCGTCGTGGAGCGGGGTTTTGGGTACAAACAAATTCGTTAAAAATTCTAATGATACTAATCCGTCAATTCTAGTGCCGGTATCAATATATTCTTTCAACCCGGTAACTCGCTCAATGACAATTAGCGCTCCCAAGTTATTTTTAGATAACACTTGTACCGCTCGTACTACTTCATTAATCATGCGGGATTTATCTTCTTCTTTCAAAATAAGTAGCGAACGGTCAAAAAATCGCCCTCGTCCTAATTTTTCTAAAGCCCGGCGTAGTTCGGGCTGGAATACAATTGGCAAAGCCACTACTAAAGCAGTCATAGTTTGACGCAATAGCCAGTTGATAGTATCTAACTGGAGCCAACTGCTAACAGTAGTAGCTACTATTAATACCACAATCCCTTTAATCAACTGTACTGCCCGGGTACCTCTGATTACCATCATTAGTTTGTACAGCACCAAGGCTACAATGATAATATCCAAGATGCTGATTATCGAAAACGGCGCTAAATGAATTGCTTGCAACCAATCTAACAAGGTGTGTCCCCTCCAGGTTATTTAGATGGAGATGCTTTTGTTTTTTTTAGTGGATATGCTCATATTATTGCACATAATCATCTGGAATGACAAGTGATTCAGTTTTCCTGCTATGTCTATAAATTTTTTTGCAGTATTTGCCTGTTCAAGAAGGGATTTGTCTGTGAGTATCGAATAATAAAATTACGAAAACATTTTGTAATTCAAACAATATAAAATTAAGACTATTGTTTAAATTGCTTACAGGAGTGAGTTAATATGTCAATCAAATTAATTCAACAGCAAATTCCAATGGGTAGTCGGGTTGAATTTTCGCTTAAAAACGGGCAGAAAATATCAGAGATTTTTGAAGAAATTGGACGCGAACATATTATTATAGAAAATAGCGAGGCACGAAGAACGATTTTCGTGAGAAATATAGATGAATGGGCGGTTTTGAAAAATAAAGAAAAAACAGAAATTAATTTACCGGGTACTGATATAATAAATGTTGAAAGGTCTAAAAGCACACAAGATACGGATATGGGAACACCGGATGAGCAGAATATAGTTTCTGACAACGTTAAACCGGAAATTTCTCGAAAATTATTCGAAATTGAAATACGCTACCGGACTAAGTTGCAAAAATCACTAATTTTAGAATTATTTAAGCAGTTTAAATATTCACCCGGCAGAAAAGTATGAGCAAGTGGTTAAGCAAATTCAAGAAGAAACAGAAACTAGAAAAAGAGAAAACAAAAAAACATAAAATTAAAAACTCCGCAAGGGTATATTTATAACTACATTCAAGACAAGGATTTTGGCTTTTTGAAAGACTTGAAGAGCAAAAAATATTTTTTTCATCGCAGTGCAATTATAGATGAAACTTTACTTGATGAACTGGATAAACAAACTTCTGCTGTTAAAATTGAGATAATGTTTGAACCTGCCGTGGGACCGAAAGGTCCTCTGGCTATCCAAATTTCCAAATACCGGACAATAAAAGAATTATTTGAAATTGCTGAGAAATATGCTGATGCCGGTGAATATCCGAAAGCAATTGCTCATATAAAAAAAGTGCTGGAGATTAATTATAATTATCCCGAGGATAACTTGTTTATTAGTGTCTACCAAAAAGCGGGGCAATATGAAAAAGCTAATACTTTGCTTGAAAAAAATTTAAAGCATGAATCAAAAAAAGAAAAAAAGCACATATTATTTGGCAAATTGCCAATGCATATTTGTATCAAAAAGAGTATCTAATTGCAGAACAAAAATTCGGAACAATGTTAAAATTACATCCGGAGAATATTGCGGCAAAAAGGAATATTGGTCTTTGTATGTTTCGACAAGAAAAATATGCTGAAGCTGAGAACATATTAAACAAAATCTTAAGCGATTCTCCGGGTGATATTAAAACAGCTCAATTGTTGGAAGCAATTACTAAGGCTAAAATGACTGGTGAATCTGATTTGCTTGATGAAATCATAACCAGTACAGGGCTTTCTTACTCAGGGTTTTTTGGTGAAATTAGCGACTTCACGCAATTTTTCCTTGAACGTTGCGAATTTTTTGGAGTAGCCCCAGATAGAGTGTGCGAAAAGGAAGGCGAGAAAAAATACCAGGGTTCATCTGAAGATATGCACGCTGACATTAAAAACTTAGAAAAGTTTGCAAAAAAACAAGGTACTAGTCGTCCTCATGACCGGGGGAGCTATTACCTGTCAGCCGCTAAAATAATTCTTGACACAGAAGGTGACAGAAATCTTTTTTACAGGTATTTATGTCGTAGTTTTGCTTCCAGGGGAGATGATGCGGTTGTTACTGGAAAAAGCCACTTAGATGTGGCACGGGAGTGGTATTGTGAAGCATTAAGTGTTTATGGTGGGGAACTTAGCAAACGAAAAGATGAACAGGATGTAGTTAATGCTCTTGTGCGTTTTTTGTTTTCAATAAACATAAAAGATTATAATGAATTTGTTTATTTATGGAACGAGTTGTGCCGCAAGAAGTCCGATAAAGTGAGCATTATATTAACCGAACTTAGATTTTTAACTAATAAATTTTCGTTAACAACAGCTTGGCTGGAAGATGGGGTTGAACGGATTGGGAATATGGATAAAGAACAATTGTTTTTTGATTTAGATAAACAGCGGATGCGCCAATTGCAAAAAGTTTTTGAAACGGCATTAGAACTTTGTAAACAAGTAGCTTTTGAGGAGCGAGAAAGACTATGTATTCATATTGAGGGTCATTGCCAAGAATTACTGAAAGAGATTGAAGAAAGTCCCACTAAAATGTCTATTGAAAAAATTCACCCGGTGATCACAGTTATTAAAGAGAAGATCAATGAATATTCAACAGAATTACATGAAACGACAAAACCACAACTGTCTCTTCGTTTGGCCATTGAATCTTATCCGGCTAACCACCGAATAGAAGTACAAATTACAGTGGCTAATAAATCAGGATGCGCTCCGGCTGAATCATTGGAATTGATTGCGCAAAAGGGAGACGAAGTTTTTTTTACTGTTATTAAATCTGAAATTAAATTGGCTGAATCTTTGCGTGGGGGTGATCAGCGAACTTTAGAAGTTCCGCTACGCTTAACAAAAAAGGCTTTGGAATCACAAACATTTTCACTAGCGGTATCTGCCCAGTATCAAACGCGATCAAAAGATATTGAACCAACTTATACAGAAAGTTTTGCTGTCCGGCTCTACCCGGAGACAGAGTTTGAAGAAATAGAAAATCCATATGCTGCACATGCAGAGAGTGGAATAGTGGAAGAACCGGAAATGTTTTTCGGGCGGGAAGAACTTATTGGAAACATGGCTTATGCGATTAAAAAATCGGGCACACAAGGCAAAAGCATTATTATATTTGGTCAAAAACGGGCTGGCAAGTCCTCTGTTCTGTACCATCTTGAAAAAGCACTTGAGAATGAACGAAATTTACTAATAGTGCGTGTTCGAAAAGTATGTTTGTGGTAACCCCCCTCCCCCATCAAGGGGGACTAAATCTCCTCCCCCTTGATGGGGGAGGGTAGGGTGGGGGTGTGTTTTAAGATTAATTGGATTAATATGTAAATTTTAAATGTGCTAAATGGTACCCTTTTCGAACACGCACATAAAGAGGATTTGCATTATACAATATAGATACAAGAAGAATGTTTGCCTCTTGGAAGTTTATGGTACAGTGATTACTTGGATGCGAGGTAAACGGTATGCTTTGAAATTTTGGCAGAAGATGTTTCGCGGAAATAGTGTAAGTATAAAACGGAGTTGTAACATATAATCCAACATCACAATACTATTGGAGTTTAAAATAATAAGCACCACGTTCCTTAATTTCCATGCGGGGAGTTGTTGCAAAATTTTTTCCCACAAATTTAAGGTCTACTTGGTTGGCGGTGCGGTGCGTGATTACTTTATGGGTAAAATCCCCCAAGATTTCGATATAGTGGTACTGGCGCCGCTATCGTTCATCAACTGCTTAGCAGCGAAAAGCAACTGGCGGATTAAGATTGTTCGACCGGAATTTGGTACAGCACTGATTATCAGTCGGCAAGGTCAGTTTGAAGTTACCTCAATAAGCGACTTGTGGACTGATTTAAGCCGGCGGGATTTCACGGTTAATGCGATGGCGATGGATATTAATGGCAATATTTTCGATCCTTTTAACGGTGCCGGTGATATTGCCCGCAAAACACTGCGGGCAGTAGGTAATGCGCAACAAAGATTTAAAGAAGACCCGTTGCGCCGGTTGCGTGCTTTACGCTTTGCAGCAGAATATGGTTTTGAAATTCACGGTGACACCATGACAGCACTGCCCGGTGCGCTCAACACAGTAAGCTTGGAGAGAGTACAAAAAGAGTTACAAAAAATAATCACTGCCCGATACGCATCTACCGGGCTTAAATTACTGTTAGCCACCAATTTAAACCAGGCCACTTGCTTTTCACAAAAAAAAGGCTTTAAAAAGCAAATTGAAATATTGCCGGAATTAAATCACTTGGTAGGATTAAAACAAAATCAGCGTTACCATCGGTTTGATGTTTGGCAACATACACTGGCAGTAGTCGAAAACCTGCCGCCGGAAACAACATTACGCTGGGCGGCACTGCTACATGATATCGCTAAAGGATTGCCGGGAGTGCGGGGAATTAATAAGCGGGGTGAAATCTCAGATTATGGTCACGCCGAAACCGGGGTCGGGTTAGCGGCTAAAATTTTAACCAGGTTAAAAATACCCGCTAAAAAGCGGATATGCTGGCTGATTAGGCAGCACATGAACTTGCCTAAACCCAGAAATTTAATTAGATGGCTACGCAAACAGGCGGTAAATTTTTCTGACATCGAAGAATTAAAAGAAGCGGTGCAACAGCTATTGAAACTAGCGCAAGCAGATTTGTCAGCCGGGAAAACTCAACAGGATTTAACTAATAAATTGATGGTAGAACGGGAACAAAAAGCAACGGCGATACTGGCCGAAGTGCCGTTTTACCCCAAACAGTTGGCTATTTCCGGTGGGACAGTGGCAAAAGTGCTGGGTGAAGGGGTGCAAATAAAAGAATTTTTAGCTGCTTTACTACTAAGAGTGCAATCCGGCGAGTTAGAAAATCAGACCGAAGTTTTAATAAAAGTGCTGGCTAAAAAAAGCAAAATTTAAACAGCAAAAAGATGGTAATTATGGTGCGTGGCGATTATTTTTATTGCTAAGCATGGGTGTAATATGCTATACTGCGTTTTAGGTATATTAAAAGGGCATTAAGGGCGGTATCAAGTTAAATGAACTGCACCTGCTAAAAATGCTTGACAACTGAAAAATTTAACCGCTTGAAACCGCATGGATCGAGACGGAAATCTGGTTATGAACATAACGACCTCAGGGGGTTCTTTTTTTGGATTTCCCTAGAGGTCGTTTTTGATGTTGTTTATTAATATTGAAATGCTATTAAACAGTGAGGTGAAACGATGAAGCCTACTATAGCAGTGGTGGGAGCGGGTAAAGTTGGTTCGGCACTAGCGGTGGCTTTGCAAAAAGCCGGTTATCCGATTGCCGGAATAGCTAGCCGTAGTTTGAAATCAGCTAAAAAGTTAGCGGAGCGTTTAAAAACCGGTTATGCTGATTTACCGGCTAAAATCACTAGTGGGGCCCAGGTTGTTTTCATTACTACTCCCGACCGCGAGGTGGCTAATGTGGCTAAAACTATTGCTGGTGCCGGGGGATTTAATAAAGCCCAGGTGGTAGTGCATACCAGTGGCTTGCTACCGGCGGCAGTGCTAGCTGCTGCTAAAATAGCTGGTGCTAACGTAGCTGCATTTCACCCGGTACAGTCTTTTGCGGGTGTGGAGGACGCCGTTGCCAACTTGCCTAGTACTTATTTTTCTATCCAAGGTGATCAGGGGGCGGTGGAGGTTTTACAGCAAATTACCAAAGATTTACAGGGTAGCAGCTTTGTTATTTCGGCTCAGGATAAACCTTTGTATCATGCGGCGGCTGTTGTAGCATCTAACTACTTGGTAACGGTGATCCACTTGGCTACCAGTTTATTTGGCAAACTGGGCGTAGAGCGGGAGCAATCATTGCAGGCGTTATTACCGCTAATCAGGGGTACATTAAATAATATTGAGCATAAAGGCACTGTCCAAGCGTTAACCGGACCGGTGGAACGGGGAGATGCCGCTACTTTACAGAGTCATCTGGTGGCATTATCAAAATTAGATCCGGTAAAGCGGCAAGCATATCAAATATTAGGCCGGCTCACAGTGGAGATAGCCTTGCAAAAGGGTGCTATCAATCCGGCAACAGCCGGTGAGTTGATTAAAATAATGGAGGATGATCATCATGAATAAAGCGCTCACTATAGTGGATTTGCAAAAAATGAAGCAAGACAAGCAGCCGATTACTATGCTTACTGCCTATGATTATCCCTTGGCGGTGATGTTGGATGAGGCCGGTATTGACATTATTCTGGTGGGGGATTCGTTGGGTAACGTGGTTTTGGGTTATGATACTACCGTACCGGTGACTATGGATCAGATGACCCACCATGTGCAGGCAGTTACCCGTGGCGCCAAACGGGCTTTGGTGGTAGCGGATATGCCTTTTTTATCTTATCATTTGTCTAAGGAAGAAACATTGCGTAATGCCGGGCGTTTGCTACAACAAGGCGGGGCTAAAGCGGTAAAAATTGAAGGCGGGCAAGCGGTACTGAAAACAGTACAGGCGTTAACCGCCGCCGGCATACCGGTAACCGGTCATTTAGGATTAACTCCCCAGTCGGTGCATCAAATGGGCGGCTACCGGGTGCAAGCTAAAACGGCCAGCGCAGCGGAGCAATTATTGACAGATGCTCGGTGCCTGCAAGAGGCCGGTGCCTTTGCGCTGGTGTTAGAGTGTATCCCGGCAGCATTGGCTAAGCAAGTGACCGCAGCACTGCATATCCCTGCCATTGGTATCGGAGCGGGGCTGGATTGTGACGGTCAGGTTTTAGTAACCCATGATTTGCTGGGTTTGAGCACCGGGTTTACGCCTAAATTCGTAAAACGTTATGCTAATTTGCAGCAAGATATCGGGCAGGCGTTGGCCAGCTACCGGGATGAAGTGCAGCAAAAAAAATTCCCTGCTCCAGAGCACAGTTTCTAAGCAAGCGAAGCAAGCGGGGACGGTTCTTGCTTGCTCCTACCCTGAAAATAGCGATCAGCAAATGGTTGTTTGCAGGTATCCAAACAGGGTAACCACGGGGGGATTGCCCCTACATTAATAAGTTACAATGATTTTTTATACTGATCACTGACTACTGAGGGGTTGATAACATGCTAATTTTAAAAACTATCACTGAAATAAAAAACTTTACCCGAAAAGCCCAAGCCCAAAACAAAAGTACCGGCTTGGTGCCGACCATGGGCTATTTGCATCCCGGGCACTTGGCACTGGTGAAAAAAGCAGTTGAGCAATGTGATCTGGTAGTGGTCAGCATTTATGTCAACCCCTTGCAGTTTGGTCCCCGGGAAGATTTAGCTGCTTACCCGCGGGATTTAGAGCGAGATAGCCAGTTATTGCAAGCGACCGGTGTAGATGTGCTATTTATCCCCAGTGATAAAGAAGTGTATCCTTCAGGGCATAATACTACAGTGACGGTAGGGGCAGCATTGACCGGCAAATTATGCGGTAGTCAGCGTCCCGGTCATTTTACTGGTGTAGCTACAGTGGTCACAAAGCTTTTTAATATTGTCCGGCCGGAGCGAGCTTATTTTGGTCAAAAAGATGCCCAGCAAGTACTGGTTATTCAGCGAGTAGTACAAGATTTAAATATGGATACTGAAATTATTGTTGTGCCGACAGTGCGGGAAAGTGATGGTTTAGCCCGGAGTTCGCGCAATATTTACCTTAATCCCGCCGAAAGGCAGGCAGCGGTAATATTGTCTAAAAGCTTGCAGTTGGCGCAAAAGGTTTGGCAGCAAGGTCAGCGGGATGCAGCAACTATTTGTAGTTTAGTAATAGCAAAAATCAACACCGAACCGCTAGCTAAGCCAGAATATGTGCAAGTATATGCTTACCCGGATTTACAAGCGGTAGAGCAGCTGAACGGGACGGCATTATTGGCGTTAGCGGTGCGATTTGGCAAAACCAGATTGATAGATAACCTTATTTTGGAGGGATAAAAATGTTTTTAACGATGTTTAAAAGTAAAATTCACCGGGCTACAGTAACAGCAGCAAATTTGAACTACATGGGTAGCATCACGATAGACAGCGAATTACTAAAGGCAGCAGATATCTTAGTCCACGAGCAGGTGCATGTAGTAAATCTAAACAATGGTAGTCGTTTGCAAACCTATGTAATCGCCGCCAAACCTAATTCTGGTGAAGTCTGTTTAAACGGCGCAGCAGCCCGGTTAGCCCAGCCTGGTGACAAGGTGATTATTATCGCTTACACTATGATGGACCGGGAACAGGCCTTGGCACACCGCCCCTTAGTGGTGATGGTGGGTGATCAAAATGTGGTTATGGAAATACGCCGGGAAGAAACTGCCGGGCAGTTGTCTTTAGATTGAAACATAGCAGGAATATCAATGGTTTTGTGGAAGTGGCTAATTAATAGAAGTAGATAGAGCAAGTAAGAACCGTCCCCGCTTGCTCCCCGCTTGCTCAATAAAACCAGGAGAAGATACATTGAAAAAATTGCAGAAAATTTATCGTCAGCGCAAAAGTGATTTTGAAAGCAAGTTAGCTGTAGCTAAACAAAAAAGTGATCGGCTGGTTTTATGGCGCCCGTTGATTTTTTTGGCGATTATTGGTTTAGTAGCCGGTGGTTTTTGGGGACCGGTGCCGCTACTGTTTATACCGGTCTTCCCTTTAGCAGGGCTATTTGTGGTTTTGGTAATTAAGCACCAGCGGCTCAAAAAACAAACCAGTTACTGGCAAAGATTGGTCGATATTAACGAAACGGCTTTGCAGCGGCTGGCCGGCAAATGGAGTCAGTTCTCGAATACGGGTAACCGGTTTATTAATCTGGCACACCGGTATGCTGCCGATTTAAATATTTTTGGTACCGGTTCATTATTTCAGTATCTTAATGCCGCTACTTCTTTTTTAGGTGAACAAGCTTTAGCGGACATGCTCACTGCTCCGGTGGAATCAAAAAAAATACTGCCGCGCCAACAGGCTATCAATGATTTAGCGGTACACTTGGAGTGGCGGCAACATTTTCAAGCTCTGGGTCTGGACGGGAAAAATAAATTGCGCAATCCGGAGCAATTATGGGCTTGGGTGAAAGCTAAACCTTTATTTAGGATAGGGGACACACCGCTTATGAAGAGATGCGAAATGTCCCCATCAATTCAAATAAACAACAAGTATCTTAAATTGTTGTGGATACTGCCGGTGCTGACATTGCTTTTATTAATTTTAACGATTATTAATATTGTCCCGCTCTATGTTGTGTTGATCATGCTAGCACTCCAAATGTTGGTATTTATTATTACTGAAAAACTGATTAGTAAAGTTTTTGCCACCACAGAGGCTGCTGTTGAAGAATTGCAGCGCTGCTTTGCGTTACTGAATTGTATTGAACAGCAGCAATTTAAGGCCCCGTTACTATTGGAATGGCAACAGGCTCTTTTGGGGAGCGGTAAGCGGGCTTCGCGACAAATTAAAGTCCTGGCTAAAATTGCAGACCGGATGGCTTTTCGCCAATCGCCGTTATTACATTTGCTGGTTAATGTAGCTGTGTTTTGGGATTTACATACTTTAGCTAAGTTGGAAAAGTGGAAAAGTGTTTCCGGATTATCTTTACAAAACTGGTTTAAGGTGATTGCGGATTTTGAGGCGATGTCCGGCTTGGCCGGTCTACTGCATGATCACCCGGATTGGATTTTTCCAGAGATTGTGTCCGGTAAGCCGTTGCTGGAAGCCCGGGGTTTAGGACACCCGTTAATTGCTGCCGGCAGTCGTATTTGTAACGATATTATGCTGTCGCCGGCGGGGGGGATTTTAGTAATTACCGGTTCTAATATGTCCGGCAAAAGTACCTTTCTGAGAACGGTAGGCATTAATTTAGTACTGGCTTATGCCGGTGCGCCGGTTTGTGCCCAAAATATGCGCTGCTCGTTAATGGATATTTATTCTAGTATCCAACTACACGATAATTTAGAACAAAACACATCTGCTTTTTATGCCGAACTTAAACGGATGAAGATTATTGTAGATGCGGCCCGACAGGGTACGCCGGTTATTTTTTTGCTGGATGAAATTTTCAAAGGCACCAATTCTAAAGACCGGATTTTTTGCGCCAAAACAGTGCTGGAAAAGTTGAATAAATTAACGACCATTGGTTTGGTCACTACCCATGATTTAGAATTAGGTATTTTGGAGCAAGAACATCCCCAATCTATCAAAAATTATCATTTTACCGATTATATTCAGAACAACAAAATATGTTTTGATTACCGCATTAAACCGGGCGTATCGCCAACGACTAATGCGGTCGCTTTAATGAAAATGATTGGTATTGAGGTTTGATAACTGAGCAAGTGGGGACGGTTCTTGCTTGCTCTGCTTTCAAAGCAAGCAAGAACCGTCCCCACTTGCTCATTTATGAAGATAATTTATAAGGTTAA
>JAJOKO010000011.1 GCA_021129825.1 Desulfotomaculum sp. | reverse complement strand
GCTATCAGGTTGGTGATCAATCTGTCAAGATGGATACAGCACCAATGGTTAGCGAAGGGCGTACCTTTGTGCCGGTACGTTTTCTTGCTAATGCTTTGGGTGTAAGTGATGATGATATTGATTTTGCCAAAGGAGTAGTTACTATCAGTAAGCCGGGTGTGGCAACGATAGAGTTGACTATCGGCGAAAAGAAGTTGCAAGTTGACGGTAAAACTAGTTTTATGGATGTAGCACCAATGGTTGAAGACGGTCGTACCATGTTACCGGCCCGTCCGGTAGCTAAAGCTCTTGGTTATGTTGTTGGTTGGAATAAAGCTACCCAAGAAGTAACTATTTCTGCTAAATAAAAGAGGATGTTCGAAAAGTCCGTGCGAAATACCCAGCGAATTTCCGGGTACCCTCTGGGTGTTAACTTGGTAATGGCGACGCTTACGTATTATTTATACGCTTCACCCCACCATTACCAAGTCGCCTTGAACTTCTTGGGTCTATCGTACTCCTTTTCGAACACGTACTAAAGATTAAGCAAAAAAGGGTACCTTTAAAGGCACCCTTTTTTTAATATCAAAAATTCAATTCTGCAATTTCATCTTTTTCCAGCACTCTGAGGATGGCCACAGTATCTTTAGGGTCAAGATAGAGTTCTTTTGCTTGTGGTAAGCGCTGGTGATCCGCATCAAAAAATAACCTGATTTTGGGGTGTAGCGGGCGCCCTTTGGGTGTATCAATGACCACCCCGATTTCAAGAGTGTTTAGTACCACTATTGTTTTTAACGGGTAGATAGAAATATTGTGTAAAAAAGCTTTAACGACATGTGGTTCAAAGATATAATTACCGGCAGCGGCAAACATTTCGTAGGCTTCATGGGGAGCGTGCGCTGTTTTATAAACCCGGTTAGCGGTTAAGGCATCAAATTTATCAGCAATACCAACGATTTGAGCATATTCATGAAAATCTTTTTTGTGGACGCCTAAAGGATAACCAGAACCGTCATAACTTTCATGGTGTTCTAAGGCAATTAAGGCGGGTAAGCTTTTTAACCCGTCTACCTGTCGTAGTAGTTGGCAACCTAAATAAGGGTGAGTTTTCATGATTTTAAACTCTGCTGCTGTCAACTTGCCGGGTTTATTCAGGATTTTGTCTGGGATTTGCATTTTACCGATATCATGCAATAAAGCCCCGGTCCCCAATACAATCAAATCCTTGTAACTATATCCCAAAGTGATGCCGGTCATCATCGCTAAAATACAAACATTAACCGAGTGGGTGAAGGTATAATTATCTTTATCATGTAAACCATGTAAATTAAAAGCTAAGTGTTTATTAGAAAAAATGCCACCGGCTAAATCACTGATAGTAGAATGAAGTTGCTCCGGTTTAATGATTAATTTGCCAGCTTCTTTAATATTTAGCATAATATTTTCTATTTGGTGAGTGGCGGCAAGACGTGTTTTGTCAGTAACGATACTTTTAGCGTTAATATTGGATGTTAAAAATTTTAAATTTTGTTCTTTAGATTCTTCGCTGGCAAGACCTTCGTTTGTTGGTAAGACCTGTTCGATAGATACTGCTGTGATACCTAAAGAAATTATATTTTGAATATCCTGTTTACTTAGCATCACTCCTTTTGCAAGCAAAAAATCATCATTTTGGCTATAAATAGACTGGGCTAATTTTAAACCAGGCTTTAAAGTAGTTACCGCCATTTTAGGCATGATAGTGCACCTCCTATGCAATATTTTCATGTAGCATTTTTTTGATATTATACTTACTACCCTATTTTACATTCCTATTCTACATTAAAAAGGTTAAAACCTGTTTTTTTACAATAATATTTCAAAAATATTTCAAAAGAGAAGCTAAAAGTGATAAAATACAGCTAAGCACGAAAAAATAGGAGCTGAATGATGCTAAATAAAATTATAATCAAAGGAGCGCGCCTCCATAATCTTAAAAACATTAATGTCGAGATACCCCGGAATAAACTGGTAGTGATTACCGGACTTTCCGGTTCCGGTAAGAGTTCGCTGGCTTTTGATACTATTTATGCCGAAGGGCAGCGGCGTTACGTAGAATCACTTTCTGCTTATGCCCGGCAATTCTTAGGGCAAATGAACAAGCCGGACGTAGATGCTATTGAAGGGTTATCTCCAGCGATATCCATTGATCAAAAGGGGGCTAGTCACAACCCGCGTAGCACAGTCGGCACAGTAACCGAAATTTATGATTATTTGCGATTGTTGTATGCCCGGGCAGGTCAACCGCATTGTCCGCAATGCGGTCAACCGGTTACCAGCCAAACAGTGCAACAAATGGTAGACCGTTTGGCAGAGTTGGCGGAGGGTACTAAAGTGCAGTTATTGGCACCGGTAGTACAGGGCAAAAAAGGGCAGCATCTAAAAGTTTTGGCAGCAATCAAAAATAATGGTTATGTACGGGTGCGGATCAACGGTGTAGTGCAAGAATTAACTAGTACTATTAAGTTAGCTAAAAACAAAAAACATACCATTGAAGTAGTGGTAGACCGCTTAGTGATCCGTCCCGGGGTGGAAAAACGCTTGGCAGATTCTTTAGAAACCGCTTTGAAAGCGGGAGCAGGGGTGGTGTTAGCAGATATAATTGATGCGGCACCGCTTGTATTCAGTGAGAATTTAGCTTGTGTAGACTGTGGTGTTGGTTTGGCTGAAATTGCGCCTCGCTCCTTTTCTTTTAACAGTCCTTTTGGGGCCTGCCCGGTATGTACCGGATTAGGTGTTCATAAAGAAATAGATATTGATTTAGTAATCCCGGATCAAAGCAAGTCGCTGAGAGCGGGAGCAATTGAAGGTTGGTTGAAAACTGCTAATGCCGTTAATCATCTAGAAACAGTAGCTACTTATTATGGATTTAGTCTGGATATACCGGTAGCAGCGATGGCAGCAGCAGATTTAGAGCGGATTTTATATGGTAGCGGTCAAGACAAAATTGCTTTTGAATATCAAAGTAAGACCGGCAAAACCCGTCGCTACACTACTGTTTTTGAAGGGGTAATCAACAACCTGAATCGCTTGTATCAAGAAACTGCTTCTAACTACCGTCGCCGGGATTTAGAACGTTATGTTATTGCTACCCCTTGCCCAAGTTGCCAAGGAGCACGTTTGAAACCGGCAGTGCTAGCAGTGTTGATTAGTGGTCAAAATATTACTCAAGTGACTGCTATGACGGTGCTACGGTTGCAAGAGTTTTTGCAGCAAATCCAGTTTTCCCCCCGTGAACAGATTATTGCCAAGCAAATTTTAAAAGAAATCAATGAGCGCTTGCATTTTTTGATTAACGTTGGTTTAGATTATTTGACGCTGGACCGGGCAGCCAGTACCCTTTCTGGCGGCGAAGCCCAGCGTATTCGTCTGGCCACTCAAATTGGTTCCGGTTTGACGGGTGTTCTATACGTTTTGGACGAGCCTAGTATTGGACTACACCAGCGGGATAACCAACGCTTAATTAAAACCTTACAGCGATTGCGGGATATGGGTAATACTTTAATTATAGTAGAGCATGATGAAGAAACTATTTTGACGGCAGATTATGTGATTGATATTGGTCCGGGAGCGGGGGAGCAGGGTGGTCGGGTAATGGCAGCCGGCACACCGGCAGAGATTAGCGCTAACCCGGATTCGATTACCGGGCAGTATTTAAGCGGGCAAAAAACAATCTCAGTGCCGGGGCAACGGCGGCAATCGAACGGTCAAGCAATTATTATTACCGGGGCGCAGGAGCATAACTTAAAAAACATTGATGTTACTATTCCGCTGGGTGTTTTTACTTGTATTACCGGTGTGAGCGGCTCCGGTAAAAGCACTTTAATTAATGAAATATTGTACAAGCGTTTGGTTAAAGCACTATACCGGAGCAAAGTGCGGCCCGGGCGGTGCCAAAACATAACCGGTATTGAAAACATCAATAAAGTAATTGAGATCGACCAAGCTCCGATCGGGCGGACGCCGCGTTCTAACCCGGCTACTTATACCGGGGTCTTTACTTATATTCGCGATCTTTTTGCTGGTATGCCAGAAGCTAAAGTGCGTGGGTACCAACCGGGGCGGTTTAGCTTCAATGTTAAAGGCGGGCGTTGCGAGGCTTGTCAAGGGGACGGTATCATTAAAATTGAAATGCATTTTTTACCGGATGTTTATGTGCCTTGCGAAATTTGCAAAAGTCATCGCTATAATCGTGAAACGCTGGAGGTGCTTTATAAAGGCAAAAACATAGCCGATGTACTGCATATGACGGTAGACACGGCGGCTGATTTTTTCCAAAACATCCCGCGTATTTACCGCAAGTTACAAACCATGCAGGATGTCGGGTTAGGCTATATCCGCTTAGGGCAATCAGCCACCAAACTTTCCGGTGGTGAAGCCCAGCGGGTTAAATTATCGACTGAACTTTCCAAAGTTGCTAACGGGGTTGGCAAATACAACGGCAGCACCATCTACATTTTAGATGAACCGACTACCGGACTACATGCGGCAGACATCAGCCGTTTGTTGCAGGTGTTACACCGGTTGGTGGCTAGCGGCAATACTGTGGTAGTAATAGAACATAATTTGGATGTGATCAAAACGGCAGACTATCTGATCGATTTAGGTCCCGAAGGGGGCGAAAAAGGCGGAGAAGTAGTAGCCACTGGCACCCCGGAAAAGGTGGCGATGGTAGAGCAATCTTATACCGGGCAGTTTCTGAAACCGGTGCTTTGAGAAACGAGCAGTTGGCAGTGATAAGAAAACAATGTAACGTTCGGTAAATTTAATTTGAAATTCTGGCAGGATTTCAAAGCTTATTGTAGAAAGCTAAATTATGGCGGATGATTTTTAGCAATAGCATTTGTATTAATAACTATGCTAAATAATCACTTGGTATAATTAAGCGTAGAATAGGATAAGATGATAAATGAACGAAGTTTTATTAGGGTTTCATGGTACAACTGTGGCTAATGCTGAAAAGATTTTACAGGAGGGACGTTTTAAAATTTCGGCAGATGAGGATGAATGGCTTGGTGAAGGTGTTTATTTTTTTGAAAACGATATTAAACAAGCATATTACTGGTGCGTAAAGGAAAGGAATTACAAGTCATGGGCGATTTTAAAAGGGGATATAAAAGCAGAGATTATTTTTGATTTAACATTAACCGATCATTGGGAAGAATTTTTGAAAATATTAAAAGAAATAGAAAAACGTTATAAAAAAAGGAAGGACGGCACCCCTAGAAAGTTGCTTAATTTTGTTGTTTTGAATATAATATACAAACAAAAACCGTATGATGTTGTAAGAGCAGTGTTCGATGTTTCCGAAGCCGAAACACCTACTTTTAAAAGAACGAATATTAAACCAGTGCAGATACAGCTTTGTGTTAGAAACCATGATTGCATTAGAAACATTGAAAGGATGGAGTGTAAATGGATATAAAACAGTATAGTAAGGAAGTTATGCAATCAATTGATAGCTTGACAGATGAGCAGTTTGATAAATTGCTTATTGAAGCGGGCATAGAAAAGTGTCCTTTGGAAAAAATAGAGATCCCACCTAGTTTTAGTTTTACAATATTTGTATCTCGCCAAGAGGCAGGAACTTATAAAGAGTCGAATTTATATTCAACTGATTCAGTAAGGGATAGTTTTGTTTTAGATTTAAAGGTGGCTTAAGAATGAATAAACAGTTAACTAGTATGTTTCGATTCGATAATTATAAAGTTGATGGTATAAGCTACAATCTAAATCCGAAGTTTAAACATCAAGAACCTGTAGATTTAAATTTTAGCTTACAGGTGTGTGTTGAATTTGATACTGAACCTCTTAAAGGGGAGGTGGGTATCCGTGCAGTAATTTTTGAAAATGCTCAGGAAAACAATTATCCTTTTTCATTGGAAGTTGTATTGACGGGATTCTTTAGTACGGAAAATGACATGGCACCAGAGAAATTTCATGATTTTTGCAAAGTAAATGGGGTAACGGCGTTGTTTCCTTTTTTGAGGTCAATAATTGCTGATATTACTCGAGTGGCTAATCAAGAACCACTTATTTTACCGCTTATTAATATTCGTAATTTAATTGAGCAACAGGAAAAAACAAATAATAAATGCGAAATTAACGGGGACGCTGATTAATTATGATTTTGAAATATTAAGCGGGAGTATTTTTTTGACTAAAACTTTCACTGTTCAGCAGTCAGCTAAAATCTTTTAAATCTTCAGCCGACTGCTGATGTTTCATTTCTTTTAGACTTAGCTCTTTTTATTAAGCAAGCTTTGATCCAGCTTTTCGACTTCTTCCAGTGAGAAGTTGGTGATAGCAGCGACTTCATCACAAAGCATTCCTCTTTGCAACATTTTTTTGATGACTTCAAGGCGCCCTTCCAGGCGACCTTGAAAGCGTCCTTCCATTTCACCTTCTTCCTTACCGGTTTCAAAGCCTTCTGCACGCCCTTTTTTAAGACCGGTCAAAAAACCTTCTCTGAATCCTTGTTCAATACCAGCTTGCAGTCCTTCTTCCTTGCCGGCTGTGCGCCCTTCTATTTCGCCGGCTATTTGACCACTTGTTTCTGCTTCTGTTTTTATTTTTTTAATGATTTCTTCAATGTTGGTCGACACAAATTATTCCCCCTGATACTAATTATATCGACCAAAAAAGCTAATAACATTAATTTTTAAAGTAATGTTATTAGCTTTGATAATTACTATTCGATTAAACTTTTGATAATATCTGCTCTACTGATAATACCGACTAAGCGGTTTTCTTCTACAACTGGCAAACGTTTAATGTTATTTGTAAGCATTAAAGAAGCGACATCTGTTAATTCAGTATCTTTATTAGCAATTACTAAATCGGCAGACATTATTTCCGAAGCTTTGATAGCTGCTAATTTTTCAAAATCTTCTTGATAGCGCTCCACACCTTTATAGAAGATGATGCCGCCTAAAACTCCTATAAAGCCGGGTATTCTAGGGTTTGCTTTTTTGCGCAAAAGATCTCCTTCGGTGACCACACCCACCAAGTCACCTTGATTATCAATTACCGGTACCCCGGAGATATTATGTTTTAGCAAGGTTTTAGCTAGTTCTTCGATCGTAGTGTCTTCGTTTACGGTAATCACTTCTTGGCTCATGATATCTTTGGCCAGCATAGTAGTTCTCTCCTTAGTAAAAAATTATACTATCTCAAATAATCGTCCCAAAAAGAAGACATAAAAAGCGAGCAATAATATACCTTGCCACCGGCAAACTTCTTTGTGATGAAATGTCCAGTAGAACATTAAGGTTGCCAGTAACATCAACGGTAGGCTGAATTCCATGATCCCAACCGGAATAACCAACGGGCTAATTAAAGCGGGAATACCCATCACTGCTAAGATGTTAAAAATATTAGAACCCAGCACATTGCCAATCGCTAATTCCGGGATGCCCTTTCTAATGGCGGCTAGTGCTACCGAAAGTTCCGGCAAAGAAGTACCCAAAGCCACAGCACTAAGGGCTATTATTTCGGCGCCGATGTTGAACATGCCGGCTAATTGGACAATAGCATCTACGGTATATTTAGCTCCTATGTAAATAAAAACACCACTGATGATTAAAACAGCAACATGTTTCCAATTAATTTTAACCTTTTTTTCTTGAGCATCGTCATCATCTTGATCTGTTACTGTAGTTACGGTGTAAACTACATACATAACCATCATTGCCAAACAAAATAAACCTTCTGCCATTGTAAAAACGCCATCCCAAATAGTCAAGGCTAAGTAGAAAGCCGAACCAAGCATAAAAAACAAGTCAATATGGATAGCTTTCCGGTCGGTAGTTATTTTTTTAGCAATAATAGCGGCGAGCGCAAATATCAAAAAAATATTAGTGATATTAGAGCCGACTACATTGCCAACTACTATTTCGGTAGTACCGTCTAAAACAGCAAAAATACCTGCGACTAGTTCAGGTAAAGATGTGCCGAAAGCGACAATAGTGGCTCCGATAATAAAAATGGGGACGCCTAGCGAAGAACCTATTTTTTCAGCATATTCAATAAAGTAATCGGCAGCTTGGAGTAAAACAAACAAACTGACTGCAAAAACCAAACTCCAAATCAGGATAGGTATCATTAATTTCAGTTTCCTTTCAAAATGTTAGATTAGGTAATAGAAGAGATGAAGAGATTAAAAGGTAAAGAGGTTAAAGGGTTTAAGAACTACCTCTTTACCTCTTTATCTTTTAACCTCTCTTAGCCTATTTGTAAGCCGTAATCTTTGCAAAGAGACGCTAAACCGCCTTGGTAACCGCTACCAGTAGCATTAAATTTCCATTCGCCGCTATGACGGTAAAGTTCCCCGGCAATAACTGCAGTTTCGATAGAAAAATCTTCTCCTAAATCATAGCGGATTAACTCTTCGTTGCTGGCTTCATTGACAACCCGCACAAAAGCATTGGATACTTGACCAAAATTTTGTTTTCTGGATTCTCCTTCGTGAATAGTGATAGTAAAAGCAATTTTTTCAATTTCTGCCGGTACAGCACTTAAATCGATTTTAATTTGTTCATCGTCACCTTCACCTTCACCGGTTAGATTATCGCCGGTATGCACTACCGAACCGTTACCACCTTCTAAGTTATTAAAAAACACAAAGTCTTTGTCGTTTTTTACTTTGCCGTTAGCGTCTAACAAAAAAACAGAAGCATCTAAATCAAAAGCAGCCCCGCCATCATACTTATTAGTGTCCCAACCTAAACCAACAAGCACTTTACTTAACCCCGGGTGACTTTTTGTTAAATCCACTTTTTGACCTTTTGATAAACTGATACCCATTATTCATTACCTCACTTTTTTAAATTTTTTTAAGTTTTTTAAGTTATTGATACTTCTTAGCCACTTCGCTTAAAGAAATATCGTTAGTGCCTTGACCGATAGCATTGAATTTCCACTCGTTATTATGGCGGTAAATCTCGCCGGTAATCAAAGTAGTTAAACCAGCATAATCATCCGACAAATTAAATTTTATTAATTCTTGATTATTACTTTTGTTTACTACGCGAATAAAAGCATTTTGAATTAAACCGAAATCTTGTTTGCGACGTTGACAATCGTAGATATTAACTACAAAAACCAGTTTGTGAATATTAGCAGGAATACGACTTAACTCAATAATAACCTGCTCATCATCGCCCTCGCCTTCACCGGTCAGGTTGTCGCCGGTATGTTGTACGCTATCGCAACTACTTTTTAAATTACCATAATAAATAAGGTCTTCCTTGCGGGTTAACTTACTATCAGTATTAAGCATCAAGATAGAAGCATCGCAATCAACTTCAGCTGATCCGCCACCACCTCCTAAGATTTTACCTAAAAATCCGCCGCCACCGCCGCCGCCAGTGCTTTTTTGTTGAACCGGGTCCCAACCTAAGCCAACTATCAGACTGGATAAGCCTCCACTACCCTTAGTTAAATCCACCTTTTGTCCTTTTTGCAAATTGATTGACATAAACACACTCCTTATTCATTTTTTTTACAACAGTACTACTTACGACTTGTATGAATGGTATTTTATGCGTAGATACCCACATTATACAGGATACAATATTAATAGACAAGCAATTAACTATAAAAAAATAATATTTATTATCTACTCACTCTTGTTTTGATTGCCGGGATTTGCTAACCGTAGTTTCTTGAGATAATTGGCTTTGGTTATAAAACCGAATTAATTCCACTAAATGCTCTAGCTGTTGTTTATCTAGCGTTTCCAGTCTTTCTGTTTGAGATAAAATCAATTGTTTCACTTCATCATTTAAGGTCAGAGTAGCTTTATTTTTAAAGATTTTGTCCACGAAATAAGTAGCAATAGTGCCGGTAATCATTCCCAGAAAACCAATACCAACAATCATCAAAAAAGCAGCCAAAATTCGCCCGCCGGTAGTAACAGGGGCAATATCGCCGTAGCCTACAGTAGTGATGGTTACTACCGACCACCATAAAGCATCGTTGAAATCATTGACTGTCCCGGTGTCTTTTTCAAAAATCTGAATACCTAAAGCACCTAGTAAAACGATGGCGGTAGTGGCTAAAATGATATATTGCAAACTGTTGGTGCGTAAAATACCGAACAACGTATCAGAGTAGCGGCGGAAAATCACTGCTGCTCTAAAAAGACGGATTAACCGCACCAAACGAACCAGACGCGCCAAACGTGCTAGCTGAAAAATAGCTTCAAAAGGAATAATCGCAATTAATTCCGGAATATTTTTTTTGACAAATGTTTTTTTGTTTTTAGCATGAAAGAAGCGCACGAAGTAATCAGCGGCAAATATAAGTAACACCGTTAAATTAATATAGCGATGCAAGTACAACTCGGCAGTGCTTATAGGCACAAAAAATTCCCGAAATAGTAGCACTGCTACTAGAATTGCTAAAGAGATCATGATTAATTCGTAGATGGTTTTTAGTTTTTGCCGGGTTATTTCTATCAAAAATAGCCACCTGCACTTTTAAAGATGATTTTATCCAAGCTTAATCTAATGATACTCGCTTTTATTACTAAAGTCAACGAAAGGGTTTAATAGTTTTTTGGGAACATTCCCAAAAAACTATTAAACTTAATAGTTTTTTAAAACAAAATTAACCTTAAGTTAATATTAACTTAACAATAACTGTTTATAATCAACATGTAAAGAAGACGCTTTGTTTTTAAGAACGTTCCCAAAGAGAAAAGAGGAAGTGGTAGATGGTTACAATTGTTGATATTGCTAAAAAAGCAGGGGTATCAAAATCTACGGTGTCTAGGGTTCTTTCTGGTAAAGGCAGTTGCAAACAAGTAACTAAAGATAAGGTTTTAGTGACGGCCAAAGAACTAAATTACAGACCCAACCGCCTGGCACAAGCAATGATTACCAAGAAAACCGGCATTATTGGCTTAATTATTTATCGCAAGCACATGCCGGTGATTGCGCACCCGTTTTACGGACCTATTCTGGATGTTATTGCTACAGAAACAAAAAAAGCAGATTATAGCTTATTGATGATGGCCGATAATGAAGTCGGTTTTTGCCCCAGTGATTGTTTTTTTCAGTACCGGGTTGACGGTTTAATTTTACTAAGCCGGGTGCCGGCAGAACTGGTTGGTGAAATTCAACAGGCCGGTAGACCCTTTGTATTAATTAATAATACCGCGATCATAGAAGATGCCAACTATATAGTTAATGATGATTATTTAGGTGCCTATGATGCGACTATGTATTTGCTAAATAAAGGGTATCGAAAGATTGCTTATATTTCCGGTCCGTTGGAACATCGTAGTTATCGCCTGCGTTGGCAGGGTTTTCAAGATGCGCTTACTTATAAGGGACATGAGATTCAGCCCCACCATCATTACATTGGCGACTTGGGATTAGAAACCGGCATGGCGGGAGTATATCATTTTCTGCAAAAAGATAGTCGACCGGATGCTATATTTGCCAGTAATGACATGATGGCCATTGGGGCACTTAAAATTTTACATTCTTTGCAGATCAATGTTCCCGAGGACCTTGCTGTAATGGGCTTTGATGATATTGAGTTTGCGAAATGGATGACCCCGGCATTGACAACAGTTCGTGTTGATAAAAAAGCAATGGGGCGGGTAGCTGTTAAAAAGTTGCTGGACATATTGAACGGAAAGACCGTTAAAAACGACCGGGTTGTTTTAGCACCTAAAATAATTTTCAGACAATCTACTTAATTTAGCTACTTAATTTAAATGAAGGAGGAAAAATTAAATGTTAAAAAAGAAAAACTTTGTTTTTTTATTGGTAATGGTATTTAGTTTAGCAATATTGGTTGCTTGCGGCGACCAAACAACCACTGTTGCACCAGAAGAACAAGCAAAAGAAATAATTACGATTAAAGCCCAAACAGCTGGTGCAGAAACCCGGCGGGTTGACAATTTGGTGGCAGCAGCGGAAAAATTAAACAAAGAGTTAGTAGCAGAAGGTAAAAATATCGTAGTAGAAGTGGAGACCAGTATATTTGACGGCGGTTGGGCAGATTATTACCGTCAATTTAAGTTAGCTTTTAGAGCTCAAAAAGAACCGGATATTTATGCGGTTGGTCACCCGAATATTGGTTGGTTAGCCAGCGGGGGATATATTTTGCCGTTGTGCCAGTTGAAAGAAGCGGCGGCCTATCAAGACATTTTTCCGGTGCTTTGGGAAGCTGTAACTTGGAATGACCAAATTTGGGGCGCGCCTTTGGATTTAGAAGTGCGACCGGTGTTTTTCCGGGTAGATGTTTTACAAAAATTAGGTTGGAGCGAAGCCGAGATTAAAAATTTACCGGAAAAAGTTAGAGCAGGAGCATTTACAGTTGAAGATATGACTCAACTGGGAAAAGAAGCCCAAGCCGCCGGGTTGGTTGAGTGGGGCATCTTGCACCGTCCCACAGATGGTCCGGAGTTTCATATGATGGCTAAAAACTTTGGCGCCCAACTGTATGATCCTGCTCAGGATAAACTGATCTTTGATAAACCGGCGATTTTGAAAACGTTACAGTATTTGCATGGTTTAACCCAAAACGAGAAAGTGACACCGGAAGCAATAACCACAATGGAATGGAAACAAGTGCATCAAATGATGATTGATGGTCAAGCGCTCTTTTGGTATGGCGGAATTTGGAATGTGTTTAATTATGTAGCGCAAGGGATGCCCTTTGATGAAGTTATGGACAAATTTGATTTTATGTTAGTGCCGGCGGCTGAAAAAGGTGGTAATCCCATAACCCTGTCGCACCCGTTTGTATATACCGTATCTGCGCAAACTGAACACCCGGAGTTGGTGACCCGTTTATTAGAGTTAGTAGCAGCTCCGGAATTTCAAGCTGCAAATGTGGAAACAGGCCACCTGCCGATCACTAAAAGCGGTATAAAGCACGAGCGGGTACAAGCAGATCCCTTTTTAAGCACAGTGACCTATATGATTGAGTATACAACTTTTCAACCGAATCACCCGGACTTTGTTAGCTACGGCGGGGCTTTTTATAAAGCAATTCAAGCGGTTCAGTTAGGCCGAAAAACTCCGGCAGAAGCCCTGGACGCAATGGAGGCGCAAATCAAAAGCGATATTGGCGATAATATCATTATAAAAGAAGGCTAGTTTTATTTTATAATTGAAGGGGCAACCCCCTGTGGTTGTCCCTTCTCATGTGAATAAAGAATAGGAGCTTATCTCAGAAAGGAAGCAAATCATGAAACGCTGGTTTTTACCTTACTTGATGCTCAGTCCTTTTTTGATATTAGTAGTAATGTTTTATGTTATACCGGCATTCATTACCGTTATGTTGGCTTTTACAGATATGAATTATGCTATGGAGTGGCGTTTTGCCGGGTTGGTAAATTTCGAAAAGATATTCACCGACCCGTTTTTACCGGTAATAGTTTGGAATACTTGCAAATATGTCGGGGGGACGTTATTTTTTAACGTAGTTTTCGGCTTCGTGTTGGCGTTACTTTCTACTTACTATATTCAACACGAAAAATCCGGCATTTTTTTCCGGGCTTTGTGGATGTTACCGCGTATCTCGCCGCCGGTAGTGTATGTTTTGCTTTTTCTGTGGTTTTTTGCCCCGGGTCAATACGGGCTGTTAAATGCTTTGAGTGCTATTTTTTTAGGAGTAGAACCACAAAATTGGCTCAGTGAATATGCTATGCTGATAGTTATTTTAGCAAATGGTTTTGTGGGGGCTTCGTTTGGAATGATTATATTTTCTTCGGCAATTCGGGCTATTCCGCAAGATATTTTTCGAGCGGCTAAAGTGGACGGGGCTACGGAATTTGCGATCACTAAAGAGATCATTTTACCATTAATGAAATGGCCGGTTATGTTTGTCAGTGTCTGGCAATTGTTATCGTTGTTAACATCTTTTGAATACATTTTGCTGCTTACAGGTGGGGGGCCGTTTTTAGATACCGAAGTATGGTCTTTATATTCTTATCACCGCGCTTTTGTCGGTTTTGAATTTGGTTACGGTGCAGCACTGGCACTGGTGATGGTATTCACAGCTTTTTTCTTAACAGCACTGATGTTAAAACTGTTCGATTTTAACCGGATGATTAAATCATCAAGAATTGATTAGAGGTGAAAGGATGAACATGGTAGTTAAAAAAACACCCCCGGTAGCACGGGATAGTTTCTTAAAAACGCTCCAAAAGAAATGGCATTTATTGTTAGCTTATCTATTGTTAACGATTTTTTCTTTACCCATCGGGCTGATGTTTTTGTGGTTATTTTTGACTTCAATTAGCACGCATACTATTGCTGGCGTAATTCCAGCTGGGTTTACTTTAGAGCACTGGAGTTTTTTATGGGGTCCGGTAGAAGTTGGGGGAAGAGTGCTCCCGAGTATCTGGCAGGCTACCTGGAACACCATATTATTTGCCGGCGGGTTGACTATTTTTGAAGTAATTATCAGCACTATGGCCGGGTATACCTTGTCGAGAATGAATTTCCCGGGACGAAAATTGATGTTGCGTTCAGTTTTGATATTGCATGCCTTTCCGGGAGTGTTGCTGTTAATCGCTATTTTTTATGTACTCAATGCGCTGGGATTGATTGATACGTTGTGGGGTGTGATGCTGGTCAAAGTAGCTTTACAAATTCCGCTTTCTATCTATATTATTAAAGGCTTTTTTGACGAGGTGTCTTGGGATATCGAATGGGCGGCACTGGTAGATGGTTGTAACCGGCTTACCGTTTGGTATCAAGTGATCCTACCGCAGGTTAAACCAGGTATTGCGGCTATTAGTATTTTTTCTTTTATAGCTGGTTGGTCTGAATTTTTATTATTATTCACGTTTATATTTAGTGAGCATAATAACACCTTAGCTATCTATCTTTTAGCTATTATTGGTGATTTTAGAGTAGTAAACTACGGACTATTGGCAGCAGCGGCCTTATTTTATATTTTTCCGGTACTTTTGTTCTTCTTGTTCACCCAAAAATTCTTAATGAAAATGAATATGGGCGGGGGAAAACAGGTATGAATATTAAATTTAATAATGTTTCCAAAGCATTTAACAACCAGCTAGCCATTGACAGTTTAAACCTGGAAATTGAAAATGGTGAATTTATAGCTTTGCTGGGACCCAGTGGCTGTGGAAAATCGACAACACTGATGATGTTGGCGGGTTTATACAAACCGACTGCCGGTGAAATTTATTTTGGCAGTGTGGTGGTTAATGATCTTGAACCGAAAGAGCGTAATATCGGGATGGTTTTTCAAAGCTATGCTTTATACCCGCATCTGACTGTTTTGGAAAATATCGCCTTTCCGCTCAAGCAACAGAAAGTGCCTAAAAAAGAGCGGCTGCGAAGGGCTGAAGAAGTGGCTGAATTGGTTCATTTACAAGAGTTTTTACAGCGCTGGCCTAGCCAACTCTCCGGTGGTCAACAGCAAAGGGTGGCGATAGCTCGGGCGTTAGTGAAAAAACCGGATCTGCTGTTGCTGGATGAACCGATGTCTAATTTAGACACTCGCTTAAAAAATAATATGCGTAACGAGGTATGTCGCTTGCAAAAGCAGTTGAAGATTACCACTGTTTTAGTTACGCACGATCAGGAAGAAGCGATGATCATGGCTGACCGGGTGGCCATTTTAGATGCAGGTAAAATCCAGCAGTTTGATCCACCGGAAAAATTATTTAACAAACCTAAAAACTTATTTGTAGCCCATTTTATGGGGAACCCGCCAATGAATTTTCTGGAAGGACGTTTAGTTAATGAAGGTAACCAGCAAGTTGTTGTGGCAGACGACTGGCGTTATGCTTTTACTAAAGAAAAAGCCCTGCCGGAAAAGTATACCGGTAAGCAAGTGAAACTGGGTATTAGAGCGCATCAATTAGCTATTACCCAAGAAAGCAAAGATGCTTTACCGGCCAAACTTTTAGCGCTAGAGTATTTAGGTCGGGAAGTAATTATCCGGGCTGCTATTGGCAAACAAAATGTTTGTGTTTTTGTCGAAAATATGGTTGCCAATAATTTGCCGGAGCACTTTTACTTATATCCGGACAGGGCAGGCGTACATGTTTTTGATGAAGAAACAGGCGAAAATCTATCATTATAATTTATCATTACAAGGGGGAAGGGCATAAATGATAACCGGAATTGGCATTAATGCTGACGGTGGAATTATTGGCGGTGATTTGGCAAAATTTTCAGAAATAATCCGCTATTATAGTGAATTTGGTTTTGATTATATCGAGATTCCGCCTCACGGACTAGATGTTATTTTAAATGGCCGGTTAGTTAATAAAAGAGTGGCAGAAACAAAACAAATACTGGGTCAATTTAATCTAAAATATACTATCCATGCCCCGGATGATCTGAATCTGGGTGACTTCAAGAGAAAAGAGATCCATTATAGTGCTTTTGAAGCTTGTATTGAATATGCTGACCAGGTAGGGGCTAGTTTGATAGTTTATCATGCGGCAGTCCGGATGCCTGATGAAGAGCAACATAGCCTGGAAAAGATAAAACAACACGAGGCTACTCAAATAGCAACCCTAGCGGCAAAAGCAGCCCAGAAAGGGATCCAGATTGCGATAGAAAATGCCAATCCAAGTTCCAGGGATATTTTATCCCCCAAAAACCATAGCTATGGCAGTTCTCTGAAAGAATTGGCAGATCAAGTTAAAAGGATCAACAAAGATAATGTGGGTATCTGCTTGGATTTTGGTCATGCTTACTTAGCAGCTAATTTATACCAGCGTGATTTTTTGGCAGAGATAAAATACGCCGCCCCGTATGTCAATCATTTTCATGTTCATGATAATTTCGGGAAAATCATTAATTTAAATAGATCATATATGCACTTGTATCTCATGGGTGAAGGTGATTTACACCTTCCGGTAGCATGGGGCGAAATTCCGTATGCTGAGATATTCACTGCTATTGATTTTCCGCGGCCAAAAGCTTTAGTTTTGGAATTAAAACCCCGGTTTCGGGCGGAAGCTAAAGAATGTTTAACGAAAATCAAAGCATGGATTTAAAAAAGACATCAGGAGGCAAAAATGCTTAAACTATTACAGGAATATGCAGAAACTATCGCTGTTGAAGCGGGAAAGTGGATTGTTCAAAAACGAGGTCAATTTACGGATTTACAATATAAAACGAATCATGTTGATTTAGTAACGGAAGTTGATTACGCAAGTGAAGCGATGATTATTAAGCGTATTAAAGAAAAATTTCCGCATCATTTAATTTTATCAGAAGAGGCAGCCGGTAATTGTTTTGATGTTTTGCAAAACGAAACATATTGCTGGGTGATTGACCCGTTAGATGGGACGATGAATTTTGTTTATAATATTCCCCACTTTGCTGTTTCAATTGGGATTGTGCAAAAAGGAATGCCGGTTGTAGGTGTTGTTTATGAACCAAATCGCCAAGAGTTATTTTCAGCGGCCCGTGGTTTAGGAGTGACATTAAACGGCAATAATATCACAGTATCTAATCGCAGCACGCTAAAAGAAGCTTTGTTGAGTACCGGGTTTAGCGCTTTAGATTGGCATGTTGCCAGCCCGCTACGCTACCAATTCCAAAAAGGGTTTGGGCGCTGCCGGAATATAAGAATTCTTGGTGCTGCTGCATTAGATTTAGCTTATGTAGCGGCAGGTAGAACAGACGGTTTTTGGCAGCAAGGTTTATCACCATGGGATCTAGCTGCCGGGATACTATTAGTACAAGAAGCCGGTGGAAAAGTGACC
>JAJOKO010000129.1:14342-17750 GCA_021129825.1 Desulfotomaculum sp. | reverse complement strand
CTTGTGTGTAAAGGGTTTACGTTGTTTTTTTATGTTGTTCGCGCAGAATTCGGGTTATACAGTTATTGTAGCATATTAGGCTGGAATTAGGCAAGGTCGAAAAATTAACTTTGAGAGGATATTCGAAAAGTCCCTGCGAAATACCCGGCAATTGAGATGTTAGAGATGAGAGGTTGGCTGTGAGAGTTAACGCGCACTTTGATAAATCTTTAGGAGCAAACAGCCAAAAAACAAGCGGGAGTCTAGCTATTTTATAAAAAGCATGTATTTGTTTCTTTGAATATGCTATAATTATGAACATGAAAAGGAAGATAAGCAGGTCTGAAAACAGGTGTCACTATAAAAATTGATGCCCTTGACAAAGCAAACTCTAAGAACAGTTTTTAAAGAGTTCCACCGGCAGTTTAACGCATAAAAACAGCAATCAACAAAGGAAGTGGGGTAAATTGGCTAACAAGCAGTGGCATCCGGTGTTTTTAGCGGCTTTACGTGAAAGTTTGCAGGATGCTCAACCGGGCGATATTGAAATTGAAGCCGAAGTAGCTTTGTCTTCACGCCCGCTGGACGTCTTCGGCATCCTCTTGCCAAAATATTCAAAAGCTATAACTTGCTAGAATACAAATCACCACCGGACTATTTAGAAGCCAATATCTTCACAATAAAAATATTGATCAATTTTAAAATTATTATAGGAGCTAAAATATTATGGATAATATTGATAAACAACTCCAATTAATCAAACGTTTTCCACTTTTTAAGGATTTTACTGACCGGGCTCTTGAAAACATTCTCCGAACTGCTGATTTAATCTCTTGCCAAGAAAATACTACTCTCTTTTATGAAGGAGACCGTGGTGATACATTTTTTGTAGTTATTCAAGGCACGGTAGACTTTTATAAAAAAACAACTACTCAAAATATCTTGGTTAATACGGTTACCGCCGGCGATTTTTTCGGAGAAATGGCCTATTTTAACCGTTCTAAGTGCCGGATGCTAACGGCACAAGCCCACCCGCAAACCCTCTTGTTTAAAATACCTTATAATTTTTTTGCCTTACTGAAGAATGATCCAAAAAATATTAGTGCCTTATCACAAATTATGGGTGATAAACAAATGCAATACTATACTAAAATCGTGCAAGCATCCGGTGAGGAAATTAATAACGCTGTAATTTCACCTGCTCAAGAAAGTAATCAATCTATAAATTCAGAATCAGTACAACCAGAGACCCTGCCGGAATCTTCGCCAAAACACGGTTCTGAAGATAAAGCCTGGGCCCTTTCAGAACAAGAAGTAGCCTATATCAAAAGCACCTTTTACGACCAAAGATTTATCTGTCCTTATTGCCAGCAAAAATTTAAAACCCCCGGGGTTTTATCTAAATTCATCAGCATCGAAAAAAGTGACAGCGACTTTTGTAATTATTACTCCATGGTTAACCCGCTGTTTTATGAAGTAACTATTTGTCCACAATGTAATTATGGTTTTAGCGGCAATAAGCCTAAAAAATTAAAAGCTAATTCCCGGCAGACACTAAAACCGGTTTTAGACGCTTTACCTAAAAGAAATTATTGCCAGGTACGAGATGTCCACAGGGCTAAAGAAGCTTTCGAGATCACCTTGATGTGTCAATCTGCATTAGTAAGCAAACATTCCCTGCTAGCTTGGCTCAACATCAGACTAGCTTGGTTATGCCGATATCAAAACGATCTGGAAGCAGAAACCCAATACTCACAAACAGCACTTGAACACTATTTGGAAGTATTCTCTAAAGAAAGTGATTTAGATAGCAAAAACGAATTACTGTTAATGTATATGATTGGCGAATTATACAACAGAATGGGTGATCCTGGTCTTGCTGTAAAATGGTTTAGTCAACTGGTCAACCACCCTCAAAGTAAAACGTTACCGGTGATAGTAAAAGAGGCCCGCAACCGGTGGCAAGATTTGCGGGCAGAGATGAAGCAGAAAAAACCTACTAACTGAAAGGAGTTTTTTATATCATGACTCCATTTGCCTGGTTAGTTTTAGGACACTTAGCCGGGGACTACCTGTTGCAAAATTCTTGGATGGCTCTAAATAAAAAAAATAGCTACCTACCCTTGTTTAGTCACTGTTTTGTTTACACTTTAACAGTTTATCTGTTTTCTTTGTTTTTTGGCGGGTTATCTCTATTGGCAGTTATTTTAATTTTTATCGCTCACCTGTTTTTAGATAAAACTAAGTTTATTGATTACTGGCTAAAATACGTCACTCAAACAGACTTGTTTTGGCTAAAAGTGATTACAGACCAAGTGTTTCATTTGCTAGTTTTGGCGTTAATTCTTCATTTTAAATTATAAGAAAATACTAGGAGTTAAAAAGAGATGCCTGAAACAAAAGAATTAAATTGCCGGCTGAATAATTTTCTGGCTATTAGTATTGCCCTGACAGCAGAAAAAGACCGGTCTCGTTTGCTGGAAATGATTATGACCGAAGCCCGGCGGATTACCAATGCTGATGCTGGCACCCTGTATCTTGTTAAAGATGATTTTTTGTATGCTCAACTATTACATAATCAATCTATGAATACTTTTTTAAGTACTATCCAGGGCAATATTATCCTGCCACCGGTACCAATCCAGACAGAATATGTAGCCGGCTATGTAGCGTTAACTGGAAAATCGGTGAACATCCCCGATGTCTATTCGAGCGATAAATTTGATTTTACCGGTCCGCGTAAATACGATCAAATGACTGGTTATCGCACTAAATCTATGCTGGTAATCCCGTTAAAAGATCATGAAGAAACTATTACCGGTGTGCTACAGTTAATCAATGCTAGCCACCCTGAAAGTAATCAAGCTATTGCTTTTAATATTGATGATCAGCAGATTATTGAAGCACTGTCTGCACTGGTGGCTATTTCGCTGACAAATACAAAACTAATTAATGATATTCAAAAAATATTAGATTCAATCATTGATGTACTGACTACCGCTATTGATACTCAAACTCCTTATAACACTACTCATACCCAAAAAGTAGCCCAGTTATCTGCTTTGATCGCCCGGGAAATCAATAACACCACCACCGGCTATTTAGCCAGTGAAACATTCGATGATGAACGTACCAAGCAACTGGTTATGGCTGCTAATCTACACGATATCGGTAAAGTAAGCACACCGTTAGCAATAATGAACAAAGCGACCCGGCTGGAGCAGCAATTGCCGCTTATTCTGTTGCGCTTTGACCTTACCATGGAGCAAGAAACCAGTAAATCTCTGGAAAAACAGCTGGCACTCTGTAAAATGCAGCAAAATCAAGCAGCGTTAGACGAAGAAAAATGCTTACAAATCAAAATCAACTATCTTAAAAAAGCAAAAGCATTAATAATCAAAGCAAATCATCCCACTACCTTTGTTGATC
>JAJOKO010000129.1:0-14332 GCA_021129825.1 Desulfotomaculum sp. | reverse complement strand
CACCATGAATATTTAAACGGTCAAGGTTACCCGGCGGGGCTAAAAGAAAATGAAATTATGCTAGAAGGACGCATCTTGGCAATTGCTGATATTTTCGATGCTTTAACCGCCAGTGACCGCCCCTATAAAAAAGGCATGCCGGTAGCAAAGGCTCTGGACATTCTTGGTATGATGGTCAAAGACGGTCAACTAGATCGGCACATTGTCGATTTAATTATTGAGAAACGGCTTTGGGAACAAATGTAACTTGTGCCTCTTACACCATTTCCACCACTGTTACCCCATCGCCACCCTCACCACTTTCCCCTAAACGAAATGTTTTTACTCCCGGATGTTCTTTAAGTTCCCGGTGTACCACTGCCCGCAACACCCCGGTACCTTTACCGTGAATTAAAGTTACTTGTTTCAAACTGGCCAGGCTAACATCATCCAAATATTTTTCCATTTTTAACAATGCTTCCGCTACTTTCAGCCCCCGGATACTCAGGCTGTTATTTATATTTTGTACTTTATCTCGCATCATTTTCCCCAGCTGGGGTTGTTGCTGCCAAGATGTAGTAGTATCTTCAGACGAGCATAACCGCAATTCGTCTTTAGCTACCGTTATTTTTAATATCCCCACTTGTACGGTTACTTGATTATGATCCAAAATATTCAATACATAACCTTTATTATTATACTGGGGTAAAAATACTTGATCGCCTGGTTGCAGTTTTTGAAAAGATGCTGTTTTAGCAAGCGCTTTTTTTATTTTTTGATCAACTGTTTTATCTCGCAAATCATACAGCTTTTCTCGCGCTTTTTTGATCGCTACTTCCCGTTCCTTAGTCGACTGCTCAGCCAACTTGTTTCTCAATTCTTTAATAGTTGTTTCTGATTCTTGCCGGGCTTTTTTAATGATCGCTTGCGCTTCTTCCCGGGCTTTGTCTAGTATTTTATCTTTGCGAATAATTAACTGTTGCTCTAAATGCTGGTAGCGTATGCGCAGCTTTTCACTGTCACGCCGGATTTGCGCCGCTTGGCAACGCTCACTCTCCGCTTGTTGCCGGGCCTGCTCTAATTTTTGCATTAAATCCGCTGTTTTAATTTGTTCGGCACTTAAATATTGCCGGGCTCGTGCTACTGTTTGTTCAGGTAAACCTAAACGCACCGCAATTTTAAAAGCATTGCTGCTGCCCGGTTGACCAGTTAGCAGTTTATAAGTCGGTGCCAGAGTTTCGTTATTAAATTCCACACTAGCGTTTTCCACACCATGATGAGTATAAGCAAAGTTTTTTAGTTCTGCATAGTGAGTGGTAGCTACTGTACACACTCCCCGGTGATGCAAGTGTTCTAAAATTGCTTGCGCTAAGGCTACCCCTTCTACCGGATCGGTACCCGAACCCAATTCATCCAATAATACTAAACTACCGGCAGTAGCTTGTTCCAGAATAGCCACAATATTGGTGATATGAGCGGAAAATGTGCTGAGAGATTGTTCAATGCTTTGCTGATCGCCAATATCTGCAAATACTTGGCTAAACAAACCTATTTCCGAACCGGCTTCCACCGGAATATGTAACCCTGCTTGGGTCATTAACACCATTAAGCCAGTTGTTTTTAAAGCTACTGTTTTACCACCGGTATTCGGTCCGGTAATCACTAAAGTATTAAAATCTACTCCTAATTCGATATCCAACGGCACCACCGCCCCGACAATCAAGGGATGCCGGGCTTTTTTAAGCTTAATTTTAGGGTCGGCACTAATTTCAAGTTGCCCAGCATTTAATTGCCGGCTGTAATTAGCTTTAGCAAAGACAAAATCTAAATAACCCAATGCTGCTACGGTCAGAGTTAAGTCTGCGGTTACCCCGGCGGTTAAAGCGCTGAGTTTTGTTAATATCCGCTGAATTTCTTGCTTTTCCACTACTGTCAAACGGCGTACTTCATTATTAGCCTCTACCACGCTAAGCGGTTCTATAAATACTGTCGCCCCGCTACCAGACTGGTCATGGACTATCCCCGGGATCATCTTGCGGTTTTCTTGTTTTACCGGCACTACATAGCGATCTCCTCGCATGGTCACAAGGGCTTCTTGTAAATATTTTCGCTGGCCGGGTGCATTGATAATCCGATTCAACCGCTCTTTAACTTTAGCCTGAGCATTAACTAACTGCCGCCGGATTTGAGCCAGTTCCGGCGTAGCCCGGTCAGCAATCTCACCACCGGGTAAAATAGCTTTTAAAATCGCTTTTTCAATTTCCGGCAACACTGCTAAACCGGTTGCTATATCTGCCAATACCGGGTATTTTTGAGTACGCTCTATTAGAAATTTTTTCAGCCGCCGGGATACTGCCAGTGTTTCGCCAATGTTAAATAGTTCCTCTGCTGCCATGATCATACCACGTTCCAAGTGCAAGATCGCCTTCCGAAGATCATGCCAGTTACCAATTTCAGCGGCCGATTCTAAGCGGAACAGTTCCCGGGCTTGGCTAGTTTCAGCCAACCAAGCCCGGATAGTATCAATATCAATCGCCGGCTTTAACTCCAGCGCTATTTCTCGCCCTAACGCTGAATTAGTAAGCGCTGCTAAATGCCGGCGCACTTTATCAAATTCTAGTTTACCCAAAGTTCTTTCTTGCATAAAATCACCAAAACCACCTTAATTAAAAGTATATCATGATAATATTACCTAATTACTAGACCACTAATATTATTACTTTTTTAATAAGTTGAAATATTCCTCCCGACTAATCCCGGCAGTCTTTAAATTGTTTCTGATAATAATAACTGGCACTTCTGCATAAGTTGGAATAACAATGGGTCGTAAAATCCCTTTTTTAAAATAAGAACGATGACTACCAGACTGCCGGATAAAACAAAATCCCGCTAAAAAAAATACTTTTTCTAATTTCTTCCAATGAATTGGAGTGATTTTAGGCATATTTAGACCACCAGTTCTGTTTGCTGGCGTTCAATCATAATCCACGGGGGACTCACAATCTCTCTACCTTGAATCCGGTACCCACACTCTTCCAAAGCTTCTTCTAATGTTCCCATATCCTTAGCGGTAGCAATAAAGAGAGCTACCGCTTCTTTTACTGCTTTTTTGGCATTCTCCACTGTTTCGCTGGAACTCATAATATCCAACGGCATAGCATGGGCAATATATTGGTTTCCTTCTTGCCAAACCTGAATCGTATAGCCAATATTCATCTCCTTCACCTCTAATCATCAAATTTTGTACATTAACTTTTCATTTTTCACCTTTTATGCCGAATCAAACCGGAAGTAACCAGCACTTCTATTTTATGTTCTTCTAATTTATCCAGAAGCAAGTTCATGCCTACAGAATCACTGGCCATGTGGCCGGCGATAATCACATTAATATGATTTTTTTCCGCTTCTTTACGATGTTTTTCGCCAATGTGCATCACTACCATTGTACCTACCCCGGCTTGAGAGAGTTTACTGTAAGCATTTTCCGAACCACCGGTACCGCCGGTCATATCTATCAGTACTTTGCCGGCCCGGCGTTTTTTATTGCCAATTACAATAGCCGGTCCGGCATTATATTTTACCGCCTCCGCATATTCCGGCTCTTTTTTAAGCAATTTTACTACATCATCCAAAGTATCCGGTTTTTCGTGATCAAATTTCTGCTGTAAATAATCGGTAACCAGGTTGTCAGCCGGGGTATGTATACACATAAACGGGATACCCAATAATCTAGCAGCATCTACCGCCCGGTTGTGATTAAGCGGCATTAAACCCCGCTTAACTTCGCTGATGCGTGAAGCCATAATGCCCTCAGCTACATTGATCGGCACACCATACTTAGCCAAAATATCCTCCTGCAAGTGCATCACTTCATGCAAAGCAGCCAAGGCTTTGCCTTCCGGGTGATGGGCAATAATCAAATCAATGTTTTTACCTTTTTCATTCAGGCGGTCAGCCAGCAATACTTCTGCTGCTTCCATATCTACGCCTACCAACACCCGGTTAATTTCTTTTTCTTGATCACCATATAGTATCCGGGTATCACTGTAAGGATTAACTAGTTTTTCTTGATCGTATTCTTTTTTTTCATTTTCTTTCAGTTCATTATAAGCTTTTTTGTTTTTAGCCAACATTTTTTTGATTTCGGTCACACCACGATGATCATGTTCTTGACCCATTTCAATAGCCAGTTGGTAGATTTCTTTTAGTTTCATAAAATGTTTTTCCTCCCGGTGTCTAATCTAGCAAGCAAGAACCGTCCCCGCTTGCTTTTTTCATTTTAAACTCTTCAGCAAATCATCTAATGCCATCGTATTGAGCACATCCCCACTAGTAAGCCAAGCCCGGCGAGCTACAGCCACCCCGTACTCTAAATCATTCAAACCTTTAGCATCGTGAGCATCGCTGTTAATCACAATCTGCACACCTAACTCCCGAGCTTTTTTAGTGTTTTCGGTATTCAAATCCAGCCGGTGGGGCGAAGCATTGATTTCTAATACCGTATCGTATTTAGCTGCTGCCGCGAACACCTCTGCCAAATCTAAAGCGTAGCCACTGCGGCGACCCAACAATCTACCGGTAACATGACCGATAATATCTACATATTCATTTTCAATAGCGGCTATGATCCGGTTAGTCATAGTTTGCTGATCTTGTTGGAAATTAGTATGCACTGAAGCTACTACCACATCCAAATCAGCCAGTACTTCATCCGGATGATCTAAACTGCCGTCAGCTAAAATATCACATTCTACCCCGGTCAGCACAGTGAAATCTTGCTCCCGCTGATTAAGCTGGTCAATTTCCCGGCATTGCTCTTGCAAACGTTCCCAATCAAGCCCGTTAGCTACTTTTAATGACGGCGAATGGTCTGTAATCGCTAAATAACTGTAACCCTTGGCTTGAGCCACTTGTACCATCTCCGGCAACGATGCCGCCGCATCACTCCAAGTAGTATGGGTATGTAAATCTCCTTTAATATCTTTTAATTCTACTAATTCTGGTAACTTCCCTGCTAAAGCGGCTTCGATTTCACCGTGATCTTCCCGTAATTCCGGTGGAATATAGGTCATATTCAAATGCCGGTAAATATCAGCTTCGGTTTGCACTGCCAGTTTGTTACCGCAATCATCTATCATTGCTTGATGGTCAAGCGTTATGTTTTTTTCAATCGCCAACTTTTTCAAGTGCTGGTAATGCTTTTGGCTGCCGGTGTTACGATGCCAAGCCGTAATAAACTGTGCCGCTGGCACTACCGATAAATCAATCACAATACCCCACTGGTTCAGCACTCGCACCCGGTTTTCGCCCTGTTCCAATATTTTAGTTACCCGGGGATGCTTAGATAAAACCTCTAGCAACTCTTGGGGATGATTGGTTGCCGCAATCAAATCTAAATCCGCTACTGTTTCTTGCCAACGCCGGGTACTGCCGCCAAACTCTACCGCTGTTACCCCCGGAAAAGCCGCCAAATACGCAATGATGCCGGCGCCTAACTCCCGCACCACTCCCAGTGATTTTTTTTGGCTACTGGTTTTTAATACTTGAATATGCCGCAATATATCCGATTCGGTCTTGGTACTCATCCCGGGAAGTTGGCGTACTAAACGATTCTTAGCTGCTACTGCTAATTGTGCTAGCGAGGTTATCCCTAAATCTTCAAACAAAGTACGCGTTTTTTTAGGTCCAATGCCGGGCAATAACCGGATTTCCAGTACTCCTTTAGGAATTTCCAATAATAATTTTCGGTGAGTTGCACAACTACCTGTTGCTAATATTTCTTTGATTTTAGCATTAATAGCTTTGCCCACACCAGCTATTTTATGAATTGAATTTTGTTTAGCTAGTTCTGCCAGCGGCTGCTCTAAACGCACTATTGTTTTAGCAGCCTGACGGTAGGCTCTCATTTTGAAGAAATCTGTCCCTTTAATTTCTAAAAGATCCGCCATTTCCTCAAATACCCAAGCTATTTCAATGTTTTGCATGCTCGACTCCCCTAAAAACAACTTACTTTTAAAGTATGTTCACAAACTCACCCGGCTAATCTAAATACGCATGACCAGGTGGATAAGGCGTAGTAGAAATTCGTGAAAGATCCCGGCGAGTAATAAAGTAGAAAATACACTATCGCAGGTTGAAATATACTGTGTATAGCGAAACCATGTAAAAACCTAACGTGACGCCTAAAATTAATAAAAACAATATCAGCTAGATGTATTACCTATAACTCATTATAACACACTTAGTTTTGATAAGGAACTAAGTGTGTTATAATGGTACTAAAGCTGACCCATGAAAACAGTCAAAAATATTCGCTGGTTTTTTAGTGTGTTTTTAAAATCATGCATCCGCTCTGAAAAATTTGATCAATATTTGACAATAATAACTATAATAACTTATAATAACTTATAATAAAATTTACTAAGGGTAACGTTCATTCAAATATTAGTTACAATCAGGTGAAAAATAGATGCAGAAAATAAATAAAAATATTTTTGTGAATTCATTTATACTTTTAATAGTTATGTTTATTGGCTATATACTGACTATATATTTAGACTTTTTTCGCAGTGCAATAATAGGCTATAGTTTTTTACTAATTGTATTAATTCTTACAAATATAAGCTTGTCAAATAATCAACTAGTAAGAATTTTTATTTTGCTAACTGCTACCTTTATTACTTTACGTTACTGGCTTTTTAGAACATTTTTTACTTTGGGTCATACAGATCTGCTAGACAGTATTGCTATGCTGTTGCTTTATGCAGCAGAAACATATTCAGCGGTTTTTATTTATATTTTCGGCATGTTCGTAAATATTTGGCCAGTTAACAGAAAGTCTCCCTCTATTCCTAATGATGATAGTTTATTACCTGTTGTAGATGTATTTATCCCTACATATAATGAATCGGCAGATATTGTTAATATAACTGCTTGCGCCTGCACAGAGCTAGACTATCCCAAGAGTAAGCTTAATATTTATATCCTTGATGATGGCGCTACAATGCAAAAACAAAATGACCCCGATCCTAAAAAAGCGACAATGGCCATCAAGCGTTATAATAAAATTAAAAATGTTGCTGAAATATTGAAAATAAACTATCTAACTAGAGAAAAAAACGAACATGCCAAAGCAGGTAACCTTAATAATGCACTTGAGCATACCTTTTTAGACCCAAAAAACCGCCATAAACACAGCGGTGCATTGTTTAATTTTGGTAATGAATCCAAAGCTGGAGAGCTTATCCTTGCACTTGACTGTGATCATGTTCCGACCAAGGATTTTCTTAAAAATACTGTAGGATTTTTTCTTGAAGATGAAAAACTTTTTCTTATACAAACACCACATTTTTTTATTAATCCCAGTCCTGTGGAAAAAAATATGGAAATATCCAGCAATATACCTGGTGAAGCTGAAATGTTTTACAAAGCAATTCATCCAGGACTTGATTTTTGGAATGCATCGTTCTTTTGTGGTTCGGCAGCTCTTTTGAATAGAAAACATCTTAACGAAGTAGGCGGGATTTCAGGCAATACCATAACTGAAGATGCAGAGACTGCTCTTGCACTTCATGCAAAAGGATACCGAAGTATTTATCTAAACAAACCCATGATCTGTGGACTATCACCGGAAACTTTTGAAGATTTTATTATTCAAAGGAGTCGCTGGACGCAAGGCATGCTTCAAATATTACTTTTGAAAAACCCTCTTTTATTAAAGGGGTTAACTTGGTATCAAAAAATATGTTATACAAATAATTGCATATTCTGGTTTTTCGGCATTGTACGCGTTATTTTTATCTTTGCCCCGTTAGCATATCTATTTTTTGGTCTTAAGATCTATAATGCTTCCGGAACTCAGATTTTAAGTTATGCTTTGCCGCATCTTTTGGGTTCATTGCTAGTAACAAACTATCTTTATGGAAAAACCAGACAACCTTTCTTTTCTGAAATATTTGAAACCATTCAAAGTATATTTTTAATTGTGCCGATTATAGGAGTTTTACTTAATCCTCGTGCTCCAAAATTTAAAGTTACTCCTAAAGGTAAAAGTCTAAATAAAGATTTTGTAAGCAGTATGACTTGGCCTTTTTATATTATGCTTTTTTTTACATTAATCGGAATTCCGTTAGGTATATTTAGATGGCTAGAATATCCTCTCGAACGAGAAACCATCATAATATGCATGGTTTGGGTATTTTTTAACTTATTCTTAATTTTTTCCTGCTTAGGAGCATTGTACGAATTAAAACAGGTAAGAAAACACCACCGGATAACTACTAAAGATTCTGCAATAGTAACAATACTAAGAAATAAAAAAAGCATTAAAAGTACTATAACTGATATTTCATTTGGAGGCGTTAACATAATTCTTCACGAAGCACTAGCTATATCACTTGATGAAAATATTATAGTTTCGGTCACTGGCACCTATAACAATAATTACAATTTAAAAGCAATAGTAAAACAACACACCAAAGATGCTAATTTAACTCGTATAGGATGCATGTTTGATATTTCTAATATCCATGACTTCAAAAATATTGTTCAATTCGTTTACGGAGACAGCACACGGTGGGGGAAACTACGGGAAAACAAACAAGATAAAAATAATATTATCACCAGTTTCATCTATTTGCTTGGTCATGGAATAAAAGGCACTGTTCGCAATATGTTGGGGGTTAGTTTGCTTATAAAAGAAGAACTTATCACTATTTATAAGATCTTTACCACCCAAATTCCCAAAACGCCTTTGCGATCTAAAAACAAAAAACCCTTTAGTTAGTTAAACGCTGATTATTATAATTAAAAGGAGCTAAAATTAATGTATAAATTTTTCATTATAGTTATTACTTCAATTATTATGTTTTTTAATATGCAACCTGCGTTGACATCTGCTCAAACTACTGAAAAAGAATTATATATTGTGCAAATCGGGCTGTATAAAAAAGAAACTTCTAATGCTCAAAAAGTGTATAGTATTTTAATAAAAAATAATTTTCCTGCACACCGTACTAACTGTGTGAAACACACTAATATTCATATTGGATACTATAAAACTAAATTAGAAGCTGAAAAAGCTTTGGCTGAAATCAGAAATATAGGAATGGATGGTTTTGTCAAAAAAATAATCTCTCCTATTTTTGCTACAGTACCGGTATCTTCCCCCGATATTCAAAAAAAATTAGACTTCAATATTGCTTTAAATAAGATTACACTAGCAAATACAACCACTTTAAAAGGTGCTTCTGATACTTATTCATTTAAATTACCGATACCAAAAAGATGGACTATACAAGAAGCTATATTAAATTTTTCTTATGTTAATTCTATAGCTTTGATACCAAATAGATCAAAAATGGTAGTATTATTAAATGAACAACCTATTACTCAAATAACTCTTAACCCGGTATACCCTGAAGGTAGTATTGCTGTTGCATTACCAGTAGATCTCTTGAAAGTAGGGTATAATGATATTTCTTTCAAAGTGTCTCAGCTTTCTACAAATGATTGTCAAGACCCTTCTTCACCGGAATTATGGACAACCCTCAAGCTTGATAAAGCATCTTTAGATTTTGCAATAACCATGAAAGATATTCCGCTTACCCTATCATCGGTAAATGACTTTCTTTTTGATTCAAAGATGTTCACAGAAAATATAGTGAATATTGTAATAGCTAATCTAAGCGAAAATAATATAGAAGCAGCAGTTATTGCTGCTTCCGGTATTGCTTTAAAGTTTAATTATCGTCCGGTAAAGTTTACACTTTCTAAAACTCTTAAAGACGGTTATGACAATATTGTTATAGGGAATAAAAAATTTATATCAAATATAACTAACCATAATAGTATTGATGGCCAAGGCGCTTTTTTAAAAATAAGCCCTATGCCGAATGAACCAAAACATGCCCTAATAATTATACAAGGAGATTCTACTGAAAATATAAAAAAAGCTACACTTGCTTTTTCAATTATTGATTATCCTTTTCCAAAAATACAATCCATGCAGATTCATGAAGTGAATTTATCTCAAATTCCACCTGCTGCAAAAAAAATATTACTACCAGAACATGAATATTCTTTTTGTGAAATGGGAGTTGGTACAATACATTTTAATGCAGTAAATAAAAAAGCTAGTCTAAAAATAAATTTACCGTCGGATGCATTTTTAAAACCTAATCTAGATGCAACTTTATCCTTGAATATGGTATATGGAAGTGGTATGCGTCAAGATAGCGTTTTAAATATTCATGTAAATGGTAAATTTATGTCTTCTATTCACCTGAACATCACGCAAGGTGCTACTTTTGAAGACTATCGTATCAATATCCCGTTGGATTTGTTAAAATCTGGCCATAATGAAATCTTATTTACAGCTGTGTTAACCCCATTAATAGCTGATTTATGTACTTTTATTCAAACTGAAAATCTACAACTAACTATATTTGACAGTTCAAGGTTTGAGCTTCCTTCTTTCCCGTTATGGGTTGCTATGCCTGATATAAGTCTCTTTTTTAATGACGGTTTTCCATTTTCTCAACCTTTGGATTTCAGTAATACCGTCATTTATCTTGCAGAAAAAAACATAGCTGTTGCTGCTGCCGCAATTAATCTTGTAGCCATAAGTACACAAAAGTCTGGATTTCATCCAAGTAATATATCGGTTACTTTTAACAATTACTCTAACTCGGAAAAAAACATTATAGTAGTTGGTAGTTTATCGAATATTTCAGAAAAGTTTTTGGAAGTTTCACCTCTTCAAATGGTTTATTATAAAGATAAAGGTTCTTTTTATTCGGCATCTGTAAAGTATACTGGTGAGTTTGATGGTAATTGGGTTATGCTTTCGCAATTTGAATCTCCTTATAAATCTCAAAAAACCGTATTATTATTTACATCTCTGACAACAGACAACCTTTTAGAAGGTGCTCATATCTTATGGGAACCAACGATACAAGGAAGATCTACAGGTGGCATGGTAATATTTGATACACAGTATCCTGATACAATAATATCCAGCTTAAACTCAAACTCTATTTATTACATAGGCAATCTTGGTTTATTTACACAATTAAGTGCTTTGATCTACCAATATCCTATTATGTTTTTGTTACTAATCATCTTTTGTCTATTTATATTAAGTATATTAATTTACAAAAAATTAATCACTTTTAAAAAAAACCAACGCTGATTTTATCATCATAAGACACATTATAGCATGCGTAATCTTCAGCATTTATTAATTTTATCTAACGTGACCACTTCAGCAAAGCCACTTCTTCCATCTCTGGCTTACTACTCCGACCCATCAGATTCATCACTGCTTGTCTGGGTGAAAAATTGTTAAATAATACTTGATAGGTTTGTTCTGTAATCGGCATTTCTACTTGATAGCGAGCCGCCAGCCATCGGACCGCCTTAGTGGTGCGCACTCCTTCTACCACCATACGCACACTTTTTACTGCTTCTGCCACCGTTTGACCTTTGCCTATCGCTATCCCCGCCCGGCGGTTACGACTGTACATGCTGGAACAGGTCACAATTAAATCACCTACCCCGGTCAAGCCGGCAAAGGTTAATGGCGCTGCACCCATAGCCATTCCCAAGCGAATAATTTCTGCCAACCCCCTAGTCATCAAAGCAGCCTTGGTATTATCACCAAAACCAAGCCCTTCCGCAATGCCGGCACTGAGAGCAATAATATTTTTTAAAGCCCCGCCTAATTCTACCCCGACTACATCCGGATTAGTATATACTCGCAAATTAGCCGACATAAATAAGTTTTGGACATATTCAGCCCGCTTGATATCCGGCGAAGCTACTACCAACGCAGTCGGAATATCGCGCCCCACTTCTTCAGCGTGACTAGGACCGGAAAGCACTACATAACGGTGTTGCTCTCCAGCAGCAACTTCTTCTGTAAATACTTCCTGCATCCGTTTAAAGTTTGGTTCTTTTTGATCTTTGACTGCCGCAATCCCTTTAGCTAAATTGACTAAAGGGATGTTTTTAGGCACAAATGGTAAGGTGATTTTCAGCATATCTCTGAACGCATGCGAAGGCACACCATAAAGAACTACTTGGCAATTTGCCAGCACTGCTACGATATCAGCACTGCATTTAACATTTTCTGGTATCGTTACTCCTGGAAGATAGGAGCGATTTTCGCGAAGATTATTGATATCATTGACAACACGATCATCACGAGCCCATATTTTTACGATATGACCTTTTTTAGCCAGTTGTACCGCTAATGCCGTACCCCAACTACCAGCACCAACTATAGCTACAGTTTGCTGCATTTTTTTCCTCCATTAAATTTATCAGTTTTACTTGATTTTAAGCTCTGTTCCGGCTATTAAACGCTTAATATTAGGTCGATGTTTATAACCCACAAACCCGGCTACTAAAATAGCAAATATTAAATAAGGCCATGTTAAACCTAATAAAGCAAAAGATATCGGGATAGATATCGCCGCCATCATTGAGCCTACCGAGACATACCGGGTTAAAGCAACCGCACCAGCAAATAATATTAGACCTATTAATCCCGCCAGAGCAGAAAAAGCAAAAATAACCCCAGCGCCGGTAGCAACTACTTTACCCCCTTTAAATTTCAAAAACACGGGGTAACTATGCCCGAGTAACACTCCTGCCGCTGCGACTAATTCTAACTCGGTACCACCCCCGGTAATATGCCGGGCTAGCAGCACTGCTACTATTCCCTTACCCATATCGCATATTAATACAATAATTCCCGGCACTTTACCCAGTGTTCGCCAAACATTGGTAGCCCCAATGTTTCCGCTACCATGCTGGCGAATATCAACGCCTGACCAGTAACGCGCCAGTAAGTAGCCTGACGGGATAGAACCCAACAGATAACCAATAAGCCCGGTTAATAAAATAAATAGCAGCATCTTCAACTAACCTCACTGACAACTATTCTTGATCTTGATTACGACAACGCAATATAAATCTGATAGGTGTGCCTTCAAAACCATAGGCAGCCCGGAAAAAGTTTTCTAAATAACGCCGGTAAGAAAAGTGCATTAAGCCCCGGTCATTTACAAATAAAATAAATGTTGGTGGTGCTACACTAGCCTGCATCGCATAAAGTGTTTTTAACTGCCTACCTTTATATGTTGGTGGCGGGTTTTGTTGAAATGCCTCCCGCACCAACTTATTTACGTTACTGGTAGTAATCCGCAAATAATACTGTTCAGTAATAAAATCTACTAATTCTAACACTTTAGACACTCGTTGTTTGGTTAGCGCTGAAATGTAAATAGTGGGGGCATATCGAATAAAACCTAAAGCATCGCGGATCTTTTCATTGAAACGCAACATTGTTTTGCCGTCTTTTTCAATCAAATCCCACTTATTAATTACTAAAATAATCGCTTTACCCTTATCTTCAGCATAACCGGCGATCCGCTTATCTTGATCAGTTACTCCATCGCTAGCATCAATAAGCATTAGCACTACTTCAGAACGATCAACTGCCCGCAATGCCCTAATGACGCTATACCGTTCGGTAGCCCCATCTATCCGCTTTCTACGCCGCACACCGGCAGTATCAATCAGCACGTAGTTTTTACCATCCCGCTCCATGGGAGTATCTATGGCATCTCTGGTAGTACCAGGTATCTCGCTTACAATCACCCGTTCTTCTCCCAAAATAGCATTAACCAGGGTAGATTTGCCCACATTAGGGCGACCAATCACCGCAATTTTAATGGTATCCGGGGCGTAATGATCCTCTGCTACTACCGGTAACAATGCTACTGTTTGATCCAATAAGTCCCCGGTATTCATACCTTCGGCAGCAGACACCGGCACCGGATCACCCAGACCCAGTTCATAAAAATCATAATAAGGAATTTTATGAGCATCGAAGTGTTCTACTTTATTAGCAACCAGCAAAACTGGTTTTTTAGTTCGACGTAATACCATCGCCACATCCCGGTCTGTAGGATGCAAACCAGCTCTAGCATCCACGATAAATAGGATTACATCCGCTTCATCAATCGCTATTTCTGCTTGTCTTCTCACATGAGCAGTGAATTGACCAAGATCATCAAACTCTAAACCACCGGTATCTATTAGTGTAAATTGACGATTATTCCACTCGGCATCAAAATACAATCTATCTCTGGTAACCCCGGGCTGATCTTCCACAATTGCCACCCGGTTACGAATTATCCGATTAAATAATGTAGATTTACCCACATTCGGACGACCGACAATAGCCACAACCGGTTTAGACATAATTAGTACTCACTCTTTCTTGTTTTTAGTGCGTGTTCGAAAAGGGTGCCATTTAGCACATTTAAAATTTACATATTAATCC
>JAJOKO010000107.1 GCA_021129825.1 Desulfotomaculum sp. | reverse complement strand
AAGGGTGCGGGGAGGGGGGTTTTTACCACAAACATACTTTTCGAACACGCACTTTAAGTAACTCTACTTATTTTTGTCCGGGTACTTTCGCCCAATCAGCCAAAAAAACTTCAATACCAATATCTGTGAGGGGGTGCTTGATCATTTGCTTTAATACTTTAGGTGGTATCGTGGCAATGTGGGCACCTGCTTTAGCGGTTTCCAATACGTGTATTGGATGACGGATACTGGCAGAAATAACTTGGGTTTCTAACTGATAATTATTGAAAATCTCCATAATGTCATAAACTAATTGCATCCCGTCGTGACCGCTATCATCTATCCGCCCGACAAAAGGGCTAACATATGTGGCCCCGGCTAAGGCAGCCAGCAAAGCTTGGTTAGCAGAAAATATTAACGTGATATTAGTTTTTATCCCCTGTTTACTACAAGCTTTTGCTACTTTTAAACCATTTGCGGTCATTGGTAATTTAACTACAATGTTCGGGTGGATTTGAGCTAACTTCTGCGCCTCATCTAACATTTTATTAGTTTCTAAACTAACCGCTTCCGCACTTACCGGACCATCTACAATACTAACTATTTCTTTTACTACTTGCGTAAAATCTCGACCCTCTTTAGCAATCAACGAAGGATTAGTAGTCACACCGGAAATCACACCCAATTCATAAGCAACACGAATTTCATCTATATTAGCAGTATCAATAAAAAGCTGCATTATTAAAACACCTCCTTTAAGTTCGGTTTGCCGGTTTACGGTTTACAGTTAAGTGCTGGTTGTTTCTAAGCAGACACTGTTTTACCAGTAAGCAATAGTCAGCTAAAATCTTTAACTGATAACTGGTAACTGGTAACCGCTCTTAAGCTTTCCCGCTAGTGCCAAATATTCTGATTTTTTCTCTAATCACTGCTGTGGCTGCTTCCCGGGCCGGACCTAGCACTTTCCTAGGATCAATTTCATTAGGTTTTTCATTTAATACTTGACGCGTGGCATTGGTGAAGGCTTCTCTAATGTTGGTATCAATATTTACTTTGCTTACTCCTAATGCAATAGCTTCTTTAATGGCTTCGTCCGGTACTCCGGATGAACCGTGCAACACAATTGGTATTTTGACTAACTCTTTAATTTTTTTCAGCCTGTTAAAATCTAATTTTGGTTCACCTCGGTACTGCCCATGAGCAGTGCCGATAGCCACTGCTAGTGACTCTACCCCGGTGCGGTCCACAAAAGTTTTAGCTTCTTGGGGTTCGGTCAGCATAGCATCTTTTTCATCTACTGTAATATCATCTTCCGTGCCGCCGATTTTTCCCAATTCAGCTTCCACTGATACACCAACTGCCCGCGCTACCGCTAAAACACGATTAGTAAGCGCAATATTCTCTTCCAACGGGTATTGTGAACCATCAATCATCACCGAACTAAAACCGGAACCAATACACTGCACACATTGTTCAAAACTAGTGCCGTGATCTAAGTGCAAAGCTACCGGTACGTTAGTTTGAGCAGCAGCCAATTTAGCCAAACCAACAATCCATTCTAAGCCAGCATATTTAATGGCCCCTTGACTGGCTTGGATAATCACCGGTGCTTGCTCCGCTTCAGCCGCCGCAATAATAGCTTGTACTATTTCCATATTATTGCAATTGAAAGCACCGACCGCATACTTACTTAATTCCGCCTTTCGCAACAACTCCGCTACTGTAACTAATGCCATTTTTACATAACCCCCTTTTTAGCGATTAGTATGTTGTAATTTTATCTGTTCTGATTGCCGGATACTTTGTAAATCTGCTTCTGTTTCCACATAAATAACATTGATATTATCACAATCTAAGCAACATAATTCGATCCGGTCCGGAAATATATTAGCATCAATAGCATAGCTACCGCATTGGCAGTATACCGCATCCTCCGCCACTAAATCATCTAAATAATTAGCTGCTTGCTGCATTATTAATGAATTATTAAAATATTCGTCTTGCTGCATTTCTGCTATTAACTGTTCTAAATCATAGTCTTCATTAAATTCTGTTTTTCTTACTTCTTTCCCAGATCCAATACAGCCCAATTCCAAGCCTGTTTGTTGACAATAAAACTTCATTAATTGCTGCGACCACATTTTAGTAGCCGGTACCTGCATCCAATGTTTTTGATTACACATAATACAATTAAACTGTAACCGGTAAAATTTATTTTTATGCTTATTAATTACTACTAAAATAGTACCGCAGGAGCAAGTTGCTTGGAATGATTGACCGCCAGAAAAGGAGAACATCGAAAGTTGATAATATTCTAATTTGCCACATTTTGGACAATGCATCGCTAACATAGTGTTGGTTATAATTAACATCACCGGCAACCTCCTTATCTTTCCCTGTTACCGGTAAGTAATTCGCCATGCAAGCTCTAATTCCTTTTTTAGCATCGTCCTCAATGCCGATTAATTACCTTATTTATATTGGCGGGAGAAAATGCGGTGCCAATGCTACTACCACACCGACAAACATAATTATCATAATAATCGTTAAAAACACTACCACTACCCACGGGGTAATGATCACTACCAAAGAACGACCGGCAGAAAATTTATGGGTTTCCTGAAAACCAACAATTAATAAAATCACACCCCAAGCAAATACCGCTAGAGTAGCCACACCGGATAAAAATCCGATGATCGCTGCATTCGGAAAAACAATTTCTAACCCTTGGATTGGTAATAAAAACACTGCCGGTAATCCAGCTAATCCGCATACTGCAAAAGATGCCTTCGCCCGGCCCTGACCACCGTAAAACTCTGCCACTAAATGCAACAAAGCTGCTGCTACAAACCAAAAAAGTATGCCAAAAACAACTTCACTTACAGCCCAAAACGGCGCTATTGCTTCTATAAACATTTGTATTTCTGCCGGCACCATTGCTTCTTTAGCCAATTCTTCTGTCAATAAATCAGCAGGAGTAAATACAGACATCACCGCTAATAAGATACTTAAACCTGTAACCAAAAAAAATACTGTCCATAAAGGCGGCTTGGCAACCACTTTTTGATATGTTTTGACTGGCTCAAATAATATCCCATATACTAAATCGGACACCGTCAACTCCATTGGCGGGTCTACCGGTTGATAATTAGGCAAAACAGGACACCCGGGTTCCGGTTTCTCGGATTCTTTTTTAGATTCTTCTTTAGATTCTTTTTCCAGCAAGGTTCGTTCATCTCCTTAGAAAGACAAAGTTCTAGGTTCTTCCTCGTTCCTTTATCCTTATAGCCATTCCTTTCGCTTCACTCCAGGCACAAAACGTAATAGAATATCACGCTTAAGCATTTTTTGATTTAAGCTATCAGCTATCAGCAGTCAGCTAAAGATTTAAAAGATTTTAGCTGATCGCTGACAGCTTGTAATTCAGACCTGTTCCTTTATCCTTGTCCCTTGAAGCTTATTTTTCGCTTTTATTTAATATAATGCGGCGGTAATAGCATCGGTCCGTAGTGCGGCTTGATATTCAAGTATGACCACGGTGATTTTGAGCCAATTGACATTTGCCCCATAAACTCATCCCAAAAAGAAACCGGGGTTAAGTTAATAATATGCGGTTCCCCTTCAATACCAGCCAAATCAGCAGCTACTTGAACTGCTTGTTTCATATCACCTAATTCATCAACCAACCCTAACTCAAATGCTTGCCGCCCGGTATAAACCCTGCCATCAGCCAATTTTTTAACTTCGGTCAATTCCATGTTTCTACCTTCAGCCACAACAGTGATAAATTGTTGGTAAATATCATCTATCATGCTTTGGAAAATATTTGCCTCTATTGCTGTGATATCCCGGCACGGTGAGCCGATATCTTTATGCGGTCCGCTTTTAAATGTATTGGTTTCTAACCCGATTAAGTTTTGCAAACCATGCCATTCCATAGTTTGCATTACTACGCCAATACTACCGGTCATGGTCGTTGGATTAGCTACAATTATATCTGTTTGACTGGCAATCCAATACGCCCCGGAAGCAGCCATATCAGACATATAAGCTACCACTTGTTTATCTTGTTGGCGAAAACGTTGTATTTCATTGCCAATTTCTAAAGATGCTGCCGGGCTACCACCCGGACTATTTAGGTACAGCACTACTGCTTGAATATCCGGGTTAGCAGCTGCTTCGCGCAACTGGTTAATTACAGCTGTCGAACCAGCTTGAGGATCACTACTAAACCCACCACCACTCCCGCCACTGACTATCGGCCCGGTAATATCAATAATACCCACCGCATTACCTAATACCTGTGTTGGTCTATCTGTCGCCGGCAAATCTTTAAAAATAGCCGTCAACGCTACCGACAACACTAACACCAACACTATTATACCGGTAATCACTTTCTTTTTCAAAAAAACACCCCTCTCGAAAGATAAAGTTCTAGGTTCTAGGTTTTTTCCTAGTCCCTTTATCCTAGTTCCTAGTTCCTCGTTTTTCGCCCTTTCACCGCCGCTCCTACAAAATCACGAAATAACGGGTGGGGACGATTAGGTCTGGATTTAAACTCCGGGTGGAATTGGGTGGCCACAAACCAAGGATGATCTGGTATTTCTACTATTTCTACCAACTCTCTATCCGGCATAATCCCGGATAGCACCAATCCTTTAGCAGCCAATTCATCCCGGTAGCGATTATTTAATTCATAACGATGCCGGTGCCGTTCATAAATAACTTCTTGTTGATAAGCATTATAGGCCAATGTTCCCGGAGACAGCACACACCGGCAACTTCCTAATCGCATCGTGCCGCCTTTATCTGCAATTTGTTTTTGCTCCGGCAACAAATCTATTACCGGGTAAGGTGTTTGGGCATCAAATTCTGAACTGTTGGCTTGCTGCCACCCCAACACATTACGAGCATATTCCACTACCGCTAATTGCATGCCCAGACAAATCCCCAACAAGGGTATGCTTTTTTCCCGGGCATATTGAATTGCTTTAATTTTACCTTCAATACCCCGGTCACCAAACCCGCCTGGTATCAAGATCCCCTCCACATCTTGCAAAAATGTTGTTACCGGTACTTGTTCTAATTCCTCACTGTTAATCCAACGAATATCTACGGCATAACCATGGTACAGTCCGGCATGACGCAAAGACTCTGCTACACTTAGATAAGCATCAGGCAATGAAACATATTTACCTACTAAAGCAATAGTGACGGTACGGTTCAAGTTTTTCATGCGCTCCACCATATCCCGCCATTCAGCAAGGTTGGGTTGACCACAGTTCAGCTTCAAGCGCTCAATTGTTATTTCTGCTAATCCTTCCGCTTCTAACTTCAAAGGTACTTCATATATTGAGAAAGCATCCAGCGCCTGAATAACTGCTTTTGCTTCAATATCACAAAATAAAGCTAGTTTTCGGATCATTTCCTTAGATAACGGTTTTTCACTACGACATACAATCGCATCCGGCTGAATACCCAATCCCCGTAGTTCTTTTACACTATGCTGGGTTGGTTTGGTTTTTAGTTCATTGGCTGCACTAAGATACGGCACCAAAGTAACGTGGATATACATCACATTATCCCGACCCAAATCACTTTTTAATTGTCTAATTGCTTCCAAAAAAGGTTGTGATTCTATATCTCCCACGGTACCACCAATTTCAACAATTACCACATCTGGTTGGAATTCATCCGCCAGCCCCAACACCCGTTGCTTTATTTCATTGGTAATGTGCGGAATTACTTGCACCGTCCCACCCAAATAGTCACCCCGGCGTTCTTTGTTAATAACCGACCAGTAAATAACCCCGGTCGTAACATTACTGCTGCGACTAAGATTAGTATTAATAAAGCGCTCGTAATGCCCCAAATCTAAGTCTGTTTCTGCGCCATCTTCGGTTACAAAAACTTCCCCGTGTTGGTAAGGACTCATTGTGCCCGGGTCTATGTTAATATAGGGATCCAGTTTTTGTACCACCACTTTCAAACCCCGGTTTTTTAATAATCGCCCCAACGAAGCAGCCGTTATCCCTTTGCCTAGAGAAGAAACCACTCCACCAGTAACGAAAATATATTTTGTCATTATTATCCTCCTGATGTTTTTAATTAACGCACCCAACCTAGCCTCACTGCAATTAAGTATCCTAAAAATATGCCGATAATCCCTAATATTCCGGAAAGAGAAGGTGGCGCCGGTATCGGTAATTTGAGTTTACCAAATAGCAAACCTACCGCTAATCCCGCCAATAAAGCTAATACTAATTCCTTTATTTCTACTTGCATCATTATTTCACCTGCATTCTCTACATTTGTTTTGGGGCCGAAACTCCGATTAACTTTAGCGCATTACGTAATACAATCCGGGTAGCATCCATTAAAGATAGTCTAGCGGCAGATAATTGCAAGTCGGGTATAATCACCCGGTTGTTATTATAAAAACTATGCAATAAACCAGCTAAATCATGCGTATATTTAGCAATGCGATGTGGTGCCCTTAGTTTAGCAGCCAACACCACTTCTTCCGAAAAGTCAGCTAATTTTCTAATCAAATCTACTTCTTGCTGTTGCTGTAATAATTTCAAGTCTGCTTCTTGCGGCAGGTTAAGCTCTTTCGTTTGTCGAAAAATACTACAAATTCTGGCGTGAGCATATTGAATATAAAATACCGGATTATCATTATTTTGAGCTTTAGCTAAGTCTAAATCAAACTCCAAGTGACTGTCCGGGCTACGCATCACAAAAAAATACCGGGCGGCATCTTTCCCTATTTCTTCTAGTAAATCCGCTAAAGTAATAAACTGGCCGGTGCGCTTAGACATTCGCACCACCTCACCACCCCGTAATAAACGCACTAATTGAATTAACACGATTTCCAAGGCATCCCGGGAGTAACCCAGTGCTTCCATTGAACCTTTCATCCGGTTAACATGCCCGTGATGATCTGCACCCCAAATGTTGATTAACAAGTCAAAACCGCGTTCAAATTTATGCTGGTGGTAAGCAATATCTGCTGCAAAATAGGTTGGCTTACCGTTAGAGCGTACTACTACTTCATCTTTTTCATCTCCAAAGGCTGTAGCTTTAAACCAGAGCGCTACTTCATTTTCAGATATGTAACCCTTTTGTTTTAAAATTGCTAACGTATTATTAACTAATCCTTGCCGGTGGAGCGAATCTTCAGAAAACCAGCTATCATATGTTATGCCAAAATCTAACAAAGTATTTTTAATAGCCGCCAGTTTTTCTGCTAACGCAAACTCTACCAGTTTTTCCCGACGAGAACTGCTGGAAACAGCAAGTTGTTGCTCTTGCTCAATAAAGTTCTTTACTGTAGTGATTAAGTCTTCCCCTTGATATCCCTCTTCCGGCACCGGCACATCTTGACCTAATTGTTGTAAATAACGGGCTTCCAAAGATTTACCGAAATTTTCAATTTGATTACCAGCGTCATTGATGTAATATTCACGTTGTACATTAAAACCGGCAAAATCCAGTACAGTAGCAATACTGTCACCCAAAGCAGCTCCACGGGCGTTACCCATGTGCAACAATCCGGTAGGGTTAGCACTCACAAACTCCACCTGCACCTTTTTGCCTTTTCCCAAGTCCGCCCGACCATAATCATGATCTTGCTCAATCACTTCCCGAATTGCTTGGTGAGCCCAAGTTGGTTCCATGTAAAAATTAATAAACCCCGGACCGGCTATAGCTACTTTTTGTACTGAAATACCAGTTAACTCTAGATTTGTCGTGATTATTTCTGCTATTTTACGCGGGGCAATTTTAGCCGGTTTAGCCAATAACATCGCTAAATTAGTAGCAAATTCACCATGATCTTTTTCCCGGGGAGATTCTATGATGAAATCTGGGATGCTCACCGATGGTAACAACCCGGCGTTGACAGCCTTTGTTACGCTGTATTGTAAGGCCTGCATCAATTGCGATTGGATCGTTTTTACTATATTATTCATAAAAAAAATATTGCCTCCTAATTTCAATGCTAAAAATATATCTGAACTGTTTTTTATTTCATGCTTTTCGTGTGTTTTCGTGGCTAATAAATATTCTTATGAATTGAGGTTGGTTTTTCTAGTTGAATAGTTATAAATCAGTTGCACCTTTAGATTAATACTTCCAGCTGGTTATGTCAAGAATAAAGTAGTTTTATTTTTTTCAAACTAAAAAAAGGGTTCGGTAAACTCGAACCCTTTTTTTTGCTAGTGCAATTAAAAATAGTACAATTAAAAAAATTGCTTTGAAACGCCTACAGACAAGCTACCCGGTTTATGCCATTTCCCACTAAGCTTTTGGAGTATGATCTTTCCCTGCCAAAGTTACAAAAGATGTTCCAATATATAAATATTCTACTTTTCCTTCTTTTGCTAAGGCCGAACACGCCTTATTTACTTCGGTTTTTTTAACCCCTAATTTTGTAGCTATGTCTTTAGTTTTAGCTTTATCGACCTTAGCTAAATAATCCAATACTTGTTGCTGTAATTCTTCCATAAAAATACACCTACCTTCAGTAAAAGTATTAACTATAAAACACTACTTCAATAATGCTTATAGTTACTTTAACTTATAAACCCCCTTCTAATTTAAGCAGGGGGTTTATAAGTTCTTGTAAATATACCTGCTAAACTGAATCGAAAACTATTATCAACTTATTCTAGCTTATAATAGTCACCCTGTCAAGAGTTTAGCCTTGCTTTTCTAACTTTACCACTTAAACTGCGTGGTCGCGCGGAAAGTAGTATACGCAAAAGTAAAGTCATCTATATGCTTATCTGTAAACGGCAGTTCGGCTACTTTAAAGAATCTCTCCCAGCCGATGCGGTCAATCCACTCGCCCATTCTTTCACCTTTTTTAGCATTATCCTTCCATAATTCCACCAATTTTTTAACAGCATCAACCACTTCTGGCCAACGCGGCGGATTATTAGGAATAAATGGAATAGCCAAATGCGAAAATGCCGGGGTGCTACGGGCATTAGATACTTTGCCCCCTACCCAAATAGAGATACCGTCATTTTCTGGGTTTACAATGTGAATTGCCGGGCAAACGGTAAAGCAGTTCCCACAGTACATGCACCGTTCTTCTTTAATAGTCACACTCTTTAGTTTTGGGTTCGGACGAATAGCCGCAGTAGGGCAACTGGCGATAACCGCCGGCAACTCACAGGTATTTTTCACTGCTTCATGATCCACTGTTGGGGCTACCCTGTGAATACCTAAGATAGCAATATCCGAACAGTGCACCGCACCACACATATTCAAGCAACAAGCCAAAGCAATTTTCATTTTAGCCGGTAATTTCATAGATGTAAAGTATTCAAATAATTCATCCATAACCACCTTCACTACGCCAGAAGCATCTGTAGCAGCAGAGTGACAATGCACCCACCCTTGCGTGTGCACAATGTTTGCTACACAGTTACCAGTACCACCAACCACAAACCCTTTTTCTTTAAGTTCGGCTATCAGCGGCTCTACTTTATCCTTATCAGACAATAGCAATTCCACATTATAACGACTGGTAAACCTCAAGTGACCATCACAGTACTTATCTGCAAAATCGCATATTTCACGAATGAAATTAATACTGACTAAACGCGGTGAGCCAACTCGCACTGTATATAATTTATCGCCGGTTTCTGAAGTGTGCACCAATAAACCCGATTTAGGGATTTCATGATACTTCCACTTGCCATAATTATCCTTAATGATTTGTGGCAACATATCGCCGTAGAAAGGCGGTCCGATATCAGTTATTGATTTTTGCTCGCCTTTTTTAGTTATTTCATCTATTTGTGCTTCAGTTAAAGCGGACACTTACTTCACCTCTTCCTGTGTATTTTTTTTCACAATAACATATCCTTTTTTAAATTAAAATTTAGTTTAGATCTTCCGGCCACCAGAAAACATAAGGATTAGTTCGCGGTTTGAAGATCATTTGCGGAATTGGCTCTAATTCTACCGCCCTCAAGAAATTACGCATCCCTAAGCGACAGATGGTTTCACCAATACGCTCACGCACCTTGGCTTCTTCATCCCACCATTCCCAAGCTTTTTCAACAAAATCTTTAAATTCTTGATAATCATTTTCTTTTTCCATTTTCATGAACGGTACAATCACCCAGCCTAAAAAGGCAGATTGCAAAATAGGTGCTTTACCACCTACAAGGATAGTGGCTCCTTTATCTACACCTGTGCGGATAGCTTTAGACATGGTATTAATACAATGCATACAACGCACACACTCTTCGCTTTTGAATTGTAGTTCGTTACCATCCCAATTCAAAGCAGACGTGGGGCAACGATCAATCACTATTTCTTGAATATCCAAACCTTTTTCAACATATTCACGTACCGCTGCTTGATCAATGCGCAAATCATCTCTCCAAGTACCTAAAATCGCAAAGTCAGAACGGGCAATTGCCCCCACACAGTCATTTGGACATCCGGAAATTTTTATTTTAGACTTATATGGCCACATTGGACGGTGCAGTTCATCTTGATAGTGATTAGTCAAGTTGTGACATAAATCCATGGTATCGATACAAGCATACTCACACCGGGCCATGCCACAGCAACAACTGGGAGTACGTAAATTAGAGCCTGATCCACCTAAATCAAAGCCTTCATTACTGTAAGCATTGAATAAAGGTTGCAATTGATCAGTAGTAGTTCCCAGCAAGATAATATCACCGGTAGCACCATGCATGTTAGTTAAACCACTACCTTTTACTTCCCAAATATCGCAAACAGTACGTAGTGCTTTAGTAGTGTAGAACCACCCACTAGGCTGGTTTAAGCGCATGGTGTGGAATTCTCTAACGCCTGGAAATTCTTCTGGTTTCTCAGTATAACGACCAATAACGCCGCCACCATAACCCATAATCCCTACTAAACCACCGTGTTTCCAATACCCTCTCTTATCTTTATAAGAAAGTTCCAGCAAGCTAAGCAAATCTTGAGCCATTGGCTTTGTTTCCGCCATTTTCTTAATTTCGGTCACAAAACTAGGCCACTGTCCTTTTTCCAAATCATCTAAGAGTGGAGTCTTAGATTCCGACATAAAGCTCACCTCCGTTTTTTTAATAAACACTATAAATTTACTTGAGTGCCAAAAACAACCAACTATGCTCCTTTGATCTTATAATGTATTTATATTCACAAAACAAAGCAAGTCTGGCAAATTTTAATTATTTTTAGACTTTTCAAGCTAAAAACCTTCGTGTTTCAAAGTTTATCATTGATATAATAGGTTGTCAAGTATTAATTGGCTGAAAATTCAAGTGCAGCTAGGTAAGTATATAAAGCAGTTATAACCTCTTAATTTTGCGGGCGGTGAAATCAGCTATCCTCTTCATCGCTTCTGTTAAAGATGCCAGTGAAGCCGCATAAGAACAACGCACAAACCCTTCGCCCGAACTACCAAAAGCATTACCGGGAACAACTGCTACCTTAGTTTCTTTAATCAATTCTTCTGCAAATGCTACCGAAGATAAACCAGTTGGTCTAATATCCGGAAACACATAAAAAGCACCACCCGGTTCAAAACAAGGTAAACCTATTTCATTAAAAGCCCTTACCACCATGCGCCGGCGGCGATCATATTGCTCAATCATTTTAAGCATCTCTTGCCGGCCGCTTTTCAAGGCCTCAATAGCTGCCATTTGGGCAGTAACCGGAGCACACAACATCGTATATTGATGTATTTTATTCATCGCTTCAATAAATTCAGCATTAGAGGCTGCATAACCTACTCGCCAACCAGTCATGGCATAAGCTTTAGAAAATCCATTTAAAAGTATCGTCCGTTCTTGCATCCCTGGCAAAGAAGCAAAGCAAGTATGCTTCCCCCGGTAAGTCAAATGATCATAAATTTCATCTGAAATTACTATTAAATCATGTCGCTTAACTACTGCCGCTATTGCTGATAATTGCTGCTTGCTCAATACCGCTCCGGTAGGATTATTGGGATAACTCAATAACAATGCTTTGGTGCGTGGCGTAACCGCCTGTTCGATCATGGCAGCGGTCACTTCAAAATGATCTTCCGGTTTAGCAGAGATGCTTACAGGCACCCCGCCAGCCAAAATGACGCCCGGAACGTAGGATACATAACAAGGCTCCGGTATCAAAACTTCATCGCCCGGTTGCACTATCACCCTCAACGCTAAATCCAGCCCTTCACTTACTCCTACTGTAATCAACAACTGATCTTGGGGATTATAATCAACTTGGTATGTTTGGCTTAAATGCTTCCCGACAGCCTTCCGCAAAGCCAGCAAACCTTGATTAGCTGTATAGGTAGTATGTCCTTTTTCCAGTGAATAAACGCACGCCTCACGGATATGCCAAGGCGTTACAAAATCCGGTTCACCTACCCCTAAAGAAATAACTCCTTCCATTTCTGCTGCCAAGCTAAAAAAGCGCCTGATGCCTGATGGCGGAATGTTTTTGACAGTATCGTTTAGATAATTATGCCAATCACTCATGGGGTGATCACCAACCGGCGATCAGTTTCCCCGTCTTCCATGATGCAGCCATGTTTTTTGTAGGTCTTGAGCACAAAATGAGTAGCGGTACTCAAGACATGTTCCATAGTAGCCAGTTTACTGGATACAAATTGAGCCACATCCTTCATATTTTTGCCTTCTAAGAATACCGCCAAATCATAATCACCGGACATTAACAACACACTATGCACCTCCGGAAAACGATAAATCCGCTCTGCCACCGCATCAAAACCTACTTCACGCTGCGGGGTGATTTTAACTTCAATTAAAGCATTCACTTTTTCGGTAGCAGTTTTTTCCCAATTCACCATTGCTTGATATGTACATATGATTCCTTTTTGTTCCATTGCCACAATGCGTTGTTGGATTATCATCTCTTCTAAATCTAAAAGGGCTGCTATTTCGCCTGAAGTAAGTCGGCAATTTTGTTCTAATAATTCCAAAATACTTTGGTCGGTTTTATCGTTGTTATTATTTCCCATAAATAACCTACCCCTTTTTTTTAATCTCTAATACCGCTTATTTTATATTCTTTAGCTCGCTCTACTAGATTTACTGCCCAACAAGGTATCGCTAAAGCATGCACATGATTGTATGATGCCAATACATTTTTATATACTAAACCGTCTCGCTGACCATCTATGCCCCAACCACGTTTAACCTTATAGACAAAACTTGCTTTATGCCGGTCAATATTAATCACTTTAGAATGATGAAATTCATGCCCTTTAATGGTCATCCCCACCGGGAAAAACGGATTTTTGCCGTCTACTTCTACTTCCATATAGCCATGCCCTTGAGGTCTGGCAACCATTTCAACATCAAAAGGCAACGCACCTACCATTTGATGTTGATCCTTTTGCCAGCTAATAGTTCGCCCTAAGTACATCAAACCACCACATTCAGCATACACCGGCAACCCTTGTTCAATCTTATTTTTAATATCCACTCGCAAAGATTTATTTTTTTCCAAATCAGCCGCTGCTACTTCTGGAAAACCACCACCAATAAATAAAGCATCTAACTGCGGCAATGCCGGATCATTAATAGCATCAATCCCCAGTAATTCTGCCCCAGCGCTGGATAAAGTTTCTAAGTTTTCCGGATAGTAAAAAGTGAATGCCCGGTCTAACAGCACCCCCACTAAAGGTCGTTTAGAAGTATAATTTGCAAGGGCTCCTTGTTTGATAGTCGGCAACGCTACTGGTACTTTTGTACCCCCGGCTAAATCAGGTGCTGCCGCTGCTATCGCTAATATTTTATCTAAATCAAGATAATTATGGGCAGACTCCGCCGCTCGTTCCACCGCCTGTTTTAACAACATATCTTCTCCGACCGGAATTAACCCTAAGTGACGATCTGGTATATTGTATTGCTTGTTTTTGGGCATTGCTCCCAAAACAGGCAAGCCACAGTAGCGTTCTATAGACATTCTCAACATGTTTTCGTGACGACTACGAGCTACATTATTTAATATTACCCCGGCAACATTAATATCCGGATCAAAATTTTGAAAACCCTGCACCATTGCCGCCACACTACGGGTCATTCTAGTGCAATCCACTACCAATATCACCGGTGCCTGCAAGGTTTTAGCAATTTCGGCGGTGCTACCACTACCTTCAATATCCACGCCATCATACAACCCCATAGCCCCTTCGATAATGCTAATATCAACCCCTTGGCTATGCGTCACAAATGATCCTCTAATTGTTTTTTTGTCCATTAAAAAACTATCTAAATTACGACACGTTCTGCCAGCCACCGTCGTTAACCAACCGGGATCAATAAAATCAGGCCCTTTTTTAAAAGGTTGCACCTTTATATCCCGAGAAATAAGGGTAGCTATTAAGCCCACTGTGATCGTTGTTTTTCCAGAACGCCCTTTAGGTGCTGCAATTATTAATCTTGGTATTTTTTTTAGTTTATTCATTTTTACCGTCCCCATTCAGCGTTCGGCTTTCAGCTATCAGCTAAAGTTTTTTAAATCTTTAGCTGATAGCTGAAAGCTGAATGCTGATAGCTAATTATAAAAGTTCACCCTCACCAAATTAAGGCAAGGGTGAACTTTTATAATGATTAATTTAATTAGAATTACACGCAACCGGTCGGCTTAGGCAAACCAGCCAACTTACACGCACCTTTAGCAGGACCAGAAGGAAATAATTGGTAAACTTTTTTGAGGTTAAAACCTGATTCTTTGCAAAGCTTACGAATCATCGGTGCAATCCCAAACTGGAAGAAATAATCCCGTAAATAATTGATTAATTTCCAGTGTTCTTCGGTCAGTTCCTCAATTCCTTCTTCTTTCATGAAATAATGCGCTACTCCTTCGTTCCAGTTGTCAATCGTGATCAAAAAACCATCTTCATCCACTTCGATTTGCTGTCCATCTACCTCAATGTGTGGCATTCAGCAAAACACCTCCATAATTTTTTATTATTTTGTTGTGATCCAATACTTGGTAAGCATCACATTACAAAACAGCAGATATAAATATACTTCTATATTCTAATATATTTCAACTAAATATGCTAGTCTTTTTTTAAATATTTATTGGTGGATACAAAGCATTCCCCACTAAATCAATCAACCCTTTTACTTGTACACCCAAATCATGCTCCTCTAATATCGGGTAAAATTGCGCTTTACAAATAGAACAAGGGGCTACTAAATAACCGTCACCATTTTCACCGATGCCGGTAGCCCGTATTTGTTCAGCCTTTTTAGCCGAAAATTTAATCCGCAAATCATACATACCCGGGTCATCAAAAAGAATCGCTGAACCCCCGCCACAACAAAAGTTGCGCTCGTGATTTGGGGTCATCTCTCTAAAATCAGTTACACAGGGATTTAATACTTCCCGTAATTTAGCACCTAAATTACATGCCCGGCTAAAATTACAAGGGTCATGTAACGTAATTGGCTTATTATTTACTTCTGGATGTAGTTTCAACTGACCGGTTCGGATATAGTGCGCAGTTTCGTCATGCAAGTGTACAATTGGCACCGGTACCGGACGATCCGTCATACTAGGTACATACATTTTACCCGCTCGCCAACCATGACCACATTCACCCCAAACTACTTTTTTGATATTAAGTTTAATAACCTCGTCCAACAAGCGCATAGTATTAAAACGCAAAGTATAACGCTGGTCAAACAACAAGCCAAAGTTACCCGCTTCAGCAATAGCACTACTCATCGTCCAGTTAATCCCTAAATAATGAAAGAATCTAGCTGCCCCCATCATCGTTTCCGGATTAAGCAAAAAATCAGCTGATGATGGAATATATAACACATCTGAATCCGGTTTGTCAATCGGAATTTTAATATCCACGCCGGATTCTTCTAAAATTTCTTCTTCTAAAAATTCACAGGTATCCACCAATCCCGGTTTAGGTAACCCGGTGTGATTGCCGGTGCGGTACATAGCCTCACCAACAGAGGCATGTAAACTCGGCACCATTCCTAACCAATGTAGTAATTGACGACCGGCAAAAGTAACTTCACAAGTATCAATACCAAACGGACAAACCAACGCACACCGCCGGCACTCATTGCACTGGTAGAAATAAGCATACATCTTATTAATAGTATCTAACGTTAATGGTTCTGCACCTACCAACTTACCAAATACTCTTCCTTCCAAAGTATGCGTAGCCTTCCAAGCCTTACGAAATAAATCTGCCCGGTTAGTGGGAATATTATTCGAATCACGCGTACCTAAATAAGTGTGACAGTTTTCAGCACAGTGACCGCACTTAGTACAAGATTCCATCGCTAACATTAATGGGCGGAATTTTCGCACTAAATGCTTTAAATGCTTTAATGCTTCTTTGACTTTATTTTCATCAGAAACAGGAATAATAGATAGTGCTCGCATTTCTTTTTCTTTAGCCATCGCCGGAGCAGTATATTTATTAACTGACATTTGCTACACTCCCTTCTAAGTGCGTGTTCGAAAAGAAGGCCTCCTTTTCGAACATCCTCTTTAAGTAGTTTTTTTGCCGGAAGATGCAGCATTACCCACACTCACCCCAGCGTTTGCAACAGGCATCCCCGGAGCAGGTTCCACATACGAACGGTCCACCGTCAAGCGATTAACAAAAATACCGACTAAATGCACTAACTTACTAAACGGAAATATAATCAATAATATTTGCACCAATAACAAGTGAATAATAAAAGCAGTATTCATCAACGGGTCTATAGTTACCGGCTGAAAAGTTGCCAATTGGATCATATAAATCTTAGGCACTTCAAAACCAACACTATACCCCGGAACCAAGCGCATAAAATTCCCAGCGGAAACAATTCCTAACAATAATATCAAATGCATATAATCAGCAAAATAAGATGTTAATTTAGCTTCATTAATGCTCAAGCGGCGATACAATAAATACAAAAGGGCCACCGCCAAAATCACGCCAAAAGTAGTACCCAAAAGTTTAGACAAAAACACGCTCGTATCTGCACTGACTCCCATATAGATAAACTGTTGTCCTAAAAAAGCAAAGCCTACAATATGCCCACCGATGATACCGGCCAACGTAACGTGCATAATCCACGCCCCGGCCCATAAACTTTTGTCCCCGTTAAACAAACTACGAAATAAAAATATTTCTTTAACATATCTCACCGCTACCCCGCAGGATGTTTTCGGTGTCGGCGTCAACACTACGTTATGTACATTTCTGGTTTTTAACCACCTGCACAAACGCCATACCATACCCACTATAAAAATCATTACCGCTATATAAGGTAACACTTGCAGAATAAAAAACGTCACGGACACACCTCCTCAAAATAAATTTTAGCAATAGCAAGCACACTCAGAAACAACCTGACACTCAATTAATAAGTGCGTGTTCGAAAAGGGTACGATTTCGCACATTTAAAATTTACATAGTATCCAATTAACCTTAAAACACACCCCCACCCTACCCTCCCCCATCAAGGGGGGTTACCACAAACTTCCTTTTCGAACACGCCCTCTGACTAATATAAAAAACGTTACATCTCTTCAATTACTGGAGCAGCAGTCGGACAAACTACTACACAGGTCTCACAGCCCATACAGTCTGATTCACTACCGTCTATCACTACAGCTTTACCGTCTGTCATTTCTAAAATATTCACCGGACAACCATCAATACATTCGTTACAACCTTCACACTTTTCAGCATCAATAGATATCATATACATCTTTCCACCCCCCTTTACTATCGATATTATCATTTATTGCAAATAATTGCAAAGGGATTTTTTGAATATTCACTTAGTTAACACTAAAACAAAAAACACACTCTGAAAATCACCACCAAAAATACTCGCCTTTTTAATGTTATCATTTATTTTAAAGAATAGCAAAATTTTTTTGTATGTTTAGTGCGTGTTCGAAAAGGGTACCATTTAGTACATTTAAAATTTACATATTAATCC
>JAJOKO010000017.1 GCA_021129825.1 Desulfotomaculum sp. | reverse complement strand
GTAGGTGTTAAAAGTTATTTGTTGAAATTTGTTCAAAAGTACTTGACGGTTACAGCAAATCCCCTCTTCTATTTTTGCTACCGGTTTTGTAAACTGTTTTTGCATTTCAGAAAATACTTTCAATATTTTTAAGTCTATTTTTTGACACAACTGTTCTTTGTTTTGGTTGATTTTTTGCAATTGCTGGTTTACTTTTTCTTTGTAAGCATAATACTGCTCACGCAACTGGTAAAATTTTTCTTTTTGTTTTTTTAAAGTATTGGCAGTTTCCAGTAAACGTTCTTTAAATACTACTCGTTTTTCCATTAAATCTAATTGTTGGTCCTCTACTTTAACTACTTTTTCTTTCAAATTTACCAATCGTTGCTCCAAACCAGCAATTTCTTTTTTATTAGTCACCGTGCCATCAAATAATTTACCATCTAATTCTTTAATTTGTTTTTTTAATTCTACAATAATATTTTCTGTTTTTTCTATTTCATTTTTGAAATCTTGGTATTCTACTTTAGATGCTTTGTATTCCACTTGATTAGCTTCAATTTGTTGCTTGATTTTATCCAAATCCCTAGTAATATCATTTTCATTTAATAAATGCCTAATTTCAGTTTGCTGCAATTGCAACTCTTGAATGGACCATAAGATTTTTAAATTGTTCATCATAATACCACCTCATCTAGTTTTTTCTTAAATTAAGTTATCACAAAAATAAAAAATGAAGCTATATAGCTTCATTTTCAAAAATAACTAAAGGGATCTTTATTTGATTTAGAAATCATGATTTCTACTTGCATATTTTTCTCCCTACATACACTACTAAGATATTCGTAGATAGTTTGGATTACCGGAAACTCACTAGCAAAATGCCCAACATCCACAAAAGCCAGACCACCGGCAAGCATGTTTTGAGCAACATGATACTTTACATCTCCTGTAACATATACATCTGCACCCTTTTTTGCCGCTTCCAACCATAATTCGCTACCAGAACCACCACATACCGCTATTATTTTGACTTCTTTGTTAAAACTACCACCAGCTTTTACTATTTTTAAATCTAATTTTTCTTTAATAAAATTGATAAATTGTTCCAGCGGTAGTGGTTGCGGCAGTGTACCGATCCGACCCAAACCATAAGCTGTTTCTTTTACATGTTTTTGATAACTACTGGTACACAAAACTGCAACATCTTGCAATGCTAACTTTTGTGCCAGCGCAGTATTAACCCCACCATCAGCACTATCCAAATTAGTATGCGCCGCATAAACGGTAATATCATTTTTGATTAATCTGGAAATTAACCGACCCTGCGGAGTATCAATATTAATGTTTTTGATCCCTTTCAGCCAAAGAGGATGATGCGCAACAATTAAATTAACATTATTTTCTACTGCCTCTTGCACTACATTTTCATCCACATCCAAAGTTAAAAGTACTCGTTCTGTTTCACTAGCAAAAGCACCTATTTGCAAACCTACATTATCCCAATCTTCCGCCATATACAGTGGGGACAATTGTTCTATAATCTGAAATAACTGCCCATTTTTTACCGGCACTGCTGGATCAACTCCTCTAATTGGCGTAAATGCTTTTTTACTTGTTCGAGTTTAATTTTGGCTGCTGGTTTATTACTTTTAGATACTCCTGCTAGCACCAGTTGATATTTATGTTTTAACTTTGTTAATAACTCAGGCAATAACCGGTGTTTTTTTTTGATTAATTTAGGTCCAATTTCTAAAATTAAACTATCATAAACCGGTTCCCTTCCTGGTTGAGCAACTATAACATTATAAAGATGTTCGTCTTCAGATACCAAAGTTTCATCTACTAAACACCAACCGTTAGTAATTAACCAATATCGTAAATGTGCTTGATCATTCATCGGTTGTAACACTAACCGTTTTAAGGTAACCAGTACCTCCGGTGTCTGTTTCAGTATTTGCTTGATAGTATTGCCACCCATACCAGCAATTATTGCCACTTGCACTTCAGCCGGTCGCAATACTTGCAGACCGCATCCCAAGCGTAACTCTATTTTTGCACCTAAACCACTTTTATTGATGTTTTTCCGCGCTACTTCTATTGGAGAGCTTTTGACATCACTAGCTATTACCAGCGGGCACCGACCTGAATGCACCAAAAATATTGGTAGATAAGCATGGTCGGTACCAATATCAGCTATTATTTGTCCAGATTCTATATAATCGACCAAGGCCAACAAACGTTTCGTTAGTACCGGTTGATTCCGCATAGTCTGTAGTATTCTCCAATGATTACAGTTTTACCTTTAACAAAAATAAAATAAAAAATAAACAGTTGGCTAATTACTAGTTGCCAACTGCTTATAAAGATCATGACGGGCTCGAACCGCCGACTATCTGAACCTGTAAGCCTGACTTCTATGGCGTACAGCTATAATGTCAACCACCATCTCTCCATCAAGTACTTGGTAGATCACACGATAATCTCCAATGCGAATACGCCAAAGGTTCTCGAAACCTTGGAGCTTGCGACAGCCGGGTGAGCGGGGATTCCGAGCTAAACTCTCTATTTTTGGAAACACCCGGTTGGCGAGATTAGTACTAAGGCGTTCCAATTCTTTTCGAGCTGATTGAGCAAACTTGATGGTATACTCAGGCATTCAGTCCCCTCTGCCGCTTCAGTATTTCCCGAACCGATTCCAAAGACTCGCGTGGTTCATCTGTCCGTTGGCGGGCGATGAGAACATCATAGAAATCCTCCCAAAGTTCGCCATATTGTTTCAAATCAATCAAGACAGCGGTTTTCTCACCTGCTGCATTCGTAACGAACTGAATACCCTCTATCATTTACTCATCCCTCTATCCTACTCAAATAACTATAGCCATTTCCTCGCACTTCAATGATTGGTGGGCGATGACGGGCTCGAACCGCCGACATCCTGCTTGTAAGGCAGGCGCTCTCCCAGCTGAGCTAATCGCCCTTATGTGGTGACCCCTACGGGATTCGAACCCGTGTTACCGCCGTGAAAGGGCGGTGTCTTAAACCACTTGACCAAGGGGCCTTGTAACAGTCGTTGGTAATCTGACGTCTGACTTCCGACTTCTGATGACTACTATGGTGGGCCCACTAGGATTTGAACCTAGAACCTACCGGTTATGAGCCGGGTGCTCTAACCGTTGAGCTATGGGCCCCTCACTACCGACAAGCTACATTATACTAAACTAACAACATCAGGTCAAGGGGTTTTTTTATAATTAATCTAAATAATCTTTTAATTTTTTGCTGCGACTAGGATGACGTAATTTACGCAAAGTTTTAGCTTCGATTTGACGAATGCGTTCCCGGGTAACGCCAAACTTACGTCCCACTTCTTCCAAAGTACGCGCCCGCCCGTCATCCAAACCAAAACGCAACCTTAATACTTTTTGCTCCCGATCAGTTAATGTATGCAACACTTCATTTAACTGCTCTCTTAAAAGCATATATGATGCTTCTTCTGGCGGTGCTTTAGCTTCTTGATCTTCAATAAAATCACCTAAATGTGAATCTTCTTCTTCGCCAATAGGCGTTTCCAAAGAAACTGGTTCTTGAGCAATTTTCATAATTTCTCGCACTTTTTCCACTGGAATATTCATTTCCAAAGCTATTTCATCAGGATTTGGTTCGCGACCCAGTTCTTGTAACAATTGGCGCGAGACCCTAATCAACTTATTAATAGTTTCTACCATGTGTACCGGAATACGAATAGTACGCGCTTGATCAGCTATCGCCCTGGTAATTGCCTGCCTAATCCACCAAGTAGCATAAGTACTAAACTTATACCCTTTATGATAATCAAATTTTTCTACCGCTTTAATTATTCCTAAATTACCTTCTTGAATTAAATCTAAAAATAACATGCCGCGCCCCACATAACGCTTGGCTATACTGACTACTAATCGTAAATTTGCTTCCGCTAATCTTCTTTTAGCCTCTTCATCTCCTTGCTCCATCGCCTGCGCCAACTTCACTTCTTCACGCGAATTTAATAACGGCACCCGTCCAATTTCCTTTAAATACATCCGTACCGGGTCATCTATCCCTACACCCTCCGGAATACTTAAATCTACATTGGTAGCTTTGAGTTCGTATGAATCCTTCACGCTATTTTCAGGCTTATTTAAAATACCGCTTGGCTGTATTCGATTATAAACAGTACCTTCCTGAATAATTTCTACCCCTTTACGGGCTAAATTTTCATAAATATCTTCAATCTGCTCCGGAGTTAAATCTTCTTCCTGTAATATATCCATTATTTCTTTATAAGTAAGGGTACCACATTTTTTGCCTTTTTCTATTAATTCTTTAAAATAATCCCGCTTTATTTCTTCCTGCATGTCGTTCCCCCTCTCTAGGGCAAAAAAGTTGTTGCAATTCTTGCAATAAATCATTGACTTGCTGTTTTTCGCCTCGTTGTTCTGCTTCTTTTAACTGTTGCAATAACTGTGCTCGTCTCTTTTTACCGGTTGATTCTTGCATCACTTTGATGCAATCAGCTAATATTTTCGCTTTTTCAGATTGTTCTTGCCCAGATATTGTTTCACTTATTAAGCGACCTAATAACTGTTGAGCATTTTCCTCTAAATATTGCATTATTTGGGCTGGTTTTTGCTTAAATTTACAATTAGTTTCTACCAATAATTTAAAGATCATTCCTAATTCTTTATTTTGAAATTGTTCCATCGTCAATTCTTTTTGGGCTAAAGAAAAAAGTTCGTAATCTCCCAAAATCAAACCCATTAGCAAATATTCTGCCTGATTGCGGTGTTTTTGATCGTGCTGAAACTTGAGTGATTTTATATTAGCGGTATTACTAGTATTACTAATATTACTAATATTAGTAATACTACTGGTAACTTTACCCGCATTTCCGTGGTGCCATTTTTTTAGCTCACTAAGCACTACTTCCCAGCTAGTATTCACAGTAGTTGCTACTTTTTTAATGCTTTCTTCCCGTTCAATAGCACTTTTAATAGCCGCTAAATTCGGTAATACCTGTTCAATTATAGCAATTTTTTCTGCCACTGATGTAGGCGTTACTTCCTTACTCAACACTTCCAACTTAAATTCCACTAAACTCCGGGTCTGTTTTATTAGTTTTTTCCATTCTTCCGAGCCCTTAGTACGCATATAATCATCAGGATCCAAACCATCTGGAATACGTAGTACTTTCACCCGGCAACCCAACTGTTGGATTACATCTAAACCTCTGATAGTCGCTTGAATTCCAGCAGTATCAGCATCATAAGCAATGATAATCTCATCAGTATATCTCATTAATAACTGCACTTGTTCTTTAGTCAAAGCAGTACCTAATGAAGCTACCACATTTTCGACACCAAATTGACGGCAAGCAATAACATCCATATATCCTTCTAATACTATCGCAAAACCTTGCTCACGAATAGCTGCGCGCGATAAATGCAGCCCATAAAGCAAATAACGCTTGTTAAAATAAGGCGTTTCCGGTGTGTTTAAATATTTTGGATGACTGTCATCCAATGACCGACCACCAAAACCAACTACTTTACCGCTAATATCAAAGATAGGCAACATGATCCGGTTTCTAAACCGGTCATAATAGTTAGTCCCTTGCTGGTTTTTAATCACCAATCCGACCTGTTCCAGTTCATTTATCCCGCAAGTAGTGGATAATTGTTTGATTAGCTTATCCCAACCGGCAGGTGCATAACCAATTTTAAAGTCTTCCATAACGGCTCTGGTAATACCCCGATTTTGTAAGTATTTTCGAGCCTCTTGACCTTGAGAACTCACTAAACACTGGTTAAAAAAGGCTGCCGCCTGCTCAATAACGCTATAAACTTGCTGCTTTTTTTTTTGCTTTCGCAAATAATGCTCATCAACCGGGTAATTTTCCGGAATATGTACTGCTACTTTTTGAGCAACAGCATAAACAGCTTCGGGGAAAGCTAACCCTTCTTTTAACATTAAAAACTTAAATACATTACCACCGGCACTACAACCAAAGCAATAAAATATTTGTTTATCCGGAGTAACTGAAAACGAGGGTGTATCTTCTTGGTGAAAAGGGCACAGGCCAAAATAATATTTACCGCTCTTTTTTAAATTAACATATTCAGAAACCACCTGAACAATATCAGTTTTTTGCAGAATTTCTGCCACTATTTCATCAGGAATACGCCCCACAATTAACACCACTCCATATTAAATTAACTACTCAAGTAAATTCGCTAAAATTAACCTGATTCCTGCTACAAGTATTAATAATTAAAAAATAGACCTTGGTTTCACTAAGTGATCTAAGTTTCTAAAGTTAATTATAGAATTATTATTCTTCATTGATTTGATGTTTTCCTGCCTAAAATTTAATATTTTTATAAAAAATAGCTACTTACTATTATTTCCGCAACCAATCAGATATTAAACATTTCTTTGCGATCAATCCAAGGGCTGGGTAAAAACAAGCTTTGATAGGCACGAATAGCATAACGATCAGTCATGCCGGCAATATAATCAACTACTGCTCGTTCCAGTTGCGCCAGCTTTTCTTTTTGGTTGAATTCCGGCGGTAAATGAAGGGGTGGGTGCGCTAAAAAATATTGATATAATTGCCGCACTACTAATTGTGCTTTAGCTTCTTCTTTTTTAGCCTTTGAACCGATATAAACATGCTCAAACATAAACTGGCGCAAATCATCCATTGCTTGTTTAATTTGAGCACTCATGGTGATCTTATCAATGCCAGTGCTGTTTTTTATTATATCCAGCACCATATTGTTTATTCTTTGGCTATGCTTATCACCCAACACCGCCAAGCAATGCTGGGGAAGCTGTTGAAGAGTTAGGATCCCACCCCTAACGCCATCATCAATATCATGATTAATGTAAGCTATCCGGTCAGCCAACTTCACTACTTGCCCTTCCATGGTAGCCGGCACTTGCGCACCAGTATGATTGAGAATGCCATCCCGCACTTCCCAAGTAAGATTTAATCCTACCGTTCTTTCCAGTTGATCTACCACTCGCAGACTTTGCTCATTATGTTTGAATCCGGCACTATAAATTTCATTCAAGGCCATTTCTCCAGCATGCCCAAAAGGGGTGTGTCCCAAGTCATGCCCCAAGGCAATCGCTTCAGTCAGGTCTTCGTTTAACCTCAATGCCCGTGAGATGGTGCGAGCAATTTGAGCTACTTCTAAAGTATGCGTCAATCTGGTGCGGTAGTGATCCCCTTCTGGAATAATAAATACTTGCGTTTTGTGTTTTAGGCGCCGAAAACTTTTAGAATGGATAATACGATCTCGATCCCGTTGAAAAACAGTGCGTACCGGACATAAAGATTCTGGTTTAACTCTACCCCGGCTAGCAATGCTAAGAGTAGCAAATGGTGATAAGCAGCACTCTTCCATTTCTTCTGTAAAACAACGGCTCTCCATAAACCTCGCCTCTCTTTAGCTATCAGCGTTCAGCATTCAGCGTTCAGCTAAAACATTAAAAACCAAAAAAAGTTTTCGCACTTGTTTTTTAGCTGAACGCTGAGTGCTGAATGCTTTTCACTTTTAACTTCTTGCGTTTCTTAAATCAGCAGTAGCTTTAGCCACTACCGCTATTCTTTTTGCCAAAATTCGCGTACGCTTTATGCCTATTTCATCTTCACTGGTTGGTTTTTGAGCACAAGCAGCTTGGTGACCGGCATCATCATCATAAAAACCATCACCCACTACCGTCATGCCGTGAATGAGCATAATATCGTGTAATGCCCGGGCGGTCGTTTCTTGTCCTCCAAAGCGTGAAGCACCGGTAGTAATAGCCGCACCTACCACATCAATTAACACTTTATCTTTACGTACCGCCCGGGTTTTATCCCAAAAAGACTTCATCTGCGCAGATACCGTGCCAAAATATACCGGGCTACCTAAAATAACACCATCCGCCTGGCGTAAATCATGATACATTGATTCTAACAAAGTACCTTTATAGCAAATTCCACTACACGGTGTAGAACAGCAAGTACAAAAAGGATGCTTAGCCTCTGGTAGTACTTCGGATATTTGCAAAAATTTCGTTTTAATACTAGTTGAATTAATCGTTTCCAACGCTTCGTTTAGCAAAAAAGCAGTATTACCATCTTTATTCGGGCTACCGTTTAAAGCAATAATTAACATCAATCAAACTCCTTTTAAAAGCGGTTGACGGTTACCGGTTGACAGTTACCAATTATCAAGCCGAGAAAACAATCCTTGTGGTTTAACCGTCAACCGGAAACTGGTAACCGTGTATTAAACAGCGTAATGTTATACTATATTCATCAATTTTAATCACTATGATTTTTTATTTTTTCATGCTGTTCTAGAATCAGCCAAATGTTTATGCTCTGTTTTCAATTTAGCCTGCGCCGCAGCTAAACGAGCAATAGGCACCCGGTACGGCGAGCAACTAACATAATCCAAACCCAGCAACTGACAAAATTCTATCGAACTTGGTTCACCACCGTGTTCACCACAAATGCCAATTAACAAATCCGGTCGTACTTGACGTCCTTGTTCTACTGCCATTTGCATCAGTTTACCTACACCGCTGCGGTCAAGGACCATAAACGGATTATCAGTTAATATCTTTTTCTCCAAGTAATGGTGTAAAAACTTTCCTTCGGCATCATCTCGTGAAAAGCCAAAGGTGGTTTGAGTCAAATCGTTAGTGCCAAACGAGAAAAATTCTGCTTGTTCAGCAATCTCACCTGCTAATAAAGCAGCCCGGGGCATTTCAATCATCGTACCTACAGTGTAATGAAAGTCTGTTCCCGTTTGCTGTTTTACTTGTTCAGCTACTTGAATTACCTGCTTTTTAAGCAAAGCCAACTCTTGCGCATCTATCACTAGCGGTATTTCCACTTCCGGAATAATATTATAACCTTCTTGCACCAACTGCGCTGTAGCCTGAAAAATTGCTTTGGTCTGCATGGCATAAATTTCCGGGTAAGAAACACCTAAACGGCAACCACGATGACCGAGCATCGGATTATATTCCGATAACGCCCGGGCTTTACGTAGTAACCCTTCTTTATCCTGTATTTCAGCAGCATTACCACCAGTCAATTTAAGGGTAGTTATTTCTACTAGCAAGTCTTCAACACTGGGTAAGAATTCATGCAAAGGCGGGTCTAATAACCGGATACATACCGGTAATCCTTGCATTGCTTTTAATATCCCGTAAAAATCATTTTGCTGCATCGGTAATAATTGATTTAAAGCCGCTTTTCTTTCTGCTATCGATTCTGCCAAAATCATTCTTTGTACTACCGGTAATCGTTCCGGGGCCATAAACATATGTTCAGTACGGGTCAAACCAATTCCCTGGGCACCAAACTCCCGGGATTTTGTAGCATCTTCCGGCGTATCAGCATTAGCACGCACTTCCATAGTACGAATCTGATCAGTTAATACCAGTAATTCCAAAAATTCAGCTGACATTTCCGGGTCAATCATCGGCACTTCACCTAAAATAACTTGACCGGTACCACCATCTATGGAAATAACATCTCCTGCTCTAACTGTTTGCGTCCCTGCTTTAAATAACTTATTTTCGTAATCTATTTTAATTTCTTCACAACCACACACGCACGGCGTACCCATACCACGGGCCACTACTGCAGCATGACTGGTCATGCCGCCCCGGGAAGTTAATATTCCTTGGGCTGCCACCATGCCGTGGATATCATCCGGTGTGGTTTCCATTCTTACTAAGATCACTTTCCGGTCTGCTGCCGCTATTTTTTCAGCCAAATCAGCCTCAAAAACTACTTCTCCATAACCAGAACCCGGCGAAGCCGGTAATCCTTTAGCAATCACTTCCAGCGAAACATCAGGGTCAATGCGCCGGTGCAATAAATGATCTAACTGCCCCGGTTCAATCCTAGTAATTGCTTCTTCCTTAGAAATTAACTCTTCTTTCCACATATCTAACGCTATTTTTATGGCTGCCTGAACAGTCCGTTTGCCATTTCTGGTTTGTAACATCCATAACTTCCCACGCTCAATTGTAAACTCCACATCCTGAATATCGCGATAATGTTTCTCCAGCAAAACACAAATTTCTGCAAATTGCCGGTGTAATTCTGGCATGTTCTGCGCCAATTTCGCAATTGGTTGCGGAGTGCGAGTGCCAGCCACTACATCTTCACCTTGAGCATTAACTAGGTACTCCCCATATAATTTTTTTTCCCCAGTAGAAGGATCACGGGTAAAAGCAACCCCGGTAGCACAATCGTCACCCATGTTGCCAAATACCATCGCTTGCACATTAATGGCGGTACCTAAATCATCAGGGATTTTATGTACTTTACGATAAACAATCGCCCGCTGATTATTCCAAGAATTAAAAACCGCATCCATTGCTTGAGATAACTGCTCCCTAGGATCTTGCGGAAACGGCTGGCCGGTTTCTTTAGCAATTATATTTTTAAATTGCTCCACAACCACCTGCCAATCTTCTGCCGTTAATTGGTGATCATCCTGTACATTTTTCGCTGTTTTTTGCTTTTCCAGCACTAACTCAAATTTGTAATTTTCAATATCTTTAACTACACCGGCAAACATTTGCAAAAAACGGCGGTAACAATCATAAGCAAACCGCGGGTTGCCGGTAGAAGCAATCAAACCCTTGATTGTATCATCATTCAAGCCTAAGTTCAGCACTGTATCCATCATGCCCGGCATAGATACCACTGCCCCAGAGCGCACTGAAAGTAATAGTGGGTTTTGGGCATCGCCTAGTTTTTTGCCGGTGGTTTCTTCCAATAAGCTTATTTTTTCTGCTACTTGCTCTTTTAAACCAGCCGGAAACTGTTTACCGGCATCGTAAAAGTTAATGCAGGCTTCAGTAGTAACGGTAAATCCCGGCGGTACTGGTAAACCAATATTGGTCATTTCAGCCAAGTTAGCCCCTTTTCCACCAAGTAATTTTTTCATATCTGCTTGCCCTTCATTGAACCGGTATACATATTTAGTTGACATATTATATTACCCCCTATTAATTAGCTTTCAGCGGTCAGCTTTAAATGCTTTTTGCCGATAGCTGATAGCTGATAGCTAGATTACCTTACCTTTTACTACGAAAGTGAAATTCAAGCACTTTACTGGCCGTTTCTTCCACTGCTTTATTGGTAACATCAATCGTAGTACAGCCAACCCGCTTCATAATACTGCTAGCATATTCCAGCTCTTCAAAAATACGTTCCATATCCGCATAATCAGCACTGGCTGTCAAACCCAAAGTCAATAATCGCTCTTGCCGGATCATGTTCAATTGTTCCGGCTGAATAGTCAAACCGATCACTTTACGAGCAGGTATTTCAAAAAGTTCTGACGGCGGGGCTACTTCCGGCACCAAGGGTACATTAGCAGTTTTAATTTGTCTATGCGCCAGGTACATACTTAAAGGTGTTTTGGAAGTGCGGGACACACCTAAAATAACCAAATCTGCTTGAACAATACCGCGGGGGTCCTTACCATCATCGTATTTGACAGCAAATTCAACCGCTTCCACCCGCCGGAAATACTCTTCATCCAGTTGACGCAACAAACCCGGTTCTCGTTTAGGTATTCCACCAGTCACTGCCGTCAAGGTATGCAATATTGGACCGATTATATCTATCACCGGAATATTATAACGTTTAGCCTCTTGCGCCAAAGTATCACTCAGTTCAGAAACCACCATGGTATAGGCAATAATACAATTACTACCCGCCAGTTTTTTTACTAAATCAATAATCTCTCCCCGTTCATTAACATAAGGAACTCGCTTTATTTCTAAATTAATATCATCAAATTGACTAACCGCTGCTTTAATTACCCGTTCGGCAGTTTCACCAATAGAATCTGATATTACATACACTAATGTCGTAACTTCACTTATTCCTTTATTAATTAATAGCACCCCCTGCGAAATTCAAAGTACAAGGTTCTAGGTTTTAATATCTTAACTTTTAACCTCGCTCCTTGTTCTTTCTTTACTTAGATGTTATCAACAAAATCCCTGCTTAAATAACAATAAATATTTATTTATTTAAATTATTATTTTTGAAAAATCCGCCACTGCTTTCGTTTTATGGGCTAAACTAGCTAAAAGAGCTAAACGATTATTGCGTACCAAATCATCCTCAACCATCACCAATACTTGTTCAAAAAAAGCATTAATCGGCTTTAGCAACTTAGCCATCTCGCTCAACACTGCTGTGTAATTACCGTCTTCCAGCCGCCGGGTCACTAAATTACCAAAAGCAATATCCGCTTGATATAAATCTTTTTCTACTTGATCTCGCAATAAATCTTGATTAACCTCACCAGTGCTGTTTGATTTTTTTGCCAAATTATTAACCCGGTTAAAAACAGTGCATAAATCGATAAAAGCTGCTTGTTGACGAAATTCTGCTAAAGCCCGCCCCCGTTGCCAAGTACCCGCCAGATCATCAAAACCAACCGCTAATACCGCATCCACAGTATCATAGGCCAACCCGCGTTCCATCAAAACACCCTTAAGACGTTGTCTGAAAAAATCTGTGACTTCAACTAAAACCGTTGCTTCATTTAACTTCAAACCTGTTTTTTCTTTGTAACTGTTGCTATTGTCACCAGTAACATCACTTGTATTTAGGTACCCTCTATAAGCAGTAATAATCATTTCTTTTAAAGATAGCGACAACTCCGTTTCTAAAATAATGCGCACAATTCCCAAAGCCTGTCGCCTCAAAGCATAAGGATCTTGAGAGCCGGTAGGCTGAATGCCGGCAGCAAAACAACCGGTAATACTATCCAACTTATCCGCTAAACTCAGTAACTGCCCCGCCTGCTCACCCGGCAAGCTATCTTCAGCATGCCGGGGCAAATAATGTTCCCGTATCGCCTGCGCTACTGCTTCAGTTTCACAATTGCGTAAGGCGTATTCCCGACCAATGATCCCCTGTAACTCCGGAAACTCATAAACCATATTAGTGATCAAATCTGCTTTACATAATTGAGCCGCCCGGTGAATAGTGCTTTTCTGCTGCCCGGTGATCTTTAATTTTTTTGCTAGAAATTCCGCCAACCGGGTGATCCGCCCTGTTTTTTCATATACTGTACCCAGACCCTCCAACCACACTACTTTCTTTAAACTAGGCAACTTTTCGATTAAAGTGGTTTTCAAATCTGCTTTAAAGAAAAATGCCGCATCCGCCAAACGAGCAGATAATACTTTTTCATTACCGGCAGTGACTATTTTTAAGTGCTTTTCAATACCGTTGCGCACCGCAATGAATTTAGGAGCTAGTTTGCCTGTTGCGGCATTTAAAACCGGAAAATAGCGTTGATGCTCCCGCATCGGGGTGATAATAACCTGCGCCGGTAATTTTAAATAATGCTCTGCAAAACTACCTATTAAGGCGGTGGGATACTCTACAATGTTGGTGATTTCATCCAATAAATTTTGATCAGCTTGCACTCGCCCACCGGCAGCATTGGCTAATTGCTGCACTTGCTGCCAAATAATTCGTTTTCGTTCTGCGCCGTCTACTATTACATAGTGCTGACGCATCACTTCAAAATAGGCAGTTGCTTCATTAACTTCAACCGCCCCGGTACTCAAAAAACGATGACCGTAAGTATAGCGATCACTATTTAAACCCGCTAGCACCAACGGCACTACCTCCCGACCGAATAAAGCCAATATCCAGCGCAGTGGTCGCCCAAAACGATATTCTGAATAACCCCAACGCATTGGCTTGGGAAAATGTAACCGGGATATTATTTGGGGAATAATCGTAGACAACACCTTGCTTACCGGCTGCCCCTCTTGCTTAACCAGCGCATACATATATTCTGCTTTAGCCAACAAACGCACCGTCAAATCTGCTACCGCCACTCCCTGACCACGGGCAAAACCTAAAACTGCCGCCGTGGGATTACCATCATCATCAAAAGCTACTTTTTTTGCCGGACCCTTTACTTCTTTAACCAGCGCATCCTGTTGCCCAGCTAATTCTTTTACAGCCAACACTAAGCGCCGGGGGGTGGCATAAGTATTTATTGCTATGTATTTCAAGCGGTGCTCATCAAAAAAATCCTCCGCCAATGTTTTTAATTGCTTTAGAACCGGCTTGATAAACCGGGCCGGCATTTCTTCTGTACCAATTTCCAACAAAAAATCTTTAGACATCTATATAACCACCCTATCTCATTTTTCACTTTTCACAGGCAGACACATAGGTCTGCCCCTACATTTTTAATTTTTTATTTTTTTAGAAGCGGATGCCCCATTTTTTTACGCTGTGCTACATAGACACGGGCACACTCGCGAGCTAAGTTACGCACCCGGGTAATGTAGCCAGTACGCTCGGTCACACTAATCGCCCCTCTGGCATCCAATAAATTAAAGGTATGGGAACATTTTAAAACATAATCATAAGCCGGCAATACCAAGCCGCTGGCTATCACCCTGGTCGCTTCTGATTCGAACATGTTAAAAAGTTCGCTTAGCATTCCGGTATCTGCTACTTCAAAGTTATAAGCCGAGTGTTCTACTTCATTTTGATGATACAGATCACCATACTTGATCCCTGCTGCCCATTCAATATCAAAAACACTGTCCACACCTTGAATAAACATCGTTAGTCGTTCTAAACCATAGGTGATTTCTGCCGCTACCGGCTGGCAATCAAGACCACCACATTGTTGAAAATAAGTAAATTGAGTTATTTCCATCCCGTCCAACCATACTTCCCAACCCAAACCCCAAGCACCTAATGTCGGAGATTCCCAGTTATCTTCGACAAAACGAATATCGTGCTCTGCTGGTTTAATACCAATAGCCTGCAAACTAGCCAAATATACTGCCTGCACATCATCCGGTGATGGTTTTAAGATTACTTGATACTGGTAATAATGTTGCAAGCGATTAGGGTTTTCACCATGCCGGCCATCAGTAGGGCGCCGGGCCGGTTCCAAATATGCTGCTCGCCAAGGTTCCGGTCCTAAAACTCGCAAAAAAGTGGCCGGGTTCATAGTACCCGCCCCTTTTTCCAGGTCATAGGGTTGCTGAATAATACACTTTTGTTCCGCCCAAAACTGACTAAGTGTTAATATTAGTTGTTGAAAGTTCATTAATATACCCCCGGTTTTTCCATTGTATTTAAAACCTGCATAAAATCTAACGATTTTGCTCGTTGCTCTAAATGATAGCTGGTAAATAAACGTAAAATTATTTTTGCTTCATTGAAGTTACCTGATGCCATTTGCAATTTCGGCAAACCACCGGGATTACTTGTAATCATTTGCCGCATTAAATTCAGACTTTGGGGCTTGATCAGCATTGCTTTAGCATCAATATCAAAGCAATTTGCGCACAACACTCCACCACATCTAAAACTAAATTTTAAACGACCATTTATTTCGCCACCACATTCCACGCAACAACCTAATTCCGGCAAATAACCGGTTAACCCTAACATTTTAATTTCAAAACCAGTGACTAATTTTTCAGCTGCCGGCAAATCTATGCTTACTTGGTCTAACCACCTTAAAGTAGTTAATAATAATATAAAAAGCGGCTCGTTAGGTTCATCTTCAACCGTAATGGCCTCCATTAACTCGCAAAGATAGAAAGACAACATTAACTTATCCAAATCATAACGCAATTGACTAAAAACAGTAATCAGCTCGCACTGGTTGACGGAATCTAAAACTTTGCCTTTATTCAGCAATAACTGCGAGTGGCACAGTGGTTGCACTATACCACGTTTGCGACTGGATGACTTGCCCGCCCCGTATGCTACCAATCTTTGCTTACCACGTTCACGCGAGAACACCGTCAGCATTTTATCTGCTTCACGCATAATTTTAGACCGTAAAATCACCGCTTCCACCTGATATAATTTCATTAAAAGGTCACACCTTTAAAACTAAATTAAAAATACTAATTATCTTAATTTTATCACAAACTATTGAAACTAACTATAGCGTTTTCAAAATAAGATACAGGAGATTTAGTTAATAGTGTATAAGTATATCTCAGTAATGATTAATAAAATAGAAACAGGTGATTAAAATAGTGCAGAAAAACAATCCCCAGCAAATAGTAATAGCTATCACCGGTGCTACTGGAGCGATCTATGGTGTATCTCTTTTAAAACAATTACAAAAAAATAAAGACATCGAAACCCACTTGATCGTCAGCCAGTGGGCTAAAAAAACTATTGAACTGGAAACAGGCATTAACCATGACTTACTTGCCAGTATGGCTAATCATAGCTATTTGGCAGATAACTTAGCGGCAACATTATCCAGCGGTTCTTTTTTGCACCACGGCATGGTAATCTGCCCGTGCAGCATGAAAACGCTTTCAGGCATTGCTAACGGTTATGCTGATAACCTGATTTTGCGGGCAGCAGATGTCACTATTAAAGAACAACGTAAATTATTGCTTATCCCCCGGGAAACACCGCTATCAGCTATTCACTTAGAAAATATGTTGAAATTAGCCCGGCTAGGAGTAACCATCATGCCCCCATCACCGGCATTTTATCAACAACCGGATAGCATGCAGCAATCAATATTACAGTTCACCGGTCGAATATTAGATTTACTAGCTATTCCTAATGACTTGGTAAAACGTTGGGAAGGGATGTAAGTCAGTGGTCAGTAAACATTTTTCAACTGGTCACCGACTTGTATTTTATGCCTAAAGCAAAGCGAAAGGACTAACTATGTCTGAACAAATAACCCGTTACCGGGTATATTCTACCCATTTAAAGCAAAAATTTGGGCAAAAAATTTATAAACTACCCGTTAATTTACCCGGAAACTGTCCTAATCGTGACGGTACTCTAGGGCAAGGTGGGTGTATCTTTTGCGACGAAGAAGGAGCAGGGTTTCAATGCTTACCTAACACGCTTTCAGTGCAGCAGCAACTAGCTGCCAATAAAGAGTTTTTTAAACAACGTTTTAAAGCTCAAAAATTTATGGCTTATTTACAGTCCTTTACTAATACTTATCTGCCGTTGGCGCAGTTTCAGAAAAACATCACTGCCGCAGTAGCAGATCCCGATATTGTGGGTATTTCTATTTCTACCCGACCTGATTGTATCAGTAATCACTACCTTGATTTATTACAAAATTTGAAAGATGCCCACCCTCAACCACTGGCTATTAATATTGAGTTGGGGTTACAAACGGTAAACTATCATACTTTGCGTAAAATCAACCGCGGGCACACTCTTGCCGAGTTTATAGCTGCTGTGCAACGAATAAAACAATATAATTTTGAAATATGCACCCACATTATTTTAAACCTACCTTGGGATAATCTAGAAGATACCATTGAAAATGCTAAAATACTATCTGCCCTAGGTATCCATTATGTCAAATTACATTCTCTGTATATAGTAAAAAATACCGTGCTGGCAGATATGTACCAACAAGGCGAGTTTACTATCATCTCACTTGATGAATATATCAACCGGGTAGTCACCTTTTTAGAATATTTAGACCCCGGTATAGTAATTCAACGTTTAGTAGGCAAAGGTCCACCGGAAAATAACCTTTTCTGTAATTGGGATACCAGTTGGTGGATAATCAAACAACAGATAGAAAAAAAACTGGTGACATTAAATACTTATCAAGGAAAAAAATTTAATTATTTAAACAAACAATATTCATTAAACAAACAATATTAAGAATTACTTGCTTTTTATACTTAAATAAAGTATTATTATCGTAATACAATATCGAGGTTTGATATATGCTTAGAGAACTTTTTTTGGGGTTTATTCGTATCCATATCCTTTACCATGCTTCGCTTCAACCAGTTTACGGTTTAGAATTAATCCGGGAACTTAAAAGCCATGGCTATCATATTGGTCCAGGCACGATGTATCCGGTGTTAAGTAAACTAGAGCAAAGTGGTTTTTTGGTGTCTAAAAAAATAACAGTCGCAGGTAAAGTGAGGAAGTACTATGAAATTACTGCTGCCGGTACAGAAGTTTTAAAAAAAGCACAA
>JAJOKO010000071.1 GCA_021129825.1 Desulfotomaculum sp. | reverse complement strand
AAACTTTCTTTGAAAGGTACAGAAATAGTGGGGTTAGACTTTCCGAGAGTACTCAGTTTTTCAAGGAGGTAATTTAATAATAATGAATAAAATGTTAGAACAAAAAGCGAAAGAATTAGGTCAGCTAATTACTGAGATGGATGAATATAAAGAAGTAAAAGTGAAACAAGCAGCTTTATTTGAAGAAGAGCAAGCATTAGAATTACTGCAAGAGTTTCAAAAATTACAAAAGCAAAATGATAGTAAGCAGCGGGAAGGTCAACTTACCAATGAAGATGTCCAAAAAACAGAGCAACTAGAATTAAAGATGCTAGATTTTAATGTGATTAAAGAATTGCATGAATCCCAAACAAAATTCCAAAATATGTTAAATTTAGTAATGCAGACTGTGATTGGTAATTCGAAATAAACTAATTTTGTACTTGATAAAACAAAAATTTTTAGCCACGAAAATATGTGAAAGGCAGGAAAACAGTTATCAGTTATCAGTTATCATTTGCCGGTTAAAACCAGTAAATAATCAACCGTAAACTGTTTTCGTGCTATTTCGTGGCTAATAAATCTTGTAAGATATACCGGGAACAGATTAAAGATTAAACCGCTTTTTCTTTAATAATTCCCAAATAATCTTTACCCAAACCAGTGATATCGCACATCTTGCTTTTGCCTTCTGTGCTGATGCCTACCAAACCTAAAGCGTATAGTTGGAACAAGATATGATCCAGTACTGCTCTTTTGGTAGTAGACATTAAACTTAAGTCTTCTTTGTTCATTTTTCCGGCAGTTAATAAAGTGTTTAGTACTCGATGAGCCTCGTCTGGTAACCGGTGGGCCGCTTGTTTAAAATAATCATAAAGGGTAATACTCATTTCAATCCTCCTTTTCGAACATGTATTAATAGTATTACCCGAATATTGGTTAATTAAACAGTAATTCAGTTACTCATGAATTATTTTATGGAAATCATGGTATGAATTGGTATGAAAATACTAATATTAATTAATAATAGTACTATTATTAATACAGGTGGGTGTGGTGTGTTTATTTAGCCAATTGATGATATCTGCAAAATCATGAAAATGATTAGCGCGAACATTGTTTTCCAGACAATATTGCCATAAGTAGTTTTTGGCAAAAACGATATCTGCTTCGTGGCAGACGCATTTATCGGAGTGACCGTCTCCGACATAAATAATTTGATGGGTAATATTTTTTAAACGATGGAGTAGTTCTTTTTTACAGGTGCCGCATTTGTCGCATTGAGGGTTTTTGTAGACGCAATGAATGAAAAACCGTTCATTTCTGTTTACCATTTTATTAGCATAAATATTTAAATTAGTAATAGCATATTTTTTAAAAATATAACGGATTAAGTGATCATAACCATCACTAAGAATATAAACCGGGTAATTATGATTATGACATACTTGAAGAAAGGCTGTAAAATAATTATCTAGAACAATGGTATCTAGGAATTGATCTATTTCTGCTGTAGAAGCATCGAATAATGCAAAAAGTTGATTAGCACAATCTTCGGTAGAAAGCAGACCTTGTTCCCAACGCGACCCAATTTCTTGCCAACCAGGGCGGCAAAATTTAGATACCATAGCATACACAACATCTTTTTTAGTGATAGTACCATCGAAATCCAGAAAAAACATTTTAGACATTAGGCACCATTCCTTTAGAAGTATTTCCATAAGTTATCCCGATTTAATGATAACTAGTTTATGCGAAATAGTCAACAAGTGGATAGCTATCAGCAGGCAGTTTTTTTAAAAATCCAGCAGGAAGTTTGGTAATTGGTGTAGAATAAAAAGAATTATGCTAAAAACAGGAGTGAATATTTATGGATATCTATATTGAACCAATTGCTGATCAAGATTTAAAACCATTATTCAGCGATCCGGAACAACTCGGTTTTGGTCAATTCTTTACCGACCGGATGTTTACTATGCAGTACAATCAAGCTAAGTCTTGGCACGATGCCAAAATAGAAAAATATAAAGCGCTTTCTTTAGATCCGGCAGCCTGTGTACTGCACTATTCACAGGAGATATTTGAAGGGTTAAAAGTATATCTATCAGCAGACAACCGGGTATTGATGTTTCGTCCGGAGCAAAATGCCAGGCGGCTGAATCGTTCTGCAGCACGGATATGTATGCCGACAATTCCGGAAGAAGATTTTTTGCAAGCGATAAAAAAATTAGTAATGTTGGAAAAACGTTGGATTCCTAAAGCGCCGGGTACAACGCTTTATGTGCGTCCGATAATGTTGGGGGTAGAGCCACGGATAGGGATACATCCATCTAGTGAATACTTATTTTGTGTGCTTCTTTCCCCGGTAGGTCCGTACTTTAAGACTGGTTTTAACCCGGTCAGTATCTATGTAGAAGACACAATGGGTCGGGCGATAGCGGGTGGTGTAGGTGATGTTAAAACCGGCGGAAATTATGCAGCCAGTTTATGGGCTGGTCGAAAAGCCCAAGAAAAAGGTTTTTCCCAAGTGCTTTGGTTGGACGCCAAAGAACACCGTTATGTTGAAGAAGTGGGCGCCATGAATATTTTCTTTGGCTATCGTGATAAGTTAGTTACCCCGGTCTTAACCGGTTCTATCTTGCCCGGAATCACCCGGGATTCGGTGTTGAAAATGGCGGAAGATTTGGGTTACAAGGCCGAAGAAAGCTTACTTAGTATTGATGAAGTGCTGCAAGGGATAGTTAGCGGTGAAATCACCGAAGTGTTTGGAGTGGGTACGGCGGCGCTTGTTGTGCCTATAGGGTCGTTTTATTATAAAAACCAAAATTATATGGTCAATAATAATCAAGTTGGTGCAGTAACTAAAACAATTTATAACCGGTTGATGAATATTCAATATGGCAAAGTAGCAGATCAATATGGTTGGGTACACCAGCTGGGCTTTATTGACTAAAATGGATATACCATTGATTGGGGTTAATGGATTGAGAGGGGAATATCATTTGGAATTACCGCAGTTAAGGATTGGAAGTTTAAAACTTAGATACCCTATTGTTCAAGGGGGCATGGCTGTACGTGCTTCCACCGCTTCGCTGGCCGGAGCAGTGGCTAAAGCCGGTGGTGTTGGTTTAATTGGGGCTACAGCAATGGCGCTGGAGGAATTAAAACAAGAAATTGAGCAAGCCCGTTCGCTGGCCGCCGGTGGGATTATTGGTATCAATATTATGTATACAGCCACTCAGTTTGCGGAAATGGTGGATGTAGCGATAAGAGCAGGTATTGATGTTATTTTTACCGGTGCCGGTTTTTCGCGGGATATTTTCCGCTGGGGAAAAGAGTCCGGTGTGCCGATTGTATCAATAGTAGCTTCGGCTAAAGCAGCTCGTTTGGCTGAAAAATTTGGAGCGGCGGCGGTGGTAGCTGAAGGAGCAGAAGCGGGCGGTCATTTAGGAACAGACCGTTCTGTAAAAGAAATTGTACCTGAAATTAAAGCAACAGTTAAAATACCGATAATTGCTGCCGGGGGGATAGTAAGCGGTCAAGATATAGCGGATGTAATTAAATTAGGTGCCAGTGGTGTGCAGATGGCTACCCGGTTTGTGTTAAGTGAAGAATGTTCGGTAGCAGATCAATTCAAACAGATGTACTTGCAAGCCAAGGCAGAAGATGTGGTGATAATCAGAAGCCCGGTAGGCTTGCCGGGTCGCGGCATCAGAAATGATTTCGTGAAATCAATAGAACAAAACAAGGTCCCGAAACCTAGCGAATGTGCCGGCTGTTTGAAAAAATGTTCTAAAGAATACTGTATAGTAAAAGCATTGATCAACGCTCGGGATGGTTTAGTAAATGAGGGTATTGTTTTTGCGGGACAAAATGTATTTAAAATTAAAGACATCTTGCCGGTTCAAGAAATATTTGACAGGCTATTGGCGGAGTATGCAGTGGCGGAATGAATAATGCGATATTATTAGGGAACAAAAGCCACTTAATCGTTTTAATAAGCATTTAAATGTTTAATTTCGACCATTCGGCGAGATTTTATTACTAGGAGCGTTCTGTATTAGATACAATTACAGGCAGTGTGGTATAAATTGAGTTACTTAATTTAGGGGGTTAAATAAATGTCAGATGATAATTTGTTAGAATCTTTTTTGTTTGATGAGCAGGCTCATAGTCCCAGTGCAGAATTTGCTGAGCAAGCTAATGTGCAAGATGCGCGTATTTATCAAGATGCTAGTGCGGATAGTTTGAGTTATTGGGCTAAAGAAGCAGAGCAGCTGCATTGGTTCAAAAAATGGGACAGTGTTTTGGATTGGAAACCGCCTTTTGCCAAGTGGTTTGTAGGTGGCAAATTAAATGTTGCTTATAATTGTATTGACCGTCATTTAGAAACTAGTCGCAAAAATAAAGCAGCGATTATATTTGAAGGTGAGCCGGGTGATTCCCGGGTGATTACTTATCAAGATTTATATAACGAAGTGACTAAATTTGCTAATGTGCTCAAGAGTTTGGGTGTCCAAAAAGGTGACCGGGTTAGTTTTTATATGCCGATGATACCGGAGTTAGCTATTGCCATGTTAGCTTGCACCCGGATCGGGGCAGTGCATAGTGTAGTATTTGGTGGTTTTGCGCCAGAGGCGTTGGTAGGTAGAGTTAATGATGCTCAAGCTAAAGTAATTGTTACCAGTGATGGTGGTTACCGGCGGGGCAAAGTATTACCGATAAAAGATAATGTGGACGAAGCGTTGAAAGCCAATGATTCTGTTGAAAAAGTAGTGGTAGTGAAAAGAACCGGATCAGATATAAAAATGGTGTCCGGTCGTGACTTGTGGTATCACGAATTAATGGAAAAAGCTGAGGTTGGTGGTCCGGCTGAACCGATGAGTGCGGAAGATATGTTGTTTATCCTATATACCAGTGGTACTACCGGTAAGCCTAAAGGGGTTGTACACAGTACCGGTGGTTATTTAACCGGAGTTGCTACTACTCACCGGAATATTTTTGATCTTAAAGAAGATGATGTTTACTGGTGCACCGCAGATATTGGTTGGATTACCGGTCATAGTTACATTTTATACGGTCCGCTTGCTAATGGAGCTACCACCGTGATGTTTGAAGGCACTCCGGATTATCCGGAACAAGATCGTTTTTGGGCGGTAATAGAAAAATATAAAGTTACAATATTATATACTGCTCCTACTGCGATCCGGGCGTTTATGAAGTGGGGTGAAGAATGGCCGGCAAAGCGAAATTTAGCTAGTTTAAGATTATTAGGTTCAGTTGGGGAGCCGATTAATCCGGAAGCATGGCAGTGGTATCATAAACATATTGGCGGGAAACGTTGTCCGATTGTAGATACTTGGTGGCAAACTGAAACCGGTCAGATATTAATCAGCCCGCTACCGGGTATTACTGCTACTAAGCCCGGATCAGCAACTTTACCTATACCGGGTATTGAAGTGGATGTTGTGGATGCCGCCGGGTTTCCGATGCCCACTGGTCAAAGCGGCTTTTTAATCATTAAACAGCCTTGGCCAGCGATGTTGAGTACTGTTTTCAATGATCCGCAACGCTATGTAGACCAGTACTGGAGTCGTTTTGAGGGAGTTTATTTTGCTGGTGACGGGGCTAAGAAAGATAAAGATGGGTATATCTGGATACTAGGACGAGTAGATGATGTGCTCAATATATCCGGGCACCGTATTGGTACTATGGAAGTAGAAAGTGCCTTGGTTGATCATCCAGCTGTGGCTGAGGCGGCTGTGATCGGTAAAGCACACGAAATTAAGGGGCAAGCAGCATCAGCTTTTGTGACCTTAAAAGATAATGTTACTTATGATGATAAGTTAATTAAAGAATTAAAGGCTCATGTAGCCAAAAAAATTGGGGCGATAGCCCGGCCGGATGATATTTTCTTTACGGCAGAATTACCCAAAACTCGTAGTGGGAAAATTATGAGAAGATTATTAAGAGATGTTGCTGAGGGGCGAGCAGTTGGAGATACTTCTACCTTAGCCAATCCGGACGTAGTGACAGAGTTAAAAGATAAGTATGAAGATTAAATAACAAAACACAATTACCGGAAATAATTTCATTTCCGGTAATTGTGAATAACAAGATAACTTTTGCTTGAAAATTTTAAATATTCGTGTTATCATACTACCTAGCTAAGTGCATGATTAAGTTAGTTGCATAATAACTATTAAATAATTATTTTATAGGTATTACATATGTTGAGAATGTGAGTTGAATAAAAAATGGCTAGTTTTACCCTGACCTTCGTGATGTTACTAGTATTTTGGTTACTATTATCCGGTATTTTTACCCCTTTATTTATTATACTGGGTGTTATTTGTAGTTTGCTGGTAGCTCGTTGGTCGCATGATCTGCTTTTTGGTGATGTGGATATCAAGCAATCTGTTGGAATATTTTGGCGTTTACTAAAAGTAGTGCCGTGGGTTTTATGGCAAATTGTCTTGGCTAATTTTCATTTAGTATATTTAACCATGCACCCCAAGATGCCAATTGATCCGGCGTTTATAAAGTTTAAAGTAGATTTAAAAACGGATATCGGTGTGTTTATTTTGGCTAATATGATTACGCTTACACCAGGTACAGTAACGGTAAGAGCGACTCATAATGAATTTATAGTTCATGCTATTTCTCAAACTACTGCTGAAGGGATTATCAGCGGCGAAATGCAGAACAAGGTAAAGGAGATTGAGGGATATCATGTTTGAAGTAGCAGCAATAATCGTTATTCTGGCTAGTTTATTAGCACTTTACCGGGCAATTACCGGTCCGCGTTTTTTTGACCGGGTGTTGGCGGCAAATGTGATTGGCACAAAAGCGGTGGTGTTAATCGCTTTAATCGGCTTTATAGAAGGACGGCCGCACTTTTTGGATGTGGCTTTAGTTTATGCTTTGATTAATTTTATTGCTATTTTGGCAATATTGCGGCAACGCGAAAGTGGCGGACTAGGTTAATACTGGAGTGGTAGATTATTATGGAAATAAAAACAATTTTAACGGCAATATGTTTGATTATTGGTTGTTTGTTTATTATGATGGCGGCAATTGGGATAGTCAGATTCCCGGATTTTTTTGCCCGTACGCATCCGGCTAGTAAAGGGGATACGTTGGGACAAGCTTTTATATTGCTGGGTTTAATGATTTATGAAGGGTTGACGTTGATTACTTTTAAGTTGCTTGTGATTGTGGTGTTAGTATTGATTGCTAACCCGACTGCTACTTTTTTTCTGGCTAAAGCAGCGGATGTATCCGGGGTTAGACCGGAAAAAGGCATTAAAGAAATTGACTTGACTGTTGGGGAAGATGCTGCCTCATCAACTGGCAAAAAAGTCAGCGGGGGTGACAGTGCATCGTGATTATGGATATAGCTTTGCTACTGTTAGTGGTTATTTGTGCGATAGTAGCGATTCAAATGAAAGATTTGCTCAGTGCGGTGATAGTATTAACTGTTTATAGTCTGCTGATGGCAGTGATTTGGTTTGTAATGGATGCGCCGGATGTAGCGTTAACTGAAGCGGCAATTGGTGCCGGTATTACCACGATATTGTTTATTGCTGTGCTTAGCAGAACGCGCCGGGGTGAAACTGAACACAATACTAAGGTGCGGCGTTTTTCACCACGTGCCGGATTGTTGATAGTAGTTGCTTTTGGCGCAATGTTAGCTGTGGGTACGGTAGATATGCCGGATTTTGGAGACCCGCATGCACCTGCGCATACTCATTTAGCGGAACGCTTTGTGGAAATGGGATATCAAGAAACGGCTTCTCCTAACTTGGTAACAGCTATTTTGATATGCTACCGGGGAGTGGATACTTTAGGGGAAGTGATTGTAGTTTTGACGGCGGGTATGGGGGTTATTTTGCTTTTGAGAACGACTAGTCGCCGTAAGCAGTTAACGAACAATGATGGCTACAAACCAATTATGTGTAGTTATTATGACCGGGCAGATAAAACAACTAAGGTAGTAAAAGGGGAGATTATTCGCAAAGTAGTGGCCCGGCTATCAATTCCCTTTATTCAAATTTTCGGACTTTTTGTCATCGCTCATGGTAAAGTCAGCCCGGGCGGCGGTTTTCAAGGGGGAGTAATTTTAGCGACCAGCATTATTTTGTTTACAATGGCTTTTGGGATGGAAGCTAGCCGAAAAAGATTGGCCCAGTGGAAAACAGATGTATTAAATGTTACCGGTGCGTTAGTGTTTTTGGCACTGGGGCTGGTTTGCATTTTATTTGGTGGCAAATTTTTAGAGTATACAGTATTGCCGCTGGGATGTGATATGTGGACTAATAAAATAGCGATTACGGTGGCAGAGTTTGCTATTGGGATTACGGTAGCAGGAATAATGATTACCTTATTTATAGAAACAGCGAAACGAGATGATAAATGATGGAATTTATTTTAGGCAAATATAATTATTTGGTCTGCATTTTACTAATGATGATCGGATTTTATGCCATGATTGCCAAAGAAAATTTAGTCAAAAAAGTTATTGGGTTGAATATCTTTCAAACAGCGATATTCTTGTTTTATATTTCTGTTTCGTATATGGAAGGTGCTACTGCTCCGGTAGTTTGGCAAGGTCAAGAAGGGGTTCTTTATGGTAACCCGTTGCCGCATGTTCTAATATTGACTGCCATTGTGGTGGGCATTAGTATGACTGCCCTGGCACTGGGGTTAATAATTAAAATATATCAAGAATATGGTTCAATAGAAGAAAACCGTATTTTAGAATTAAATCAATTAGAAGAAGAACAAAATCTGAAAAGAGCAGGCAGGTAGGTAGATTATGATTGCGAATATAATTGAAAATATTCCCGGACTGGTAGTTTTGATTGTAATTATAGCAGCATCGCTTATCCCCTTGGTTGGGAAAAGTCGCCCGGTATTAGCTTGGGGTATTGCGGTAATAGCTGCATTTTTATCATTCATAATGTCGCTATATATTTTAAATGTAGTGATGACCACCGGTAAAATAAGATACTGGTTTGGAAATTGGGAACCGCCCTGGGGAATCGAATATGTTTTTGACCCGTTGAGTGCTTTTGTGTTGACGCTAGTTTCTTTCGTGGGTTTTATCGTGCTGGTGTATGCCAAGAAAAGCTTGGAAGCAGAAATTGATCCAGAAAGAATTACTTATTTTTATGCACTGTATATGTTGTTCATTGGTGGTTTAATGGGTGTGGTAGCCACTGGGGATATTTTTAACCTGTATGTTTTCTTAGAAATAGCCGCTATTGCCGGTTATGCTTTAATTGCTGTCGGTCGCCGCCGGGAGGCACTGATGGCTAGTTTCACTTATTTGATTCTAGGTACAATTGCTGCTGCGTTTATTTTGATCGGTATTGGTTATTTATACATGGCTACCGGCACTTTGAATATAATTGATTTAGCGGTTATATTGCCAGAGATTTATCAGTCTAAAGTAGTGTTAATTGCTTTTGCCTTTTTCACAGTTGGTTTAAGTATTAAAATTGCTTTGTTTCCACTGCACAACTGGTTGCCCAATGCCTATACTTATGCTCCTTCGGTTACCAGTATTGTTATGGCAGCGATAGCGACTAAAGTGGGTGCTTATGTTTTAATCCGGGTGATGTTTACAGTATTTGGTCCGGAATTTGAACTTACTGTAGTGCACGTTACTGAAGTATTTTTGGTATTATCAGTAGTAGCTATGATTATTGGCTCTGTTTTGGCGATAGCTCAAACGGATATTAAGAAGATGTTGGCTTATTCCAGTATTGCTCAAGTCGGCTACATTACGCTGGGTATTGCGTTAATGAATGTAACTGGTTTGACCGGTAGCATTATGCATATTTTAAACCATGCGATAATGAAGGCTTGCTTATTTATGGTAGTCGGGGCTATTGTTTATAGAACTGGTATTACCCATATCCATGATTTTGTAGGTTTGGGTAAAAAAATGCCGTATACGATGGCTGCTTTTACCATCGGTGCGTTATCGATGATTGGCATGCCGCTTACGGTTGGTTTTGTTGGCAAGTGGTATTTAACATTAGGTTCGCTAGAGGCTGGCATGTGGTATATAATACCGGTTATTCTAGTTAGTTCTTTGCTGGCGGTAGGCTATTTATGGCGGTTGCTGGATAATATTTACTTCAAACAACCAGAAAACGCTAGTGAGTTAAAGACAGTCAAAGCAAAAGAGGCACCGTTAGCTATGTTAATACCTACTTGTGTCTTAGCTTTGCTTTGTATAGTATTAGGTACTTTTGCTTATTTGCCGATATCGATAGCTGAGGAAGCGGCGAAAGTATTATTAAGATATTAATGTGACTTTATTTTTTGAGGTGAGAATGTGGAGATTATTGAATCAACAAAACCAATATATGCTATTTTAATTTCATTTTTTGCTACTTTTTTAATTGCTTTTGCTGCCAGAAGTCCTAATTTAAGAGAGTCGTGGACGGTTATTGCCGCTTTGATTAAATTTGGTATCGTGATGTCCATGTTACCAATCATTTTAGCAGGTAAAACTATTGAGTACAATCTATTAACAGTAATGCCGGGATTAGATATTGCTTTTAGAGTAGATGCTTTTAGTATGTTTTTCGCAATTACAGCCTCTACGCTTTGGATCGTAACTGCTTTTTACTGTATCGGTTACATGCGCTCATTAAAAGAAAAGCACCAAACTAGATTTTACATGTGTTTTGCATTATCTTTATCTGCGGCACTGGGGATTGCTTTTTCAGCTAATTTATTTACAATGTTTATTTTTTACGAAATGCTCACTTTGGTTACTTACCCATTGGTTATTCACAGTCAAACGGCGGAAGCGGTTAAGAAAGCCCGGCGGTATTTAGTTTATCTACTAGGGACGTCGATTGTTTTTCAGCTGACAGCAATTGTAGCTACTTTTTACTTTGCCGGCACGCTGGAATTTATTCCCGGCGGTATTTTAGCAGGTACAGCTTCTGATATGGTCATTGTGGTGATATTTATCTTGTTTATTGCCGGTATTGCTAAAGCGGGGATAATGCCGTTTCACGTTTGGTTACCGGAAGCTATGGTTGCTCCTACTCCGGTTAGTGCTTTATTGCATGCGGTAGCGGTGGTCAAAGCCGGGGTATTTATTGTTATTAAAATATTGTTATATGTATTCGGGGTAGATTTACTGGCGGAATTAGGCTTAGGTTTAGCTTTAGCCTTTGTAGCATCATTTACTATTATTGCTGCGTCTGTTATCGCTTTACAAAAAGACAATCTTAAAGCCCGGTTAGCTTACTCTACGGTGGGGCAATTATCCTATGTAGTGCTAGCGGTATCATTACTTACTCCTGCTGCGATAGCGGCTAGTTTAATGCATATTATGGTACATGCTTCCAGTAAAATCACGCTCTTTTTTACTGCCGGTGCTATTTATGCCGCTACTAAAAAGAAAAAAATTAGTGAACTAGACGGCATTGGTAAACAAATGCCGCTCACCATGATTGCTTTTACCGTGGGAGCGTTATCCTTAATCGGGGTGCCGTTATTTGCTGGTTTCATTACTAAATGGTATATGGCTACAGGTGCTATTGAAGCAGGTCACTTAATATTTGTCGGTGTGATTATTATCAGTTCGATGTTGAATGCTGCTTATTTCTTGCCTATTGTACGGGCAGCTTTCTTTAAACCGTTACCAGAGGGTGAACATCCTAAAGTAAAAGAATTATCTGGGTATACAGCATTTACGGTGGTACCATTGTTAATTACCGCTGTCATGGTGGTGGCGCTTTTCTTTGTTGCTCCTTGGGTGATGGTTTTAGCACAGCTAGTGGTAGCTAGCGTGATCGGAGGTAGTTAAGCTGTGAAAAAAGAATTTGACTTTTTTGATCGTCCTAAAGTACAAAAAGCACTAAGTGGTATTTTTGTAGGAGCATTTTTAGGCTTATTAGTATTAAACTTTTTCTTTCCTAAAAAAGCTTATTTTGTTTGGGATGCTTGGCCTGCTTTTTATGCGCTTTTTGGTATTATCGGATGTGTTCTTCTGGTAATAATCGCCAAGGGAATTCGTTATATTGTTAAAAAGAAGGAGGATTATTATGGATAATGTTTTTCCACCGGCCTTAATACTGATCATTGGGGCTTTGTTAATTCCTTTCTTGAAGGGGCACATTAAATCTGCATATATGATTTTACTGCCGATTGTGGCCTTTTTAGCAATATTAAATATTCCACCAGGCAATTATCAGATGTTTAGTTTTTTGGGGCAAGATATGTCGCTGAGATTTGATAGCTTGAGTTTAGTTTTTGCTTATGTATTCGTGATTATTGCTTGTATTGCTAATATATATGCTTTACATGTAAAAGGTGATCGCGAGCGAGTAGCTGCTTGTATTTACCCGGGTGCTGCCTTAGGAGCTGTTTTTGCCGGTGATTTAATTACGTTATTTATTTTTTGGGAAATGATGACTTTTGCTGCTTTATTTATTATTTGGTCTAATAAAACAGCAGGGGCACGGGCGGCAGGAATGCGTTATTTACTGATGCATTTATTCGGGGGACTGTGTTTATTAACTGGCATTATTATGACGGTACATAATACTGGTACTGCTACTTTTGGTTATATTGGATTAGACGCTGGTTTAGCTTCATGGTTAATATTGATTGGCTTTGCTGTTAATGCGGTGGTGCTACCATTTCATGCTTGGTTACCGGATGCCTACCCGGAAGCCAGTATTACCGGGGCGATATTTTTGACAGCCTTTACTACTAAAACAGCAGTGTATGTTTTAGCCAGAACTTTTCCGGGTGCTGAAGTACTGATGTTTGCTGGGGTAGCTATGGCGTTGTTTGGGGTTTGTTATGCGATTATAGAAAACAATATCCGCCGGCTGTTATCTTATCACATAGTTAGTCAGGTAGGATTTATGGTAGCGGCAGTGGGTGTGGGGGTGCCGTTAGCGATTAATGGTTTGGCGGCACATGCTTTTGCGCATGTACTTTATAAAGGATTATTGTTTATGGCTATTGGGGCGGTATTATACCGGGTAGGAACGGCTAAAGCCAGTGAATTGGGTGGACTGTACCGTACGATGCCGCTGACCGCCTTATTTTGTATTATTGGTGCCGCTTCTATTTCGGGGATACCTTTTTTAAGCGGTTTTGTATCTAAGTCAATGACACTAGCTGCTGCCGGTCAAGAAGGGATCATGTTTGTGTGGTTATTATTGACCCTGGCTTCAGTAGGTACATTGTTATCAGTAGGTTTTAAAGTGCCTTACTTTACGTTTTTTGCTAAAGATTCCGGTAAAAGACCGCCGGAAGCACCGCTCAATATGTTGATTGCTATGGGTCTGGCTGCTTTCTTATGTGTGTTTATCGGCATTTACCCGGCAGCGTTATATAATATCTTGCCATATGGTGCTATTTTTGCACCTTATACCATCGCTAGTGTCACCATCAAATTTTTGTTTGCCGCCGGGGTTCTTTTGGCATTTATCTTTTTATTGCGTACCAATTTCTATCCAGCTAAATTGCTAGCGGTAAATTTAGATGTAGATTGGTTTTATCGTAAATTAGGCCTGGGTTTCTTAAAATTACTTGGTGTGCCTCTGGCTTGGCTTAATAATCTGGGTAGTCGCTTTTTACTAGAGATAATGCCTAAAGTACTGATTTGGTTTGGTAAAAATCCTTCGGCGATGTTAAAGGTAGCTTATTTAACGGTGCGAAGTCCTTTTAGTAGTTCGCCGGGGAAATTCCAAAAAGAAGCTCAAGATATCAAAGCGGTATATCCAAACTATGTATTTCAACCATGGTCTATTGGTTTTACGATGGCCTTTATTACTATATTTTTAGTATTGTACTTGATAATTTATTATACACTCTAGTATAATAAATTATTAGCGAATTATCTTGATATTGACAAATAAGAACACCACTACGGTGTTCTTATTTGTTTTTAAAATAGAGGAATTATAATAAATAAAGTAGAATATACCAAAGTGAGGTGGATGTGGTGCAATTCAAAATTAAAATGCCGCCGGGTGTATTATGGAAGTTTATTTTAATTCAAGGATTATTAATGATGATTGTGTTATTATCTATAGAACAGTGGGAACTGGCGTTGCTTTTAATATTGGGTAATGCTTTAACCATCTACTTGTTTGTTATTCGGCGGTATTTACAGCAAAATACTAACATAAAAGCTGATGCTGATGCTAAAGGGCTAAACTCTTTTAACCGTAGCTTAGAAATTGCGCATGAAACTTTGCCGTTTTTACGGCGTGGTCTCAATCAAGAAACAGCCCGGCAGGCAGCAGAAATAATTCAAAAAATCAGCGATGTGCCAGCGGTAGCAGTAACTAACCAGCATCAAGTACTGGCTTTTTTAGGGGTTGGTTGTGAAAAACACCCGCCGGGGGGAGAAATTATTACCCGGGCTACTAAGGAAGTGATTGCTACCGGTCAATTAAAAATTGTAGAAAGAAAACAGGATTTTAATTGCCCTTACACTAACGAGTGTGATTGCCCGTTGGAAGCAGCGGTAATTGTACCGCTTAAATGCCGCAAAGAAGTGGTGGGCACTGTAAAATTGTATCAATTCCAAGCAGGAGCAGTACCGCCTAATATCATTAAATTAGCGGTGGGTATTGCGCAATTGTTGGGAGTGCAGATGGAACTGGCTGATTTAGATCGTCAGCAACAATTGGTGACTAAAGCCAAGCTAGATGCGCTCCAAGCGCAAATCAACCCCCATTTTTTATTTAATACCCTCAATACGATCAGTATGTTTATTCGCACTAACCCGGAAACAGCCCGGCGACTTTTAAAAAAATTAGCAGCATTTTTCCGCCATGTTTTAAAATTCCGGGGACACTTGGTAGTTTTAGAAGAAGAATTGGCCTATTTGGATAATTATTTGGTTTTAGAAAAAGCCCGCTTTCGGGAAAAACTACAAATTATAAAAGATATTGATGAGCAGTTATTAAAATTTAAAGTACCGGTATTAACTATTCAACCGTTAGTTGAAAATGCCATCCGACATGGCATTACTCCAAAATTAGATGCCGGCACAGTCAAAATTTCGATCAAATTAGTAGACCGGGAAATTCATATTGCAGTGCATGATGATGGTGTGGGTATTAATCCTAAAATTTTAGCGGAAATTTTAAAACCAGGATTTGGTTCTGGTAGTGGAGTAGGTTTAAGTAATGTACACGAGCGCTTAAGTATTTTATTTGGTGAAGAATACGGGGCAATCGTTAGTAGTACGCCCGGCATAGGCACTTCGGTTTTTGTCCGAGTGCCATTAATGGTAGAAACTATCAGGAAAGAGGTAAACAGTCATGAAGTTAAAAGCGTTAATAGTTGATGATGAATACCCGGCTCGCCAAGAATTACGTTTTATGTTAAGTGATTTTAATAATATTGAAATTGTTGGTGAAGCTACTAATGCTAACGAGGCCTTGGCATTAATTAAAGCGTTGGATTATCATATCTTGTTTTTGGACGTGGCGATGCCGGGCATGACCGGTTTAGAATTGGGGGCGACCATTCAAGAATTACCCAAGCGTCCCCGGGTAGTTTTTATCAGTGCCTACGATCAACACGCCTTAAAAGCTTTTGATGTTAATGCTATTGATTACATATTAAAGCCGGTAGAGGAAAAACGATTGCGCCAAGCAGTAGATAAAGTAGCGAAATTCTACCAAGAATCAGAAGATTTTGGCGAACATGAAGGGAAGAAAGAGGTTGGAGCGGCAGAAACGAATGCTGCTGCCAAAACATTAAAAATAAATCGGATTCCGGCAGAAAAGCTCGGTAAAACAATATTAGTAGATGTGCCGGATATTTATTATGCGTTTACAGAGCAAGATCATGTTTATGTAAAAACATATAATGATAAACTATTGACCAGGTTTACGTTGAAAAATTTAGAAGCGCGTTTGAAAGATACTGTATTTTACAGGACGCACCGGTGTTATTTGGTGAACTTAGATAAAGTAAAAGAAATCATCCCGTTTTTTAACGGTACTTATAATTTGATGTTGGAGGATGAAGAACGCAGCGAAGTGCCGCTATCCCGTTCTCAAGCCAAGAAATTACGTAAGATTCTAGGGTTTTAAAATTTAGTAAGTAGAGAGGTGCTAACTTTGTTAACCGGTATTGGTGTTGATATTATTGAAATAAAACGGGTGACTAAAGCCTGTGCCAACCCTCGTTTTTTAGAGCGGATATTTACTGTTTCTGAGCAGCAGTATTGTTTACAACGTAAAAACCCGTACCCTTGCTTGGCAGCCAGGTTTGCGGCTAAAGAAGCAGTCTTGAAAGCGCTGAGCACCGGGCTTGCCGGTTGCCGTTTCCTTGATATAGAAATATTACCGGAATCGCCAGGTGGTCAACCGGTGGTGCAATTAAGCGGTGGAGCCCAAAAAGTAGCTACTCAACAAGCGGTAGAACGAGTCTTAATCAGCATCTCTCATGATCATACTAAAGCGGTCGCTTTTGCGATAGCAGAAAAGGGATGAAATAAATGGGGGATGATCGCTAATGGAAGTGGTAACGACTGCTGAAATGAAATTAATTGATCATTTGGCGATAGATGAATATGGTATTCCCGGCATAGTATTGATGGAAAATGCCGGTCTTAAAGTAACGGAAGCTGTTTGCCGGCAACTAGGTGGTTGTGTTCGTGGGAAGATGATTACAATATTTGCTGGTAAGGGTAATAATGGGGGAGACGGTTTAGTTGTAGCCCGGCATTTATATAATCAGGGGGCAGATGTACGAGTATTGATGATGGCTCATCCGGATGGCATCACCGGCGATGCCGGGATTAACTTGGCAATTTGGTGCAAAATGGGTCAAAAAATTTACCATGTATATCAAGCTAACGGTATTAATATGGTCAAGATTGCCTTGATGAATACTGATCTGATTGTGGATGCGCTGTATGGCACCGGCTTTCAAGGGACAATTAATGAAAAAACAAGTCGGATAATCACTTTAATTAATACCAATCCAGCCCCGGTGATTGCAGTAGATATTCCTTCGGGAGTAGCAGCGGATACTGGCAAAATCCAAGGTGCCTGTGTTAAAGCCACAGTAACAATTACTTTTGGTTTACCTAAATTAGGTTTAGTATTGCCACCGGGATCCGGCGTTGTTGGTAAACTGGCAGTAGTGGATATTTCTTTACCAGCGGCATTACTTCAGAGGAGAGGGGACATTCCGCACCCTCCCGTCAGGGAAGGGTGTTGCGGTGTGTCCCCATTAAACATTAAAAAACATCTTTTAGATACCGCTACAGTTAGCTCTTGGTTAACCAGGCGAAAACCAGCAACGCACAAAGGTGATTTTGGACGGGTGCTGGTGTTAGCAGGATCGACCGGGATGACCGGGGCGGCTGTGCTTACTGCTACTGCTTGTTTGCGTAGCGGGGCCGGGTTAGTGACCTTGGCGGTGCCGGCACAAATTCATGATGCAATTACTGCTAAAGTGCCGGAAATAATCACTTTGCCGTTGCCGGATACCGGTGGGGCTTTATCCAGTAAAGGATTAGTGACTATCTTAGCCCAATTGGCCGGGGTAGATGTATTGGCTATTGGACCGGGTTTATCTCAGAACCCGGAAACAGTGAAACTGGTGCAGCAATTACTGCCACAAGTAAAAATACCGTTGGTGGTGGATGCTGACGGTTTAAATGCTTTAGCTCCCAATAAAGCTAATAAACTGGTATTAAAAAACATAAACGCACCGGTGGTATTGACGCCGCATCCCGGTGAAATGGCCAGATTATTGGGTGTTTCCGGGGCGGAAGTGCAGGAAAAACGATTAGAATTAACGTTGCAACAAGCCCAAGAATGGGATTGTACAGTGTTATTGAAAGGGGAGCGGACACTGGTGGCAGCACCGGATGGTCGGTTATATATCAATCCTACCGGCAACCCCGGCATGGCTACAGCTGGCAGTGGGGATGTGTTGACCGGCATTATTACCGGATTGATAGCCCAAGGGATGGAAACGACTCAAGCGGCGGCAGCGGGAGCATACTTACATGGCTGGGCCGGTGATCAGGGCAGCGCTGACTTGGGTGAGCATGGTTTGTTGGCGGGGGACATTTTGAAATATTTACCACGTTGTTTTAAAGCAGTTTATGGTTAAAGGTTACCAGTTATCAGTTATCAGTTATCAGTTATTGATTGATTTTGTTAGTTTAAAAAGGT
>JAJOKO010000119.1 GCA_021129825.1 Desulfotomaculum sp. | reverse complement strand
TATAACTAACAGGAGGTGATGTAATTGTCTGATAGTATAGTAGTATTAGCTAAAAAATTAGGGCAAGCACTAGCAAAAACCGAAGAGTTTAAACTGAAAAGCGAATCAGAATTTGCACTACGGAGCAACCCAGATGCTAATAATGCAGTGAAAGAATTTCAAACTTTAAAAAAATCTTTTTTGCGTATGGAAAAAATGGGGCATATGTTAAGTGACAAAAATAATGCTCAGCTTAAAAAAGCAGAAGAAGTTGCTATGCAAAACTTACTCGTCAAAGATTGGTATGAAAAAAGCCAAAATTTTTATGATTTTGTAATAGCGGTTAATACCAAAATGCAAGAAGGCATTGTTGTCAATAACGACAAATAAAAAAAACCAAAGGTTAGAAAAACTAACCTTTGGTTTTTTTTATTTGTTTATCAGACTGTCACTATTTATGATAAGGCTCACCTTTGAATATTTTAAACACCCGGTAAATTTGTTCCAGTAAAATTAAACGCATTAATTGATGCGGAAAAGTTAATTTAGAAAAAGAAATTCTAAGTTGACTACGACGCAAAAGTTCGCTGCTAATTCCCAACGAACCTCCAATTAGTAGGGTTATGTTGCTTTTTCCAGTAAGCATTAACTTTTGAAAATAATCTGCCATTTCTTCGGAATTATACATTTTACCAGTTATATCTAATGCTATCAAAAAAGCATCTGGTTTAAGGTGTTTAGAAATTCGCTTTGCTTCACGCTGCCGCACTTGTTCAGCAGCAATATCCGATAATTTTTCACTATGAAATTCATCCGCTACTTCGATGATTTTTAATTTAGCAAACGGTTGCAATCGTTTTAAGTATTCTTGCACCCCTTGCCTTAGATAGTTTTCTTTTAATTTTCCTGCTGCTATAATCGTAATCTGCACAACAAACACCTTTAACTATAATTATTAATATTTACACTTGTTCTACTGAAGCTCCTAGCGCATTTAGTTTTTCTTGAATATTTTGGTACCCGCGGTAGATGTATTCCGAGTTTGTGATTTGAGTTTTACCCGTAGCAATTAAACCAGCAATTAGCAATGCTGCCCCGGCACGTAAATCTGTCGCTTTTACATTTGTACCTTGTAAAGTAGGCACCCCTTCAATAACAGCCAGACGACCTTCAGTTTTTATTTTAGCACCTAAGCGCTTTAATTCATCCGTAATTTGAAATCGGTTTTCAAAAATATTTTCCGTAATCGTGCTAAAACCAGGCACAGTACTTAATAATACCATCATTTGTGATTGCATATCGGTCGGAAACCCGGGATAAGGCATCGTTTTGATATCTATTGCTTTTAATTCATTTTTAGCCTGTACCCGGATCGTATCTTCTCCTTCTTCAATACTTACATTGGCTTCACGCAGTTTAGCGATAAACGGTTCTAGATGTTTCGGAATAATATTTTCCAACAATACATCACCCCGGGTAGCAGCAGCTGCCACCATATATGTACCCGCTTCTATCCGATCAGGAATTATTGAATATTTTTTGCAACCACCCAACACCGTTGTTCCTTTAATCTTAATTAAATCAGTACCGGCACCTCTGACTTTAGCTCCCATGGCATTTAAAAAATTTGCTAAATCCACAATTTCCGGTTCTTTAGCTACATTTTCGATAATTGTTTGTCCGCTTGCCAAACAAGCAGCCATCATAATATTTTCAGTAGCACCTACACTAGGAAAATCAAGATAAATACGAGCCCCTTTTAATTTATCCACTTTCCCAATAACACAACCCTGCTCCAAGGACATCTTTGCCCCTAAACCAGACAATCCTTTGAAATGCAAATCCATTGGTCGCACACCAATATTACAACCACCAGGTAGAGCAACACTAGCACAACCATGTTTGGCTAACAAAGGTCCTAATAATAAATTAGATGCCCTCAATTTTTTGACTTGCTCGTAAGGCGCCTTAACATCAATTTTAACAGACGGTTCAATATATAGTAATCCTGGTCCTTGCCAATTTGCTTTTACCCCCATAATACTAATGATTTCAAGCAACACCTGAATATCACTAATATTAGGCACGTTATCTAATAGCAGTGGTTCATCTGACATCAAAGCTGCACAAATTATTGCTAAAGAAGCATTTTTGGCACCACTTATTTTCACTTTACCCCGTAACGGGTAACCACCGTTAATAATTATTTTACGCAATTTAGTATAGTAACCCCCTGTGAATAGCGGTCAGCCTTCAGCTTTCAATGGTTTAGATGATAGCCAAGCATTAGCAGTTATAAATTAGCCGACCACTCGTCAATTTGAGCTTGAACTTGTTCATGAACAGCGGTGTTACCCGGTGACAACTCAACGATTTTCTCTAATTCCGCCACCGCTGCCTGATAGTTTTTTTGATCATCAGCCAAAATCATAGCCTGCATATAAATCGCCTGAATATTATCCGGGTGCTCGTTTAAAACATGCTGGATGTGTTCTGCTGCTAAAGTGTATTCTTGCTGGTGAAAATAGATAGAGGCTATTGTTAAACGAGCATCTATATTATCTGGCTGAATAACAATTAATCGTTGATATATATCCATTGCTAGTTCCGGTTCACCCGTAAGCATATATAAACCAGCTAACTGCGTTAAAGCAGCATAGTTTTTAGGATTAGCTTCAATAGTTACCTTCAATTGAGCAATTCTTTCTTGAAAAGATTGTTCAATTTCTGCCGGAGTCTGTTGCGGTGTAACCTCCCCAGTCTGCCGTTCGCCTAAAGGCATGGTAGACAAAATCAAACTGGCTGATAATACTAGCACCAGTATAATTAAAATAATTTTAGTATGCTTTTTTAGCCTGCGCCGATCTAGGAACAATTATACCAACTCCCTAACCTCATAAATAATTAAGTGGATTTTGCGGACTACCATTTTTCAAAACTTCAAAATGCAGGTGCGGACCAGTACTATTACCGGTATTACCCACCGCTCCGATAACTTGAGTCCTTTGAACATTATTACCTACCGAAACTTTAATATTTGATAAATGGGCGTACCGCGTTACCATCCCGTTACCATGACTGATATCTACGCATAAACCATAACCACCAAACCAACCGGCGCGAATCACCCGACCCGCTTCTGCCGCTACTACTGCACTACCATGTGATGCTCCAAAATCAACCCCGGTGTGCATTCTGCCCCGGCGCATACCAAAAGGTGATACCACAACCCCCTCAGAAGGTTTCGCCAAACGACCGCCACCAAAATTACGAGAAGCTACCAGCATCCGGGTGCCTTTTTGCTCTATTCTAGCTACCGGCTCTTTAATAATATTTTCAGATAATACAACTTGTTCAGTCTCTACCCCGTTTTTAGTAATTATTTTATACTTAACTTCTTTTAGACCATCTGCACCGGGTTGTACTATTTTACTGTGACCTTTTAACATTTTATCGTCACGCTTTACTTGTAGCGGCGCTTTTATTTTTTCTGCTACCACTTCTTCAAAAGTATGTATTACATTAATTAATGGTTGCCGGTCAGATAAATTTATCACTTGACCAATCTGCACAGACTCCGGCTTTAAACTAGGATTAAGCTCTTGTAATCGTTCTACCGAAATATCATGATTAGTAGCAATATCCCAAGGATTCTCCCCTGCTTTAACCAGATGCTGTTCTACAAGGGTACTTTCTTTTACCTTCGCCAAAGCATCTTTCGGCAATATCACCCTGCAGGATAGTACTGTTGCCTCTAATACTTGGACATCCTCTAAAAAAGCCAGTTTCCCATCCGGCATAATTTGATACTGTTCTTTTAAGTTCGCAAGAAATTGCTCAGCAGTATCCACACTACTAAAAGTGAGTAGCGGCACATTATTTACTCTTACTACCGCACCATCTAACTGGTATGTTAACATCGGCAACAAGCGCTGGCGTAATTGTTCACTGTTAACTGGTTTGTCCTCGATTAAAGCGGTTTTAGTAAGCGTGATTTCTTGGCTTAACCAAACTGTTTCGCCAATAAGTTCATTTTGCTGATTAACCAACTGATCAATCACTGTTTGTGCTTCTTGAGCACTGACCACAGTAGCAATAACCTCGCCATCTATCTTCAGCACAAAAGCATTTTGAGCACTAAAAACATAACTACTGGTTAACATTATTCCTACAACCATCATCACACATACAGCCATCCGGGTATCTAATGACCACTGGTTCCATGTTGCCCGCCACTTCCTAATATTGCAACTACTTGATAATAGGATAAAAAAACGCTCCTTCCAACTACTTGTCTTTTTACTTAAGTTAGTAATACTTTAACTAAAAACATAGCAATTATATCATACCTTAACTACCAAAGTAAATTAACCACATCATCCGGATAGTTGCTTATCTCTTAATAAATGACATCAAATCTCAACTGATCGCTTTTTTTGATGTATTAGCTTTAATTTCAGCTAATTTAGCCTTTAACAGCGTGTTCGAAAAGTTTAATATTATACTATATATTGTAGCTAATAAAATTAAAAGCACTATATAGGGTGTTAATTATTACTTTTCGAACACGCACTTTAAATACAACGCACACTCTAACCGGGCTTGGGTAAGCATACATTCTAGTTGATACGGCTGCAATAAATCACCATTAAAAGCATAGGCATTAGCATTACAACCCCCACTGCAATAATATTTAGCCCAACACTGACGACAAGCCGGCTTATTATATAAATGCGCTCGCTTAAACTGCTGCCTAATATTCTGATTAAGTTCATTACTACTCACATGCCCTAGTTGAAATTGCGAGTGACCTACAAATTGGTGACAAGGATATAAATAGCCCGCTGGAGTAACTGCCAGATATTCATGACCAGCCCCACAACCAGACAAGCGCTTAGCTAAGCAAGGTCCGGCTTCCAGATCAACATTAAAATGGAAAAAATTTATCCTTCGACCCGCCGTAATCATTTCTAAAACTTTTTTGACTAAGTACCGGTATTCTTGTTTTAATATTTCAGCATCTTCCAATCGCAAAGCATACTCTGCTTCGGGTTGAGCTACAACTGGTTCTACCGAGATATCTACTAGCCCTTGGTCAATCATATGCATGATATCTTTACTAAAATCCAAATTATGCCGAGTATATGTACCACGAACATAATAACCCCCGGGCGGATTTTTAGCTACCAGCCGTTTAATGTTTTTAAGCACTTGCCGGTATGATCCCGCACCCCTGCCGGCAGGGCGCATTTTATCATGAATAGCAGGGCGACCATCTAAACTCAACACCACGCTGATAGCATTATCCAACAGATATTGTGCGGTGCTTTCATCCAACAGTAACGCATTGGTGGTGAGTGTAAATTTGATTTTTTTCCCAAACAAGGCCGCTTTTTTCCGACTATAAGTTACCAATTGCTTTACTACCGCAAAATTTAATAGCGGTTCACCACCAAAAAAATCCACTTCAATATGACGGCGCCTGTCACTTTGTTTAAGCAAAAAATCTATTGCTTGACAACCGGTTTCTAAGCTCATCAAACTACGATCTCCGCCAAAAGGACCTTGCCCGGCAAAGCAATACTTGCAGCGCAAATTACAATCATGCGCTACATGCAGGCATAATGCTTTAACTACATCACCGGAAAAGACTTGGTCCATATCATACTGCTCGTCCACCGGATCAACACTGAACAATAACCCTTGTGCTGTCAATTGTTCTATTTCAACCAGCGCTTCTTCAATTTCAGCTTGATTGTAAGCAACACTATATTCTGTTATTAACTGTGTTTTAGATTTTTGTTGGTAATGATCTAATAAATGCCAACTAAGATCATCCACTTGATGCAACGCCCCGCTATGTACATCTAAAACTAGTTTGGTTTTGTCAATTTCGAATTTATGCAGCAATATTTACTCCCCCTGGAGGATGTTCAAGTTGTTTATTTTTCTTCTTTAGCGCAAACTTGGTTCCCTACAGTACAAGAAGTTTTACAAGCTGATTGGCAAGATGTTTGACATTCACCACAACCACCTGTTTTAATAGTAGCAGCTAACGAATTGGTATTTATTGTTTTAATATGTTTACCCAAAAACTCCACCCCTTTTTTTCTGATTAATTTGCATTTGTAATATACTTTGCCACCAAATTTTTCACACTGCCTGCCGGGTCTTTTATTACTATTTTACCCGGCAAGCCTTTTGTTTTTAACACTAAGCAACTATTTTGCCACTGGCAAGCAGTTATTTTCTGCCATTCAATCAAACCAAAATCAAATTTTAGTCCTTTTTCATAAATAAGCCGCTTTTGCGGTGTATTTATTTCAAACAAAAAATGAATACCTGACAAAAAAACAATCATCATCCCCACCAAAGCAATAAGGCGCAATTCACCCCTTACTAAACCATATTCTATCACTATAAACCCATTAATCAAAATCCAATTTATCGCTATCAAAGAATATGCTTTTATTTCTATCCTGGCAAATGGCTTTTGCTCTGTAATTTCCATTAATTTTTGACCTTTATTTATTTTATCTACCTGTTTATGCGCCCTGTAAAGCGCATATAACATACTTGCTACACTGCTTAACCCAATAATTATTATACTATAGATTACCGGCAATGGTAACAGCTGAAAAAAATGCTCCTCCCGCAATAAGGGATCCCCGCTTAAATAATATAAAATAGTGCCCACAATAAACAAAAATATCAAATTAAAAATTAAAACCGTAATAAGCACAGTCCAAAAAATGATTTTGTTATGATACATTTATCTACCGCCTATCTTTAATATCTATATCCATTTAAGATAATAAAAAACCTTCCCTCAATACGTTAGGAAGGTTTTTTTAATGATATACTCATGCGTCTGAATTGAGTACCAGGTGGGTACCCGCTGATGGCTATTTTGGTGAGCCATGTTGGATTCGAACCAACGACCCTCTGATTAAAAGTCAGATGCTCTACCAACTGAGCTAATGGCTCGCACTTTAACAGTCTTTCTGCCGACAAAAGACATAATAACATAATTCAGTAGAGGATGCAAGATGTTTTTTTATAAAAAATATTTGTTGAAAATTGCCAGTTTAAATACCTTCCTGTATATTGGTAAATCTATTTATTGCTATGATGTTTAACCGCCCAATCAAAAAAGTTTTTAGAGAGCGTAGCACTGCCAGTTTTTGTTGCCGGAATTCATCCATTATTTCAACATAATTCAGTATAACAAAAACACTTGTGTTTTACAATTTTTTTCAATGCTTTATACCTAATTCTTTATCACCCAGATAAGTATTTTGAAATATTTGTAAATGATACTTAGTTTAACTACTTTTAATCCATACAGCTAGATTTGTCTCCGGTTTAATCCTTTTTTTTAAAACGTACTTGACACACGTATTAGTACGTATTACAATACAATTGTCAAAAGGGGATAATAAATGAAACCAAAAGAATTAATAAAAAAGCTGAAAGCTGAAGGATGGTACATAGACAGAATACAAGGTTCGCATTACATCCTAAAGCATCCCAACAAACTCGGGAGACCAGTAATTCCCTATCACAATAAAGATCTAAAGTCAGGCACTCTAAACAACATCCTTAAGCAGGCAGGATTGAAATAAGCTATGCTACCACAGTATTTTAAAACATAGAAACGGAGGTGTTAAAATGGCTAAATATGTTTATCCAGCTATTTTTCAAACTGAAGATGTTGGCGGTTACTCTGTAACATTTCCTAACCTTTTGGGTTGTTGCACAGAAGGAGATACTCTCGAACAGGCCATTGAAATGGCAAGAGACGCTTTAGGCCTTTACATTTACTCTCTCGAAGAAGAAAAGGCTCCTATACTAACTCCTTCTAAACCCGAACAAACAAAAATAAAGCCCGGTCAATTTGTTACTTTAATTGATATTGATATGATAGAGTACCGCAAAAAACACGATAATCGTGCAGTTAAAAAAACACTTACTATACCAGCGTGGTTAAATGTTCTAGCAGAAAACAATAATGTCAACTTCTCGCAGATATTACAAAATGCATTAAAAGAAAAATTCGGTATTCATGAAAGCCTGTAGACATTGCTTTTATAAAAAACATCTGTTGAAAATTGCAAGTTTAAATACCGCCCTATATATTGGTAAATCTATTTATTGCTATGATGTTTAACCGCCCAATCAAAAAAGTTTTTAGAGAGCGTAGCACTGCCAGTTTTTGTTGCCGGAATTCATCCATTTTATTATACCACTCACATAATAATAATATGTTCACTCAGAATCTAAATATTTATTAATCAGTATAGTTACTCTTAGTAGTTATAACTATTTACACAAAATAATTTACAATCTCCATCGCAGAAATTAGCTGTATATTTCGCGCAGACTTTTCGAACAACCTCTGTAAAACTAGTAATGCAAATGCTAACTATTATATTCCTCTTGAAAAACTTTTCTGCTTAGTGTAGCTGTTTTTTCCAGTAAAGGATTTGCTTTATTGTTCTCTGGTTCTATCCGTTCATAGATTGATGATTTTAATTTTCTACCAAATCCTAAGCTAATTATTGTACTCCAGTAAATAAATATACTTATCGTTATTATGCAATAAAACAGTAGCGGGAGTTTTCCAACGGATATAAACACATACTGCCAAAAAAAGTACACAAAACCGAAAGTGCTCCCTAAACTGATTACAGCAGCACTAAACACGGAAATAAATATAAATCTTTCCAATCTAAATTTATCAAGAACCCAAGTGGTCTTTCCATTGTTAAGTTTTACTTTAAGTATTTTTACCAGTTTATCTGGGTAATTAAGTTGATTTAATTTGTAATAACGAAACCCCCATTGAATTACAAATAAAATTGACACACCAATGCCTAAAACAGGAATCATAAAAAAGACAGCAAAAACAATATAGATAAATACTATCTCCATTTTCATCACCTTCCATCATCCATTATTTCAACATAATTCAGTATAACAAAAACACTTGTGTTTTACAACTTTTTTCGATGCTTTATACCTAATTCTTTATCACCCAGATAATATTTTGGGATATTTGTAAATAATGCTTAGTTTAAGTGCGTGTTCGAAAAGGGTACACTTTAGCAAATTTTTAAATTTGCATATTAATCCAATTAACCTTAAAGCACACCCCCACCCTACCCTCCCCCATCAAGGGGGAGGGGGGTTACCACAAACATACTTTTCGAACACGCACTACTAATAATATCATCCGAAACACTCCTTTTTAGTTTGATTTTTTTACACAACTTTGACTTAAAAACCTTGTTTTTAAACTATAAATCTAATTATCGGCTAAGGTGGCGGAATTATTATTGACTAGGAATAACACGCTCTACTTGAATCACTGGTTTCCCAAAAATGTTTGGTTCATTATGAAGTGTGCCAAATACTATTATTACTTGCCCATAGTGCTTTCTTAGCTGTTCTTCTACTTGGTCATTCGCTGGTTTGAGTACATAATTTTTTCGGTCAAATGTTTTTAATTCCCAGTGACCCCCGCTAATATCACTCCATCCTAAAATACCGGCAACTTTATATTTTTCTCTTTCTACCACACTTTCTACCGCCTGAGCACTTGCAGTTGATGTTAAAACCATTGCTATCATAAATCCTAATAACATAAACACTGCCACTGCTTTAAATTTTAATTGGTTTACTAAATAAAACCACTTAAACACCCTCCTTCCTTAAGTTTTTTGACTAATTTTCATATAGATAGTTATTACTGCATTCCCCATCTTGATTTTAACTTCTCTGCAAACAAAAAACAAGGGGATTTTTGACAAGTTTTTTGTTTATTTGTCGAATTTCTTGATTGTTTTTTTAGGGGTTTGCTCGATCGCAAGAACAAAATACATCATTATTACAAATATCGTCTCAGACGAACAAAAATGGGGTAAATTTCAGTGTAAATAATTTTCGGGTTATATTATCGTTGAGATTTGAGCCTTTTTTGAAATTATTTTACTTCCGGCAATCTGTATTATGTAGACTTCTTAAAATCAGCCCTTGCGCCCGGTTATGCCGGATTTTTGTTTTGAGGCTACTTCCATGTCTGGGATGAAATTCAAGTTCAAAATTATAAAAATTCTAATAAATCTAATTTCTCTATATTGGACAAATTGATCAGTGGTGAAGAATTACAAATTATTTTAAGTCGCCTCTTCTTCTCCCCGTCCATACTGCAAATCATCCTCAAGGTCTTCTAAGTGATAGTGACGAATAATATTTCTTTTGCTTAATTCTTCATGAAATACCCCCCTTAGCCATCTGAGCCAGTTCCCTGACTTTACCAAAAGATAATATCGCCCGTTGATAAAGCGAAACAACTATTTCAGTTAAAAAAACGGTCTTTTTTTCTTTCTCCGGTATTTTTAAAGCTAAATATACCTTGGCAGGAATAGGCAAGTTTACTTCCACCACTAATCGACCTCCCCTAAATTATACGCAAATATAATGGCCAATAAATCAAATCTACTATTTATTGGCTATTTGCTCATTGTAGTATGTTATAATCGGGCAAACAGCAAAGATTTGAAAGCGAGAAACCAGGGCTTGAGGGATCTCTGTCCGCCACTTAAAATAATTCTTCCACCACAATAGTTTGAGAACGCTTTTGACCTACACCAATCAAAGCCACCGGCACTTCAGTCAATTCAGTCAGACGATCTAAATAACGCCGGGCATTTAGCGGTAAATCTGCTATGTTTTTAATTTCGGTAATATCTTCTTGCCAACCCGGCATGGTTTCATAAACCGGTTCACACTGTGCCAATACTTTAAGGCTAGCCGGAAAATTGTTGATTATTTGATCATTTAATTTGTAAGCAATACAAATTTTAATTTCTGCTAAACCACTTAATACATCTAATTTAGTAACCGCCAAGTGACTAAGCCCGTTAATCCGGGTAGAATAACGAGCAATAACCACATCAAACCAACCGCAACGCCGGGGGCGCCCGGTAGTAGTGCCAAATTCATGTCCTTGACGGCGAATTAAATCCCCCATCTGATCATTAAGTTCAGTAGGGAATGGTCCCTCGCCCACCCGGGTGGTGTAAGCTTTGATCACCCCAATTACTTTATCGATATTAGTCGGACCTACCCCGGTGCCCAAGCATGCTCCAGCAGCAGTCGGGTGGGAAGAAGTTACATAGGGATAAGTACCAAAATCTATATCCAATAAAGCCCCTTGTGCTCCTTCAAATAAGATATTTTTACCGCTTTTAATCGCCTCGTTAATCACTTCGCCACAATCAGCAGCATGCTTACGCAATAAAGCTACATAACCATTATATTCCAACTGCGTTTGATCGTATTCATCAACCGTAGTCTGGTAATATTTATCCAGTAAGCGGTTTTTATTATTTGTGTTTTTTTTCAATTTCTCAGCAAATTCTTGGTCATCCAACATATCTACAACCCGGATGCCTTCCCGAGAATATTTATCGGCATAAGCGGGACCAATACCGCGTTTAGTAGTACCAAGTTGGTTTGCACCCCGATTTTTTTCTTCCGCTTCGTCTAAAAGCCGGTGATAAGGCATAATCAGGTGAGCCCGGTGATCAATTAGTAATTTAGATAGCGGGATACCACGATCAATTAGCGACTGTAGCTCTTTTTGCAATACCGCCGGATCAATTACCACCCCGTTACCAATAATACAAAGCTTTCCCGGATGAAGGATGCCGGAAGGTATTAAGTGCAATTTAAATTCGGTATCACCTACCACTACCGTATGACCGGCATTATTGCCGCCTTGAAAACGCACTACGATATCTGCTTTTTCCGCTAAAAAATCGGTAACTTTACCTTTACCTTCGTCACCCCACTGGGTGCCAACAAGAATTACAGTAGCCAAATCTCCACATCCCATCACTTTTACTTTTTTCTCAGTATTTCCCGGGCCACGATCACGCCTGTTACCGATGCTTGAATTAACCCCCGGGTTAGTCCGGCCCCGTCACCGGCTACAAACAAGTTTTTAATAGCTGTTTCCATATTATTGTTCACTGCCATTTTGAAGGAATAAAATTTAACTTCCACCCCGTAAAGTAAAGTAAAACGTGAGTACACTCCGGGAGCAATTTTATCCATTGCTTGTAACATTTCTATAATGCTGGTCAAGTGCCGATGCGGTAACACCAGGCTTAAATCTCCCGGAACAGCTTCTGCTAAAGTGGGTTTGATCAACCCTTCGCTCATCCGGCTAACAGTAGAACGCCGTCCTTTTAATAAATCTCCCAAGCGCTGTACCATCACACCACCGCTTAATAAATTAGCTAAACTGGCAATATAGCGACCATAAGTGATCGGCTCTTTAAACGGTTCCGTAAATGTTTTAGTCACTAAAACAGCAAAATTAGTGTTTGCTGTTTGCTGATAAGCATGACTATGCCCGTTAACAGTAATTAAACCACTGTTATTTTCTGCTACCACTTCACCATAAGGGTTCATACAAAAAGTGCGTACCCGGTCATCAAACGTCCGCGAATAATATAGTAATTTGGATTCATATAAAACCTTCGTCAGGTGCTCCATAATACTGGCCGGCAACTCTACCCGCACCCCAATATCTACCGGATTAACAGTAACTGCTATTTTTAAACGCCGGGCTTCTGCCGCTAACCAATCCGCACCTTCCCGCCCGGGTGCCAACAACACCTGCTCGCCATAAATATCTGCCCCACTTGTCGTTTTAATCCCAATTGCCTGCTCGTCTTTCACCAATACCCGGGCGACTGCACAATCAGTCACGATATCTAGACCGCTGGCAATTAAATAATCCTGCATATTATTCAATACTTCCATACAGCGACCGGTACCCAAATGCCTAATCACCATCGGGATTAATCTTAAATCTGCCCGCAAAGCACTTTGTTTGATTTTACGTATTTCTTCTTCTTGATCTAATCCATATACCGTCTTGGGGGCACCAAATTCCAAATACATAGCATCAACATGTTTAATATATTGATTTAATTTGGTAACACCAATATATTTATCAAGATTGCCGCCTGCTTCAGTAGTCAAAGTTAATTTGCCATCACTAAAAGCCCCGGCACCACCCCAACCACAAACCACCGAGCAAGGGTCACAAGAAACACAAACCATGTTTTTTTCTTTAGAAGGACAGCGGCGTTTAGCCATTGACCGTCCTTTTTCAATTATTAGTACTTTTAACCCTTGGCGGTTTTTCACTAACTCCAATGCTGCAAAAATACCCGCCGGACCAGCACCAACTATAATCAAATCATATTGTTGTTTCATTTGGAAACCTCCCTAACAAAACAACACCATTTTATCAAACATTACTAAACTAGTAAAGATTTAATCGGGCTATTTTATTAATCCCGTTGTGTTAAGTTTACAAACTTAGTGAATTCTTTCAAAAAGCCTAGTTCAATTATACCTACCGGACCATTACGTTGCTTGGCAATAATAATTTCCGCTATGCCTGTTTTTTCTGATTCCGGATCATAGTATTCATCCCGGTAGATAAACATGATTACATCCGCATCTTGCTCGATACTGCCACTTTCCCGCAGATCAGACATAATTGGTCTTTTATCCTGCCTTTGCTCTACCGCCCGGCTAAGTTGGGACAAGGCCACTACCGGCACATTCAATTCTTTCGCCAATCCTTTTAGCGCCCGGGATATTTCTGATATTTCTTGTTGACGGTTTTCGCTACGCCGGCCACCGTGCATCAGCTGCATATAGTCAATAACTATCAACCCTAACCCTTGCTCCCCTTGCAACCGCCGGGCTTTAGCCCAAATATCTCTGACCGAACCAGCCGCCGCATCGTCAATATATAGCGGCGCTTCCGCTAAATAAGCGGCTACTTCTGTTAATCGTTTCCAATCTTCATTCTGTAAATGGCCGGTGCGTAATTTATGCTGGTCTACCATTGCTTCCGCACACAAAATTCGTTGGGCCAACTGCTCTTTAGACATCTCTAAACTAAAGACCGCTACTGGTGTTTTCACACGCACAGCCGCATTTATAGCTATCATCATCCCTAGCGTTGTTTTACCCATGCTAGGTCTACCTGCCAAGATGATTAAATCACTTTTTTGCAAACCACAGGTGATTTTATCTAACTCTATAAAACCAGTGGAAACACCAGTTAAATTTCCTTTATTTTTTTGAATTTGCTCAATTTGTTCAAATATTTGCAATAATATTTCTTTAATACCAGTCAGTGCCGCTGACTGACAGCGGTTACTGATTTCTGCTAGCGATCGTTCTGCTTCATTAAGCAGTTCTTGAGCATCTTCATTTCCTTCATAACTGATAGTAGCAACCCGGTTAGATACTTGAATCAACATGCGCATTAAAGATTTTTCTTCCACAATATGGGCATAGTAAGTTACATTTTGTGCCGTCGGCACTAAACTAGCCAGTGTAGCCACATATGAAGCCCCACCCGCTTGATCCAACGTGCCGTTTTGGCGTAACTCTTCCGCAACGGTAACCATATCTACCGGATGATCTTTGTCAATTAGATTTAAAACCGCTTGATAAATTACCCGGTGGCTATCACGATAAAAATCAGCCGGTTGAATAATTTCCATTACTTTAAACACGGCGTCTTTTTCCAAAAACATAGCACCCAAAACAGACTGTTCAGCATCAATGTTTTGGGGTGGCGTCTTATTATTAAGCATCATCATCGCTAACCTACCAATGAGTTAATTTCTTCAGGAAATATATGACCCAACATTTCCGCTAAATCTTGTACTGGTAGTACGGTTAAACCTTTTAAATTGACTGGGATATCTTTGGTGTTTTCCGCCGGAATGAGTATTTTTTTTATGCCTGCCTGCTTAGCGCCATAAATTTTTTCACAAATACCACCCACCGCCCGCACCTTGCCCCGGATAGATATTTCGCCGGTAATAGCTAAATCTTGCGGGATAGGTGACTCTTGAATAGTACTTAATATCGCCACCGCAATGGCAGCCCCGGCAGAAGGTCCATCTATCCGACCACCACCTACAATATTGATATGAATATCATAATTGCGGATATCTTTGCCGGTTATTTTACGAATAACCGCCGCCGCATTAAACACCGAATCTTTAGCCATACTACCGGCAGTATCGTTAAACCTAATATTCCCTTTGCCGTTTTTATCAGCCGGAAAAGATACTGCTTCCACTTCTATTACCGATCCTAAAAAACCCGCTACTCCTAAGCCAAAAACTTTACCTACTTCAGCACTTGTACCCGCTTTAACAGTTACGGCCGGTGTTAACCGGGCTGCTTGAATCACTTCATAAATATGCCCGGCACTAATAATTACTGGCTGATTATTGGACGACAAAGAAGCCGCCTTATAACTAGCCAGCCCGTAAGCATCACTCAAAATATTAATTGCTTTACGACCCTCAATAGTATAATCACTAATGATTTCAGCCACCCCGGTAGCTAAGTTTACTTTTAATTTAACCGCTGCTTGATTAACTATTGTTTCAATATCAACCGGTGTTAATGGTTCAAAAAATACCTCCGTACAACGAGAACGAATAGCCGGGTTAATGTGTTCCGGTTCACGGGTAGTCGCCCCAATTAAAATAAAATCTGCCGGTGCTCCTTGATCAAATATCTTTTTGATATATTTGGGTACATTGGCGTCATTAGGGTCATAGTAAGCAGATTCAAAATAAACCCGTTTATCTTCCAGTACTTTTAGTAGTTTATTTTGTAAAATTGGGTTTAATTCACCAATTTCATCTATAAATAATATCCCACCATGCGCTTCAGTAACCATCCCTAGCTTTGGTTCCGGCACCCCGCTTTCTGATAACTCCCGCCGGGCACCTTGATAAATCGGGTCATGTACCGAACCCAATAAAGGATTAGTAATTTCCCGCGGATCCCAACGCAAGGTAGTGCCGTCTGTTTCTACAAATTTACCTTCTTTACAAAACGAATTACCTTTAATTTTTTTAGCAACTTCTAGCGCCAAACGAGCCGCCGTCGTTTTTCCTACCCCCGGCGGACCATAAATAAGAATATGCTGCGGTAATGACGATGTCAGTTTAGATAAAATAGCGGTTATTCCTTTTTCTTGACCAATAATTTCTGCGAAGTTTTGCGGACGCAATTGAGTCAAGGCTAAGGTAGCCAATTTTTGATGCTCCAATTTTTCTAACACAACTAGCTTTTTTAAGGTTTGAGCGTTTTCCGGACCGGCACTTTCTTTAATTATTTGCATTTTAATTTCCCGCACATATTCTTCGTGACGCGACTGTAGTTTTTCGCCAATCTTTTTTTCTAATTCTTCTTCCACAGTACGCCGGGCAATAATATCCGCAATTTCACTTTCAATTTGATCCAATATTTCAGATATTTTTTCTAACTCTGGTAAAGTATCAAATGTCGGATCTTCAAAAACTACTTTTTGCAATGCCAGTACTCTTTCTTCTAATTTTTCAGAACGCATCAAAGCTAATGCTTCCAACTTACCTGCTCTAAGCACTAGTTTTTCGGTGCCATAAATATTGGAAGATAAGCCGTATAAAGCATTAACTCGCCGGCGCAATTGTTCCCGCTCCGAAAACCGCTCCGCAGTTTCCTTAGAACCAGCCGTGATAAATTTTTCTAAAAATTTTTTCATGGGTTGCACTCCTTTCATTTTTATAACTATTCCTGAACAACGAGCACCGTTAGTTCCGCCGGCACTTTAGGATGTAATTTAAGCTTAATTCTATATTCACCCAAACTTTTAATCGGTGTTTTTAAAATCACTTTTTTCTTATCTACATCAATATTGTATTGCTTTTTTAAATGATCCACAATATCTTTGTTGCTAATCGCTCCAAAGAGTTTGCCACCCGCGCCAACTTTAGCTGTTAACTTAACTTCAGTCTGCTTTAATATCTCAGCCAATTCTTCTGCTCGCTGAGCCGCTTGCTTTTTTTTGTAGTCGGCTACTTTTTTCATTTCGGCTAATTCATTAAGCTTGCCACGGGATGCTTCTGTTGCTAAATTACGTGGCAGCAGGTAGTTTCGACCATACCCTTCCGCTACCGTTATCAAGTCTCCTTTTTTACCTAATTTAGGCACATCTTGCTGTAAAATCACTTGCATTTATTTAGCCCCCTTTTTAACTTTATTCATTATTAACTTACCGGGTGCAGCAATCCTCACCCTCGTTTTTTATTTAATTGGCGAATATCCATCACTGCATCTAACATCCCCACTATTGCTAATATAAATGGTGTATATGGCCACATTACCAGTAAAATCACCAATATTATTTTAATCACTTTAGGCCAAGTGATTTTTTTATAATAATAAACTGCTACAGATAAACCAAGTAGCATTAAAGCAATGCCAAAAATATAGAGCAAGTTTTGACCTATTTGAGTAATAATTTCTAGGGCGTAAGCATCACCCACCAATATTAAAATCAAGCCCGCTATCACACCCCAAAGCGTATACCAAGGGTAGGTCCACTGACTAAAACTAGCAAGTACCGGTACCGAACAATGTAGGCGTACCATAATCGCCCGGGCTAGCAAATAGGTCAGTAATGTTGAAATCATCGCACTGCTGATTAAAATACCCGGTAACAATAGCACCACCGTGCTGATCATGTTATTTATCACTTCTTGGAATTTCTGGGCCTGCTCGTCTTTTAAAAACCCGGCATCCTGATAAAATTGCTTACTAGCTTCCTTAGCAGCGTGCAAGTGTTCCGTTATTTCAAAGGGGTTAATCCCTAACAATAAAGCCATTAAACCGGTTACCAATACCATTAACAGGGCTGCCGTAATAGCAGCCACAACAATACTTTTACCGGCAGATACTTGATTTCTAAATAACCACCCTAAGACTAATGCTACCGGGCCCAGTTGAACCATCAAAAGGGTAATACTTAGTGGATCAGGATACAACATCAACAGCAACACACCGGTAACCAGTAAAGACATAATCCCCTTTTTAAGCCCATGACGGTATACCATTAATATTAAAGGCACCGGAAACAATAATGCGGTGACAAAAAACAACCATGGCAAATAAAGTCCAACAGCCACAATTAACACCGCCAGAGCAGCTAAAAAGGCTCCTTCTACCAATGCCCGGGTTGCCTTAGTATTTGTCAAAAACTTCACCTCTTTTTATTTAAGCGAGTACTCTCGGAAAGTCTAACCCCACTATTTCTGTACCTTTCAAAGAAAGTTT
>JAJOKO010000148.1 GCA_021129825.1 Desulfotomaculum sp. | reverse complement strand
CCCGCACCCTTCCCTTCGGGTGGGTACCCGCCCCTCCCACGAGGGGAGGGGGACTTAATCTCCTCCCCCTTGATGGGGGAGGGTAGGGTGGGGGTGTGTTTTAAGATTAATTGGATTAATATGTAAATTTTAAATGTGCTACATGGTACCCTTTTCGAACACGCACTTTTACTTTGTTTCTTTCCTAAGCTGCCCTGCTGCTTTAGCTTTTTTTTGCTCTTGCCGACGCCCATACCATTCCATCACTCTGATAATTTGGGCACTTAATTCATATAATAAAATCATTGGTGCCGCCAATAACATCGGGGTTAACATATCCGGTGTAGGTATAATTGCCGCCGCAATTACCACCGATATTAATAAAGCATACTTACGATTTTTAGCCATAAACCGGTAATCTATTATCCCTAATTTAGATAAAAATATGGTTGCTACCGGCAGTTGAAATACCATCCCAAAAGGTAATAAAAACGATATTGTAAACGAAATATATTTACCAATAGTAATCATCGGCACTAATTCTGGACCACCAAATTGCAGCAAAAATTTAATTCCTAAATCATATACACCAAAAAAACCAAATAATATGCCCGCAATAAATAACACATAAGATGCTGCTATAAACAATGTAAAGTAAACTCTTTCTAATTTACGTAAAGCAGGAACAACAAAACCCCAAAACTGCCATAAAATTACTGGCAAGGCTACTAAAAAACCCAAGAAAACAGAGATAAGTATTTTAGTCATCAGCGCTTCAATAACACTAATAAACACCATTTGGTTACCGGTTATCGCTACCGGTGCCAACAATATTTTCAATACCCGGTCTACAAATACCATGCAAATTACAGCCATGGCAAAAGTAGATATTAATGAGATAATCAATACTCTTCTTAGTTCTCCCAAATGCTCAATCATTGACATTTTCATTTCTTTAGACATCAGTTCTTTAGATATCAGTGAACACCCTTTCAAATTAAGATATCTCCGATTATTGCTTGTTAACCGGAGATAAATTAATCCGCCCATTTCCAAAATCCAAATCCCATAATGACCTTGGCTACTTGGTTCCAGTAACATCATTATGTTCATTTTTAGTCTTAATTTCAGTAGTCGTTGCTGCTACTATTTGCTCCTGAACCGGTTCTTGGATTTCTGCATCCTTTTTTTTCGTGGAAGCACTTCTGAATTCTTTAATAGACTTACCTATCGCCTTACCCACATCGGGCAACTTGCCAGGTCCAAAAACAATTAGCACTACAATCAAAATAAGCAACAAATGCATTGGTTGAAATAATCCTGATCCAAACATTGATTTTCCCCTCCTTTGATAAAATAATTAACACTCTATATATAATACCTCTTGATCTGTGATCACATAGTGTACCTTCTGATCATGTTTTTCAACCAAATCAGACAAATCTTTTATTACTTGAAAATGATAGCCTAATGCTATAAATATCGTATTCGAACCACATTGCGGCAAAAATCGATCATAGTAACCGCCGCCATATCCCAAACGATTGCCCTGGTAATCAAAAGCTACCCCCGGTAACAAAACCAGATCGATTTGCACCGGTTCTACCGGATTTAAATGCTGCGGGTCGGGTTCTAAGATACCATACGCTCCAGTAATTAAGTGCGTCTGTAAGTTACCTACTAATGATGGTATGATCGTTTTTTGTTCCGAAACAACATAGGGCAAAACTATTTTTTTGCCTGCTACCCATGATTTTTCAATAATGCTCTTGGTTAGTACTTCATTTCGGAAAGCCATATAGACCATAATTAAACCAGCCTCTTTAAAAATATGACTGTCAAATAAATTAGAGGCAATTTTTTGGCTCAAACAGCTCACTTCGTGTTTAGTTAAAGCTGTTCTCTGTTCGATGATTTTAGTTCTTAATATTGCTTTTCTTGCTACTTTATCCACCAAAATCCCCGCTTATAAATCGTTTTTTCGCAATCATTCACGTTTGTTCTCAATTATTCTCCAGTTATGCACAAAGTTATCCACATTATCCACAGCCCTATATTCACAATAATTACCCCTTACCTAAGGATAATCTCGGTACCGCATTTAAAGTCAAGGGAGCAAACTCACTGCGTAGGTATTTATAATAACCACAACAGGCGATCATAGCGGCATTGTCTGTACAAAAAATTGGTGGCGGATAAGTAATCATTAAACCCGCATCTTTCCCAACTTGTCGGAGTTGCTGCCTTAATAGTTCATTAGCTGCCACTCCACCAGCCAGTAGTACTGTTTTTACATGATGTTTTTTAGCTGCCAACAGGGTTTTATCTACCAATACATCTACTACCGCTTGTTGAAAGCTAGCTACCACATCAGCAGTATTTACTGCTATATTTTTTTGTTTGGCTTGATTCAAATAATTTAGTACTGCCGATTTTAAACCACTAAAGCTGAAATCCAAACTATCTGCTGCCAAATAAGCTCGAGGCAGGGGAATAGATTGAGCATTCCCTTGCCGGGCTAAGCGAGAAATCAGCGGACCACCCGGATAACCTAAACCTAACGCCCGGGCCACTTTATCAAAAGCCTCTCCAGCAGCATCATCAAGGGTGCCTCCCAGTAATTGATAGCTGCCATGGTGGGTTATTAGCACCAAATCAGTATGCCCACCGGAAACCACTAAACATAATAGCGGAAAATCTAAATCCGGTCGTTCTAAAAAATTAGCATAAATATGCCCCTCTAAATGATTAACTCCAATTAGTGCTACCGATGGTAACGCATAAGCCAAAGCCTTCGCTGCTGCTACTCCTACCAAAAGCGCTCCTACTAAACCGGGACCACAGGTAACGGCCACTGCATTAATGTCTTGATAGGTTAACCCAGCCTTGGTTAAAGCTGCTATAATCACCTGGTTTATTAACTCTAAGTGTTTACGCGCAGCCACTTCCGGCACTACACCACCAAATTTAGCATGAACTGCTACCTGCGAAGCAATAATGTTAGACTTTATTTGTACCCCGTCTACCACCACCGCCGCCGCAGTTTCATCACAGGATGTTTCAATACCTAGTATGATCACACTCAAATTTAAGCTCAGTCCTTTTAGCTTTCAGTAGTCAGTGGTCAGTAGTCAGCTAGAATTTTTTAACTGATCAGGCACAAAGGGGCAAAGGCACAGTGGCACAAAGAAAGATGAAGTGCACGGATTAACTTCTTAAATGAGACAAGGTTATGGGCAAAATTCGACTAATGAGTATCTGCGTTTCTATTTAGTAGCTTAATCAGGAAGTTAAGCGGCAAATAGGCAAGGTAACTATGCGCCTTTGTGCCTTTGTGCCTTTTCCCCTCTAACCTTTAACCTTTAACCTTTAACCTTTCTCGCCACTTTAGTTCTGCTTCTGAAAGACGGATATACTCTGGTTTCACCTGCAAGGCAGGCATCCCTTGACCTTGTCGGAACATTTTCATTCCTCGTGCGGCTACAGTGGCGCCCCGGGGATAAATCACTGCCGGAGAAGCAAACTGGGCTTTATCACCCAAGCGATCAATTAAATCTTGGCGATAAACACCGACCCCATCACCTAAAAATAATACCTGTTCCGACCAATTATTTAAAACATTAACCAGTTTAGAGCTAGAAAATGCTGCTGGTGGCACTAATCTAGTTAATTCCAGCGCATCTCCTGGATATACCGCCGCATAAACTTCGCTTTTACGAGCATTTAAAAGCGGGCACAGTAAACCTTTATAACCCAACATAGGATAAGCTAACGCATCCAAAGTCGAAACCGGCACCAGCGGCACATTCCAAACATCAGCCAGCGTTTTAGCAGTAGTAATGCCAATGCGCAACCCGGTAAAAGAACCCGGACCAGTCGATACCGCCAGGCCACCCAGTTGCTCCGGTTGGATTTGAGCATCTGTGATTACCGCTTTAATCATCGGCAGTAAATTAACAGAATGAGTGCGCTTATTATTAATAAATCTTTCTGCCAAAATAACTTCATCATCTATAATTGCTACGCCCGCCACAGGTGTAGCGGATTCAATCCCCAGCATGTACAAGCTTTAGCAACTCCTCTGCCATTATAACATATCTGCTGCCTACCGGCACTAATTTAATAGTTCTTTTATTCTCGCCAACGTTTTTTAATTGTAAATCCAAACGTTCACCCGGCAATATCTCCCTGATAATATCAGCCCATTCTATCACGGTCACACCATCACCGTAAAAATATTCTTCATAGCCTAAATCAGCCATATCATCCGGACCACTCAAGCGATAGGCATCCATATGATACAGAAAACAACGACCCTGATATTCATTAATAAGTGTAAACGTAGGGCTAGTTACTCGAGCTGTTATTGCCAATCCCGCTGCCACGCCTTGGGTTAAATGGGTCTTCCCTGCTCCTAGTTCCCCATACAAACAAATAACATCCCCCGGCTTGGTTAATTGACCTAGTAACCGCCCTAAACGATGCGTTTCCGCCGGTGAATTTACTGTTACTTCCTCCATAATACCCACCTCTATTAAGACAATATCATATCACACCTGAAAGTATTAGGGAAATAAAAAAACCGCGACTAAAGTCGCGGTTTTTTTTATAAAGCACGGTTGTCGTTCTTTTCTGCTTCAGCAATCTGCCTAAAATAAATAACTTCTTCAATAGCTCCGGTGATTTCTTCATTTTCAAAGGGTTTCGCAATAAACTTAAATGCCCCTTTTTTCATTGCTTCATTAACATTCGATTCATTGTTGTCAGCCGTCACAATCACCACTTCGGTATCAGGTGCTATTAGTTTTATTTTTTCCAACGCCTTTAATCCATCCATTACCGGCATACAAAGATCCATAAAAATCAAATCAAATCCGGACTGGCGCACTAATTCAACCGCTTCTAAGCCGTTTGTCGCTGTAAAAGTTTTATGACCCACATCTTCAATTAACAACCCCAACAAATACCTGATGCCAGCGTGATCATCAACAATTAATACATTAATAGTTTCTTTTTTCAAGAAATAGCCCCCCTCTATTAATCAACAATAACCACAACAATATTCTTGCTTTCAACAACCCCCGTTAGTTCCGGAAACGCCATCCTAAGATATTACATATATGGTTTTTCTTTTGTCGAGCTCTAGTGATTATGTCAGATATTCCATGATATTGCAAGCTTTTCTCCGAAAAACATTTCGTCAATAAATCTAATTTTTCTACAATATTCACATATCTACTCTTTTTTGATTCTTTTTTCATCCTCTTTAATTACTCTTTTGCACAAAATACCGAAATAACGCCCTAGCTTTAACATCAGTTTGCCACATTAATTCTGGATGATACTGTACTCCCAATACAAACCGGTCAGTTTTTACATGCTCTATTGATTCTACTACGCCATCAGCAGCAAATGCTGCCACTTTTAAATCTTTACCTAATTTATCTACCATTTGATGGTGATAACTATTTACTTGAACAACATTATTACCCAATATCTGTGCCAACAGCGAATCGGCAACTATATTGATATTATGAGTAGGATGATACCGGGGGGCCTGTTGGCTATGTTTAAGTGGTTCTTTGATTTTATAAGTAATATCTTGACATATCGTGCCACCTGCCGCTACATTTAGAACTTGGGCACCCCGGCATATTCCTAATATCGGCATCTTTATTTCCAATGCCTGCCGGGTAATTTCCAGTTCAAAACGATCACACCGGGGGCAAATTTCACCACTAGCCGGTTGGGGTTGTTGACCAAATAATAACGGGTCTATATCTCCACCCCCGGGCAATAATAACCCGCTACAAACTGTTAATAACTGATCAATAACAACAAGCGGTGCTACTATCGGCAATATCAGCGGTACTCCACCCGCAACAACTACTGCTTCAAGATAGTGCCTGCTTAACCACACCCGCCCGTTATCTTCATCAAAACAACAAGTTATTCCAATTATCGGCAAAGCCAAGGTTTTTCCTCCTACAATATTCTCTTTAAGTGCGTGTTCGAAAAGGAGTTTATCGGATAGGTGACACACCTGTTTCACAGGAATGTCCCCATCAATCTATAGATACAAGAAGTTCAAGGCGGCTTGGAAATGGTGGGGTGTAGCGTATAAATAATACGTAAGCGCCGCCATTTCCAAGCCAACGCAGAAATTCGCTGTATATTTCGCGCGGACTTTTCGAACAACCTCTTTAAATTAAAAAAGAGCTCAGCAAGAGGATAGGGGACACAGCGTTTCACGAAATATCCCCATCAATTTTGAGCTCCTAAAATTCTGTAAAATATATTCTGTTTGAAAAATTCGTACTTCTTGCACTTCTTATAGTTCAATTAATCCTAAACTGGTTTCCATTGCTTTTTCTACTGCATTCATTAGTTTTTCATTTAAAGAACTTACTTTTTGAAACAACCTACTTTTATCGATAGTACGAATCTGTTCCAATAACACCACTGAATCTTTACTTAACCCACTACCAGTGCTACTTATCTCTACATGAGTCGGTAGTTTGGCTTTAGCAATTTGAGAAGTAATCGCCGCCACAATAGTAGTAGGGCTATATTGATTGCCAATATCGTTTTGTAAAATTAATACCGGTCTGGTACCACCTTGTTCCGAACCCACCACCGGACTAAGATCTGCATAAAATATATCGCCGCGCTTTATGGCCATTTAACCACCCTCCGCGGCAGGTAAATATTCATCAACCTCCGCTTCTAACTTAGCCTGCTCTAAGGCCAATTGCAAATTTATGTTTGCCATTTCCAAATAACCTTTTTTCATCTGTTCCCGTAAATAACAGCGTTTTCGATCCCTAATATAGATACATACCGCCTTGCGTACCAATTCACCCCGGTCAACCAGTTCTCTTTGAGCCAAATAATCAATTTCACTTACTAAGTTTTCCGGAAAATTTAGGACAATTTTTGTATAACCCACCTGTCACAACCCCCTGGACGATATCATACTATATCTTAATTATATACATCGTAAATTAAGTTTATAACTAATTCCAAATATTGTTATTGGGTATTGTAGATATATCTGATTATAACACAAAAATGCTATAACTTCTACAAAATTAAAAATACGTACGCTAAAAGGAGTTTTTTCTATGTGCGGAATAACTGGTTGGATAGATTGGGATTGCAACCTTATTCAACAAAAAGATGTTTTAGAAAGAATGACCTCCACCTTAGCCCATCGCGGACCAGACGCATCCGGCATATGGCTTTCTCAACAAGCCGCCTTGGGGCACCGCCGGCTGATCGTGGTTGATCCCGCCGGCGGCAAGCAACCGATGATCAGACAACAGGGCAACAATACATATGTGCTTACTTATAACGGTGAACTATATAACACCCCGGAACTGCGCCGTGAATTAGAACAGCGTGGGCATCTCTTTCAAAGCCACTCTGATACCGAAGTATTGCTAGTAGCATTTATTGAATGGGGTGCTGCTTGCGTAGAACAGCTTAACGGCATTTTCGCCTTCGCCATTTGGAGTGCAACCGAACAAAAGTTATTTATGGCCCGGGACCGGCTAGGGGTTAAACCTTTATTTTATAAACAACAAGGCCCCGCCTTGCTGTTTGGTTCAGAATTAAAAGCACTGCTGGCTCATCCCAGCGTAAAACCAAAAGTAAGTGCTGAAGGCTTGGCAGAAATTTTTGTTTTGGGACCTTCTCGCACCCCCGGGCATGGTGTGTTTGATAATATTCACGAATTAAAACCAGGGCATTGCCTGCTATACGATCATAATGGTCTCCGCTTGCAGCGGTACTGGAATTTAGTTAGTCATCCCCATACCGATAATTTGAACATTACCAGCAATAAAATCAAAACATTATTAAAAGATGCGGTTGACCGCCAGTTGGTAGCGGATGTTCCGGTCTGCACGCTTTTATCTGGCGGTCTGGATTCCAGTGCTTTAACCGCTTTAGCGGTCGAAAATTTCCGAGCAAGCGGCACAGCACCACTGCATACTTATTCCGTTGACTATCTAGACAATGACCGCTACTTTAAATCCGGTGAATTTCAACCTAATTCTGATGCCCCGTGGGCACAGCGAGTATCTAAACATCTAAAAACACATCATCATTACATCACCATTGATACTCCCCAATTAGTCAACGCCTTGACCACTGCCGTCCACGCCCGGGACTTACCCTGCATGGCCGACGTAGATGCTTCCTTGTACCTATTTAGCCGGGAAATCAAAAAAAATGCTACTGTAGCACTATCCGGCGAGTGTGCTGACGAAATTTTCGGCGGCTATCCTTGGTTTCATAATCAAGAAACCCTAAACGCCACCACTTTCCCTTGGTTGCGAGATATTCAAACCCGCACAAGTTTGTTATCTACTGATTTATTAAAATTAATTAAACCACAAGAGTATCTTCAACAGCGTTATCTGGAAACTTTAGCAGAGGTACCTAAATTATCAGGCGAGAGTCTGGCAGCATGCCGCCAACGGGAAATGTTTTACCTAAATATGACTTGGTTTATGAGTACTTTACTAGAACGCAAAGATCGTATGAGTATGTACACCGGTTTAGAAGTGCGGGTACCCTTTTGTGATCACCGTTTAGTAGAATACGCCTGGAATATTCCCTGGGAAATGAAAAGCTGCGATCATCAAGAAAAAGGTATTTTGCGCCGAGCACTAGCCGGTCTATTACCAGACGAGGTCTTAAAACGACGCAAAAGTCCCTATCCGAAAACCCATAACCCTAACTACTTGGCAGCAGTAAAAAAGCAGTTAACCCAGATTTTAGATGATCCTAATGCCCCTTTGTTGCCATTAATTAATGTCCCGGCAGTACGATCTTTAACCCAATTAGAGGGAGATACTTTCAACCGCCCCTGGTTTGGGCAATTAATGACCGGACCACAACTGTTTGCTTACCTGTGCCAGGTTAATATTTGGTTAAAAGAATATCAAGTGGATTTTGAGATATAATATTAATTAAAAAGGATTCTTTGTTTTTTTATAGAATTTAGATAATTATTAACTATTCAACTAAAATAACCATTAAAGCACAAAGGAGTGTAACTAACAAATGGGCGATATTAAATGGTTTCAAATTCCGGCTGATGAAATAATGACTACTTTAGAAACAACCCCGGATGGCCTAGGTAGCGAACAAGCAACTGTGCGTTTAAAACATTATGGTAAAAACGAACTACCGCTAAAAACACGGGGACCGCTGGTACGTTTTTTGCTGCAATTTCATAATCCGCTACTTTATGTTTTAATGGTAGCGGCATTTGTAGCCTTTTTATTAAGTAAAATTCTGGACATGTGGGTAATTATAGCTGTTGTTTTAGCTACCGTAATCATCGGCTTTATCCAAGAAGGCAAGGCCGAAAAAGCAATTGACGCCTTACGCAAGATGATGTTACCCCAGTGTAATGTATTGCGTGATGGTCAGCGTCAAGCGATTAACAGTCGTGATTTAGTGCCGGGAGATATTGTGCTGTTGGAACCTGGCGACCAAATCCCGGCCGATCTACGTTTATACCAAGGTAAAAATTTAGCATTGGATGAAGCCATCCTTACCGGTGAATCCGTGCCTATTAGCAAACAATACCAACCCCTGGCTGATCCCGGCTTAACTATTGCTGAACAAAAAAATATTGCTTTTAGTGGTACTTTTGTAGCCCGGGGTGTGGCCAGAGGCATCGTTGTGGAAACCGCTACCCGCACCGAAATGGGCAAAATATCCGGCATTATCACCAGTACTGCCAAGGCTGACCCACCCATTCTCACTAAAATCAGCGAGTTTACTAAAATAATCATTATTGCTATATTTTCGCTGGGTACTATCAATGCCTTGATTGGCTGGCAATTAGGTTATCAACTGGACTTTATTTTTCTGGCCACGGTAGGCATAATTGTGGCCATGGTGCCAGAGGGGCTACCCGCTGCTTTAATCTCCGCATTTTCTATCGGTGTAACGACTATGGCCAAGCGTAATGTGCTCATTCGCCGGTTACCGGCCGTAGAAACCTTAGGCTGCACCACAGTAATTTGCTCCGACAAAACCGGTACTTTGACCAAAAACCAGATGACAGTACGCAGTCTCTATTGCGGCGGTAAAAGCTACACTACTACCGGTACCGGCTATAATCCGGCGGGATCTTTTGTGAGTAACACCGGTGCAACAATCACAATTTCACCGGTTGACAATTATGATTTACACCAAACCTTGTTGGCCAGTTATCTTTGCAATGATGCTGTTTTAATCAATGATGATGAACAGAAATTTGAAATTAACGGTGATCCTACCGAAGGAGCCCTGCTAGTCGCTGCTTTAAAAGCCGGTATCACTGATCAGTCAGAAAGATTAGACGAAATACCCTTTGATTCTCAATTACAATATATGGCTACCCTGCACAAAACCGCAGCTGGTCATATCCTCTATTTAAAAGGCTCGCCAGAAAGAGTGTTGGAACTATGCTCCGACCAATTGGTTGACGGTCAAACTACCACCCTAAATCATCAAGAAATATCCGCTGCCGCCGATAATATGGCTAGCGGCGCCTTGCGAGTATTAGGTATGGCCATGAAACACCTGCCTAAAGAACAAACTTCCATCGACATAGCTGACCTTGCCGGTAGCACTTTTCTTGGTTTGCAAGGCATGATTGACCCCCCTCGCGAAGAAGCAGTTAAAGCCGTTGATGATTGTAATCAAGCCGGTATCAGAGTAATAATGATTACCGGTGACCATGCTTGCACCGCCAAAGCAATCGCTAATCAACTGCATATTGGTTTGGGTGAAGAACGCACTATTACCGGTCATGAAATAGAAACTATGACTGACGAGCAATTGTACGCAGTAGTCAATTCGGTTTCAGTTTATGCCCGGGCGGCGCCGGAACATAAATACCGGATTGTAAAACAATTACAACGGCACGGGCAAATAGTGGCAGTTACCGGCGACGGGGTAAATGATGCTCCCGCTTTGTCCACAGCCGATATTGGTATCGCTATGGGTATTACTGGCACTCAAGTAACCAAAGAAGCGGCTGATATGGTGCTGGCTGATGATAATTTTGCCAGCATTATCAAAGGTGTGGAGGCCGGTCGTCATACCTTTAATAATATTTGGAAAGTAATTCTTTTTCTGTTGCCCACTAACGGCGGACAAGGTTTGGTACTACTAAGTGCCATCGCTTTAGCCCCACTGATTCCGATATTCACTGAAGCTTTACCGATTCAACCGATTCAAATTCTTTGGGTAAACTTATTTATAGCGATAGCTTGTGCGATTCCACTGACTTTAGAACCCCAAGAACCAGGAATTTTAAAACAACAACCTCGAAATCCGGCTGATAAACTGGTCAATGCTGTGTTTATTTGGAAGGTAGCTATTGTTTCAGTAGTTTCAGCAGTTGCCGCTTCTTCTGTTTTCTTGCTGTATTATCATTTGCATGCCGCTACCGGTGATTCTTCAGGTAACATTGTGGCTCAAGCACAAACTGCTGCTTTTACAACCATTATTTTTGTGCAGGTGCTGTACTTGTTTACTGCCCGGAGAATTACCGACACGATTTTTTCTTTCAACCCGTTTTCTAACAAGTGGTTACTCGCTGGAGCAACAATTACTCTCAGTTTACAAGTATTAATCGTCTATGCCCAACCATTGTTTGGTTTTAGTCCCTTTCGCACCGAACCGTTCGCTACCGAATGGTGGTTATATATAGCACTGGCGGCACTGCCTGGTTTTTTTGTAATTGAGCTGGAAAAACTAATCCGGCGGCGTTGGAAAAAAGTTAAAGGTTAAGGGGTTAAAAAATCTTTTCATCTCTTTACCTTTTTAACACACTTATTTACTATGTTTATCCGCCACACTCGCCGCCCCAAAAGCATCCGGTTTTATTTTAGCGTCAAAACCGCTTCCTCTAACCATGCCTACCACTTCTTTAATCAATTTTTTGGTTTCACCATGTTTACCGACATCAATGTGAATTTCTATCTTCAAATCATCGTGACCGGTTTCGGATAAATAACGCATGATCATGCCGCCCACTTCTAAACTTAAAGATGTTTCGTAGAATATTTTTTGTCTCAGGCTTTTCATCTTCCGTTCTTGGCGTTTGTGATAAAAATAGCGGGCTCCTTTACCCAACCGGTGGATGATGACGGCGGTAATAAAACAAGTTTCGGTTTTTACTTGCGAATCAGAACCGACAATAATTTTATAGCTTAAGTGTGGTAAGCCGGTGATGTATTTCATGATATTAGCCATCATTTGTTCAAATGACATTTTGCCATAGGTGGGGCTGATGAATTTCATAATTTAGCTCCTACTGATTCATTTGTTATTTATAGATAATATTTGGAATAAAGCATCCGTCAACTGGGCAAATTCTACCAAAGATAATGTTTCTCCCCGGCGTGATGGTTCAATAGCTACTGCTTTTAAAAGATTGGTCCACTGCTTTTTCGTTAGATTAAAGCCCGATCCCGCTAAGGAATTTAATAATGTTTTACGCCTGTAAGCAAAAGCCGCCCGTACTACTTTAAAAAACAATTTTTCATCCTGAGTAGCCACCGCCGGTTGTGGGCGCACTTTAAGCTGCACTACCGCCGAATCAACCGCCGGTTGAGGGTGAAAAACTGTCCGGGGTACTTTAAAAGCTACTTCTGCTGCCGCATAATATTGCAAAGCCACCGATAATACCCCGTAATGCTTATTACCGGGGGTAGCAGTGAGCCGTTGGGCCACTTCCCATTGCACCATAATCACTATTGTATTTAAGTTGAATTCGTTGGTCAACATATGCATGATTAAGGGAGAGGTAATGTAATAGGGTAAGTTGGCCACTAATTGATAACTTTTGGCACCGGCACCAAAAACACCGTTCGTTTTGCTTTGCACCAGCAAATCAAAATCTACTTCTAAAGCATCTGCCTGCACTAAAGCTACATTGGTGTAAGCTGCTAAGTTTTTTTTCAACACCGGCAACAGCTTTTGATCAATTTCTACCGCTATTACTTGAGCCGCTTTTTCAGCTAAGGCTGCGGTTAACACACCCAAGCCCGGACCTATTTCTACTACTAAATCTTCACCATCTACTGCAGCAGTTTGCACTATTTTAGTAATGATATTAGCATCTATTAAAAAATTTTGCCCTAATTTTTTGCGAATGCGAAATTGGTGTTCGTTTAACATTGCTTTCACTTTGACCAGTGAAGATAATTCGCTCACAGCTAACCACTCTTTCTGACTGACGCTTTCAATGTTATTATACCCTAATTTCCACTTGCTTGTACATGGTTATCTTTTAAGCTGATAGCTGATAGCTTGCCTAAAGTACTTTTTTGATTGTCCGGGCCAGTGTCTGGGGTAAATTTTCTAACTGACTGCACAAAATAAAATTATTATAAATTTTCCGGGCATAGCCGGCTTTAGCGACCTTGCCAAAATAAATTCCCACTACTTTAATGCCTGCTTTTTCCGCTTGGCGTACCGCCAAAGCCGCATCATGCGGTCCATTATTAGTTTCGGTATAAGCAGGGTCTCCATCACAATGCGGCGCCCCGTCAGACAAAACTACTAAAATCTTTTGGGATTCTACCCGGTGTTGCAACTCTTGGGTAGCCACTCTAATAGAGTAACCGTCCCGGTTGGCTGCTTTAGCTTTTAAGGCGACAATGCGAGCACCGTCATCTTCTGCCCACCGCAACACCGGGTAATGAATCACTGTGCCGTTCCAGGGATAATCTGTCGTAAAACCAGTGATTTGATGCATTATTTTTAGGTCCCGGCAGCATTCATGCAATACCACAGCGGCACTACGAGCCATTTTAATTCTGGAATAAGCAGGTCCTTTTTCTCCCGGTAAAACCATCGAACCAGAACAATCTATCAACAAATAAATTGCTAAATTCGGTGGCGGGGCCGGGTTTTTATGATTATAAAAAATATTCAGGTCCGGAATAACTGTTTTCCATAAAGCATTAACATCCAAGCAACCTCTTTTCAGTCCTCGCCGGGGGAAAGTATGCTGGTATTCTTCTAAAATGGCCCGGATTTCATCCCGCATTTGCTGGATTACCCCTGCTTGGGCTTGCATGATTTTAGCATACTGAACAGGGTTAGCATTCAGTACTTCCTGCTTAAATTTAATACCTTGGTGCAAATCACAGCCCAGATCTTGCTGAATTTCATCCCAGTTAATAGTCTGGCCATCATTAAAATCAGCTTGCTCTTTTGTTTGCTCTACACTCGTGCCTGGCACGGAAGAGGTCGCCGTTGTTCCCAATAGATTTAAAGGTGCTTGCTCCCCGGGATGCTCTTGAGCAGTGTTACTGACATCATCTGTGGTAACATTCTGCTCGTCTGCACCAGAACTTGAATTTTCTTGTTCTACTAAACCCTCTTGGTTCATGGCTACTTGTTCTTGTTCTGTTAGTTTAAACTCTGTTGGGAAAATATCGCTTTCAGGCGAATTTTCCCAAGGATCCAGCCCTTCATTAACAGCCTGTTCCGGATTTTTAGTACCTAATTCATATAATGATGGAAACGGTAACACTGCCTCCGCTAATACCGCTTTGATTAGTTTATGAATTTCTGCCGCATCTTTGATTACACCGGTGGTGCTTTTCCTTAATCTAGCCTGTTGAACATATTCAGTACATTTTTTAATTAAATTTTTGATTTTTAGATCTATATATGAGCTAGGAATAGCCCCGGCTAGGGCATAAATTCGCAGTGCTTGGAGCACTCCTTGCACACCGGGTGGCGGAACACTGGCAGTTAGCAAAACATGCTTACCGAGGTATCGAAACCAAGATAAGGTCCCCGGAAAAGCATTCGCCATTGCCAGCATTACTCTAGCATCTTCTAAAATTTTAACTATATGTACAAAAAGGGCTTCTTGGATAGCCAAAGTTCGCCAAACCGTTTGATCGGTAAAGCAAATATAACCACTTTCATGAGCGCATTTAGCTTTAAGCAATACCCAAGGTTCATCCGACCTACCGGCAAGATCAAATATATCATCACCAGCCGGTTGGGAAATATTAAGCTGATTACTTAGTGCATTATTTGATTTAAAGCATAATTCTAAACTATTGCGACCGGTAAACATCCGGGCTAACGTTTGTAATCGCCGGCGTTTAAGTTCCGGGTTCACCAAAGATCACTCCCTTCACGGGCAGGAACAAGACTTGCCCCTACACTTCTCGCCTCTCAAATGACAGCATCGATAATATCAGTCACTTGTTCCTTTTCAAATTGATCACTTAATCCTTCAGTAAAAGCGGAAAGACTAATTTCTTTTAAACTACCCAATTGATCTTGATATTCTCTAATGATCCGGTAAAGAGTGCGCACTGATAATACTCGTTCTGATAAATCGCCATTTTGCACCCGGTTGGCCAGTTTATTAAATAATCCCGCTAAAATACCAGCTACCTCTGCCGAACACTTAGTTTCTCTGACCAACAATTCCGCCAGTAATCTCGTTGATAAATAAGGTACTGTTATCGAACGAAAGCGATCTTGAAATGATTCGTTTAAGATTTTAGTACCCACATAACCAACATTCATGGCCGCCACCAAGCGAAATGAACAGTGGGCTGCTACCATGCCCACCCCGGGTACCGACAAGCATTTTTGCCAATCCAGTAACCCGTGTAAAATAGAAGTTACTTCCGGCACCAACATATTCACTTCATCCACCACCAGCATTTCACCGGTTTGAACAGCCCGCAACAATAAACCGGGTTCGAAAATTATCCGGGGATGCAGATGACCACCATCAGTATTTTGGTTATCGCAATTAGATTCATTATCATCATTAAAACCTAAAGTTTTAGCACCCAGTAAAGCTTCGGCATTAACATCAATGCCGCCAAAAATCTTAGTTACCGGTAGCATTAAAATTGCCGCCAGTGTTTCTGCTAAAGTACTTTTACCCGATCCTTTAGGCCCAATTAAAAGCGGTGCTTCCCATTCAGCACCTTCTTGACCATATAATAAAGCAGTTACTGCTGTAACTAATTCTTTATTAACAGGCAGATAGCGAGGTATGGGGATTCGTTTTAGTTGTTCCCCAGTAAGCTGCTGTTTTTGATTTTTTCTGAAAGCTAAAATCTTTTTCAATACACCAGCCGGAAAATTATATTTATCCAGCTCTGTAGTTGCTTCTAAATAAACTGGCTTAGTGCCCTTAGATTGGATCCTTAACAATTTTGCCACTCACTCCTTATAAATCGCCTTTAATTGCCGCAAACCAATCCGGGCATTTTCTGCCCGGCGATCTATCAAATCTAAAAAAGATATATCTGTTCTAAGCTGATCTTTAAACTTAATAACATCTTCTTCATCAGCTTGATTTAAATCTTTATCTAAACGAGAACGTAAAAAATTAATAAAATCAACCATATCTAATTTGAATTTAAAAGCGGCACTACTACCAAAACCCGCTTGTTCCAATTCACCAGCCAGTTTATCTACTATTGTTGTATCCATAATACCGAGTTTGTTTGTCAAGATATCATCCCCCTATTTTTCATTGCTCACAATAAAATTTTAACTCTTTCTGCTGGCAGTGTCAATATTCAATTAAATTATTGCAAACTTGATGATTATTACCCTCAAGAAATTTATGCTATTAACCGATTATAGAAAAAGGTATTATTATAAACTACGGAGAATATAGCGAATATGAAAAACACCCTAAAATCTATTATTTTACCTTTAATAATTATCCTGATCATCTCTATTACCACTGCTTTGGGGGCTTGGGAAGAATTTGAACACATCCTTTATGATCACTGGTTTAACCTGCGTGGAGTAGCCACTCCCAGTAATGCAGTGGTGATCATCGCTATTGATGATCCCAGTATTTACGAATTAAACTTTCCGATTGCGCGCGATGTGCATGCTCAACTGCTGGAGCAGTTAAGTGAAGCCCGGGTGGTTGCTTTTGATTTATTATTTGACACTCATACCGATGCAGTAGCTGATACCGCCTTTGCTCAAGCTATTACTGAACACGGTAGAGTAGTATTAGCTTTTGCCAGTTTAGGTATTCAACAACACGATGGCGCATTCTATCAAGATTTGCGTTTTCCAATCCCGGAATTAGCTCACGGTGTCGCCGGCATTGGTTTTATTAACATGCCGGTGGATTTTGATAATGTCGTCCGCCGGGTACTAACAGTCAATCCAACAGCCGAAAACATGTATTTACCGGGATTTCATCTGGCTACTTTAATGGTCGCTCACGGGCTTACTCCGGAGCATCTTTATTTTAAAAAACCGCATTTACTGGCAGTAGGAGAACAATTGCAAATACCGGTCGACCAAAACTTAAAAATGCTGACTAATTTTTGGGGACCGAAAGCTACTTTTGAAACTATCAGCTACCTAGATGTGCTCCACGGCAAAATAAAGCCGGCGTTTTTTGCCGGTAGAATAGTGCTCATTGGTCCTACTACCCCGTTGGCCCAGGATTTTTATCCCACCCCTTTTACTCAAGGCAATATTATTCAACAAGGGGCCTTACCTACTCCCGGGGTAGAGTTGCATGCCGGGGCTATTGAAACTTACCTAACCGGTCAATTTTTCCAACGGGCTGACCCGTTGATCAATATGTTACTGTTATTTTTAACTGGTATTATCGCTGCTATCGTTATTCGTCGCTTGAATCCGTGGACCGGAGTAATTTTTGTATTTACATTAGGTCTTGTCCTTACTGCTGGCACTTATTTCACTTGGCTGCACGCTTATTATTGGCTAAACTTGGTTGCCCCACTTTTAATGGTAGCCTTTATGTATACCGGCGTTACTGCTGAAAATTTTTTGAAAGCCGAGTTGGAAAAACGGCGTACCCGGAGCACTTTCGGTCGCTATGTATCCCCGGCGGTAATGGAAGAAATCTTAAAAAATAAAAAATTATTAACACTGGGTGGCAATCGCCGGGAAATCACGATATTATTTTCCGATATCCGGCAATTCACTACTTTCAGCGATACTCACCAGGCCGAAGTGGTGGTTAACAAATTAAATGAATATTTAACCGGGATGACCGCAACTATCTTTAAAAACGGTGGCACTTTGGATAAATACTTGGGAGACGGCATTATGGCGGTATTCGGGGCACCGGTTGCCTGCCCCGATCACGCCGACCGGGCGGTAAAAACAGCCGCCGCTATGATCCAGGAGTTGGCAAAATTAAACGCTGTATGGAAAGCTCAAGGTAAAAGTCCGTTTGAAATTGGCATCGGCATTAGTTCCGGCGAAGTAATTGTGGGTAACGTAGGTAGCCCGGAACGAATGGATTACACTGTTATCGGTGGGGATGTCAACTTGGCTGCCCGTTTAGAAAATCTAACCAAAAAGCACCAGACCCCGTTAATCATCAGCGAGCGTACTTATAGCTTGCTTAATAATCAAGATGAGTTGCCGCTGCAATTTAAACCGGCCGGAGAAGTGGAGGTGCGTGGGATTACTAAGCCGGTGAA
>JAJOKO010000008.1 GCA_021129825.1 Desulfotomaculum sp. | reverse complement strand
ATTAAGTCGCCTTGAACTTCTTGGGTCTATCGTACTCCTTTTCGAACACGCATTTTAAATATTCCTCGATAGCTCAATTGGTAGAGCGCCCGACTGTTAATCGGCAGGTTGTAGGTTCGAGTCCTACTCGAGGAGCCAGGTTATTTTTAAAAAAACGTTGTTAGGTATTTTCTACCTAACAACGTTTTTTATTTAAAATTTATTTACTTATATATCGAGAAATAATAAAAAAATAAGATAAACAGAGTTATACGCAGATAAAATAGATATTAGGGGAATAGATATCTAAAATCAACAGATATAACACTTGTATAATCACAGGGGTTTTATGGTATACTTTGGTCAAGGTAAGTCAAAGTCAAACTTCTTAAAAAGTGGGGAGTAACTATTAATGGCCAGTATTTCTGATGTGATTGAAGCGTATTTGAAAAGTGTTATTGTTAAGAGTAAAACTGGTTATATTGAAATTAGACGCAATGAGTTAGCTGGTCAATTTAATTGTGTGCCTTCACAGATTAATTACGTTTTATCTACTCGCTTTACTGTTAATCATGGTTTTGTAGTAGAAAGCCGGCGTGGTGGAGCAGGGTATGTGAGAATAGAAAAAATTTTTTTAAAAAATGATGCTAATTGGCAGGAAAAACTACATCAGATGCTAAAGAAAGAATTAATAAGCCACCAAATTGCTATCGGTATATTACAGAGATTATTAAACGAAGAACAGCTTACGACCAGAGAATATAAAATCATGAAAAACATGCTAGAAAAAGTAGTGTTAAAGGTAGAAGCTGCTAGTAGCAATAAATTACGTGCGGATATATTAAAAGCGATGATGATAGCGCTATTAACAGAAAACGGAGATCAACAAGAATAAAAAACAGTTGGCAACCGTTATTAAGGAGGTTTGTGGTGATGCAATGTGAAAATTGTAAGCAGTTACAGGCAACGGTACAAGTAACCCAAGTGATTAATAACCAAAAAAAAGAGATCAATATTTGCGAACATTGTGCTGGTAAATTACAACAGCAAGTGTTTGGGAGTGATCCTAAAAATTTACAGCACTTTTTAAGTAATTTAATGGAAGGTGGACCTAGTCAAGCTATTAAAACTAGCGGGAGTTTATCTTGTTCTGAATGCGGTCTTACTCAGGAAATACTTACTAATAATGGACGATTTGGCTGTGAGCAATGCTATCATTCGTTCCAAGATCAGGCGATACCATTGATGATTAAAATTCACAATAGTGATCAACATATTGGTAAGGTGCCGGAACGAACCAGTGGCGGAGCTAAAACAGCGAAACAAATACGGGTGTTGAAATCATTGCTACAAGAGGCTATCAATAAAGAAGCATTTGAAAAAGCGGCAGAGTTGCGAGATGACATTCAAGAACTAGAAACGCATTTGTAGAAGGGCAGGGGATTTATTTTAAAGAGGATGTTCGAAAAGGGGTGATGATATTTGAACTTAAAAGAAATGATTGATAGTACCCGCATCAAATGGATGGATAATGATGGTCCGGAAAATGATATTGTAATTAGTAGTCGTATTAGAATAGCTAGAAATTTAGCGGGGGTGTCATTCTTCGAAAAAATGAACGCTACTGATATTGAGACAGTTTTTAATACTATGCAGTTAGTAATAGCAAAATTTGAAAGTATGCAATTAATACGACTGGATCAATTATCGAACATCGAAAGAAATATCTTAATGGAAAAACATCTAATCAGTCCGGATTTACTAAAAAATCCGGAGCAAAAAGCAGTGGTTTTGAGTGACGATCAAATTATAAGCATCATGATTAATGAAGAGGATCATTTACGGTTACAGTGTTTATTGCCGGGCTTGCAATTATATCAGGCTTGGAAATTAATAAATGAATTAGATGATCTGCTGGAACAAAAGTTAGAATATGCTTTTTCGGAACAATGGGGTTATTTAACATCTTGTCCCACTAATGTAGGTACTGGTTTGAGAGCCTCGGTGATGCTACATTTACCGGCGTTAGTGATGTCCAAACAAATAGACATAGTGACCGGTGTAGTGTCTATGATGAAATTGGCAATACGCGGATTATATGGAGAAGGCAGTGAGGCAGTTGGTAATTTATATCAAATTTCAAACCAAATCACTTTAGGACGTACTGAAGAAGAAATATTAAATAGTCTGATTGCAATTATTAAGCACCTTATTGAACAAGAACGGGAAGCCAGGCAGGCTTTGCAACAAGATAAAAAACATTGGTTGGAGGACCGGGTGTTTCGAGCCTATGGGATGTTGAAAAATGCCCGGTTATTGACAGCAGATGAAGCGATGAAGTTAATTTCAGATGTTCGATTAGGAGTAGATTTAAATATAATTCCTGAATTAGCACCGGCAGTATTAAACGAGTTAATTATTATGACCCGGCCGGTTTATCTAATTAAGCAAGCTCAAAAAGAATTAAACTCACTGGAAAGAGATGTTCTGAGAGCGGAGTTAGTGAGGAACAAATTGGTGCTGGGTAATTAAATTAGGAGGGATAGAAAATGTTTTCAAAATTCACGAAACAAGTTCAACAAGTAATGCTTTTAGCGGAAAAAGAAGCCCGAAAAACGAATTATCCCTATGTAGGGACAGAACACATTTTATTAGGTTTAATAGCAGGTGGACAAGGGATAGCCTTTAAGGTGTTAAAGGAATTGGCGGTTGATGTCGATAACGTTAGAAAAAAGGTTGAAAAACTTGTTCAGCAAGGTCAAGGAGAAATGCCGTCTGAAATACCGTTAACCCCTAAAGCCAAGCATGTAATTGAGTTGGCTGTGGTTTATGCTAACAGAATGGGGCATAATTATGTAGGGACAGAACACTTGCTATTGGGTTTAATTGCTGAAGGTGAAGGAGTGGCAGCACAGGTATTGATTTCGATGAAGGCGGATTTAAGACGGGTGCAACAGATGTTATTGACCATCATGGGCGGGCAAAAACAAGCTGATAGCATTAAAAACAAACAGGAAGTTACAGGTGCTGGCGGGTGTGCTGATGGTGTTTGTGGTCAAGAGACAGCCTTAAAAGATTTTGGTCAGGATTTAAATGATTTGGCTAAACAAAATAAGTTGGATCCGGTGATCGGTCGGGAGGAAGAAATTGAACGGGTAGTGCAAATTTTGAGCCGGCGCACTAAAAATAACCCGGTTTTAGTAGGTGATCCGGGAGTAGGTAAGACCGCTATAGCCGAAGGTTTGGCTCAAAAAATAGTTAATGGTGACGTACCGGAAACTTTGACAAACAAAAGAGTGGTGACGCTGGATTTGCCTGCTATGGTAGCGGGTACGAAATATCGCGGAGAATTTGAAGAACGGCTAAAAAAAGTAATTAACGAGATTATAGAGGACGGTAATATAATTTTATTTATAGATGAATTACACACTTTAATTGGTGCCGGTGGTGCAGAAGGGGCGATGGATGCCTCAAACATCCTTAAACCGGCTTTGGCCCGGGGAGAGTTGCAAACTATTGGAGCTACCACGTTGGTAGAATATCGCAAGTATATTGAAAAAGACCTGGCGTTAGAGAGGCGTTTTCAACAGATTGTTATAAAAGAACCTGCCGTAAATGAAACGATAGAGATATTAAAAGGTTTGCGAGATAAGTATGAAGCTCATCACAAAGTACGCATTACTGATGAAGCATTGCAGGCAGCAGCGAAGCTATCTCATCGCTATATTACTGATCGTTTTTTGCCGGATAAAGCGATAGATTTAATTGATGAGGCGGCTTCCCGGGTGCGGATGAAAGCATATACTGCCCCGCCGGATATGAAAATTTTAGAGAATAAGCTAGAAAAAATTAATAGCGAAAAAGAAGCGGCAATAAACAATCAAGAATTTGAGCAAGCGGCTATTTTAAGAGATCAGGAAAAAGAAATAGCAGAAAAGTTAAAAACGCAAAAAAAGCATTGGAAACAAAAAGATGAGCAAGAATTGGTAGCCGGTGAAGCAGATATTGCCGCTATTGTTTCTAGTTGGACCGGTATTCCGGTGCAAAAATTGGCTCAAGAAGAAGCAGAACGTCTTTTGAAATTAGAAGCCACTTTGCATCAACGGGTAATTGGGCAAGATGATGCGGTAAAAGCAGTAGCGAGGGCGGTTAGAAGGGCGCGAGCGGGTTTGAAAGATCCCAAGCGTCCGGTAGGTTCATTTATATTTTTGGGGCCTACCGGTGTGGGTAAAACAGAATTAGCACGGGCATTAGCGGAAAACATGTTTGGCGATGAAGATGCTATGGTGCGGGTAGATATGTCTGAATACATGGAAAAGCACACCGTTTCCCGCCTGGTAGGCGCACCGCCCGGGTATGTAGGACACGAGGAAGGAGGTCAGTTGACAGAAGCAGTCAGGCGTCGCCCGTATTCGGTGGTATTGCTGGATGAAATTGAAAAAGCGCATCCGGATGTATTTAATATGTTGTTACAAGTACTGGAAGATGGCCGTTTAACTGAATCTAAAGGACGTACTGTTGATTTTCGCAACACCGTGATTATTATGACTTCTAATGTTGGTAGTCAAAAAATCAAAAATATGTCGGTGGTAGGCATTCGAGCTAATGGTAGTGATTCGGAAGCAGAAACAGCCAGTCAAGTTGCCGAAACGCAACGTGCTCTAAAAAAAGAATTAGAGCGGACCTTTCGGCCGGAATTTTTAAATCGTTTGGATGAAACAGTGTATTTCCACACCTTGAAACATAAACATATTAAAGAAATTGTCGGTTTAATGCTAAAACAATTAGCAAAAAGAATAGCCGAAAGCGAAATCAAACTAGAATATACCGAACAAGTAAAAGAGTTTTTAGTTAACAGGGGTGTAAGTGCAGAGTATGGTGCCCGGTTATTACGGCGAGAAATTCAAAAAACTATTGAAGACTTACTGGCGGAAGAGTTATTAGCCGGGCATATCAGTAAAGGCGATAAAGCATCGCTGGATGTAGTAGACGACAAAATAGTCGTTAATAAAGGGGATGATTAATGTAGGTGTTAAATCCGGTTTCTTCTGTCAAGAATGTGGCAGCAAGTCACCGCGTTGGATGGGCAAGTGTCCTGAGTGTGCCTCTTGGAATACATTGGTAGAAGAAATCCATTTACCACCACCTAAATTTAAAAGCTATAAAAAGCAGCAACAACCGCTATTACTTGCAGAAGTAGAGTTGGCTAAAGAAGAGCGGTATCCTACTGGGATGCCGGAATTTGACCGGGTTTTAGGTGGTGGGGTGGTACCGGGTTCATTAATTCTAGTGGGCGGCGATCCGGGTATTGGTAAATCTACTCTTTTATTGCAGGCAGCCGGTAAATTAGGCACAAAAGATAAAGTGCTTTATATTTCAGGTGAAGAGTCTTTAGCTCAGGTGGGTATGCGGGCCAAAAGGCTACATATTAATGCGGATAAATTATATTTAATTTGTGAAACTAATATAGAAACAATACTAGCGCATTTTGAGAAAACAGCACCCCGGGTAGCAGTAATAGATTCGATTCAGACTATGTTTCACCCGGATATCAGTTCGGCTCCGGGTAGTGTTTCGCAAGTGCGGGAGAGTACTGATAAATTAGTGCGTTATGCTAAAGAATGCGGTACGACTATATTTGTTATCGGTCATGTAACTAAAGAAGGCACTTTAGCAGGTCCGCGGGTATTAGAACACATGGTAGATACTGTATTGTATTTTGAAGGAGACAAGCAGCAATCATTTCGTATTTTAAGAACTGTAAAAAATCGTTTTGGTTCCACTAATGAATTAGGCATATTTGAAATGCAAGACCGGGGTCTGGTAGAAATAACTAACCCATCGGCGTTGTTTATGGCCCGGCACCCGCTGTCATCTAATCCCGGTTCAGTGGTAGTACCCAGTATTGAAGGAACCCGCCCTTTGCTGGTGGAAATCCAGGCGTTGCTTTGCGCTAATTCTTTTGGAACACCCCGGCGAATGACTACCGGGGTTGATCATAACCGGGTAGCGTTAATAATGGCAGTTTTAGAAAAAAGGGTTGGGCTGAACATGGGTGGTCACGACGCTTATGTTAATGTAGTGGGCGGGGTGCGCTTATTAGAACCGGCAGTTGATTTGGCGGTGGCATTAGCATTGGCATCTAGTTTTAGGGATTTAGTTTTAGATCATGATTTGGTAGTTGTGGGTGAAGTTGGTTTAACCGGTGAAGTAAGATTAGTCAATTCGATGGAAAGAAGATTGTTGGAAGCGGTTAACCTTGGTTTTAAAAAAGCTTTAATTCCCAGAGTTAATACCGAAAAAGTACAAGTGGCGGGATTAGAAATATTTATGGCCAGTACGGTGGCAGAAGCAATCGAAATAGTTTTTTAAGCGCTAAGGGAGAGAAAACATTTGGTAAAAAATGAAATTTTGCCAGAACGGACGGTTGCGGAAGATAAAGAAAAAGAATTGCTGGAAATATTACGTAAAGTAGCTCCAGGCAGACCGTTAAGAGAGGGACTGGAGAATATTTTGCGTGCTAAAACTGGAGCATTGATAGTGCTGGGAGATAACCCGGCAGTGATGGAAGTTGCCGAAGGGGGATTTGCCATTAATGCTGCTTTTACACCGGCGGCATTGTATGAATTAGCTAAAATGGATGGGGCGATTATTTTAACCGAAGATGCGAAACGAATAATTGCTGCTAATACTCAATTAATTCCCAAGTTAATTATTTCTTCATCAGAAACTGGTATTCGTCATCGTACTGCTGAAAGGGTGGCTAAACAAACCGGAGTACTGGTGATTTCTATATCCCAGCGGCGGGAGGTAATCTCTTTATATAAAGGGGCATTTAAATATATTTTAAAAGACACCGGGGTAATCTTGACTAAAGCTAATCAAGCTATTCAAACTTTAGAAAAATATCACGTTATTTTAAACCAAGTAATGTTAGAATTATCGAAATTAGAATTTGAAGAAGCGGTAATTCTTTATAATGTAGTCAAGGCTATCCAACGGGTAGAAATGGTGTTGCGAGTAGTAAAAGACATTGAATTTGACATCAGCGAATTAGGAGTTGAAGGTCGGATGCTAGCCATGCAGGTGGAAGAATTAGAGGCTAACGTTGCGGATGAAGGATTATTAATAATCCAAGATTATGCTATTGGCAGTGATAAATCGCCGGCAGAGATTTTGAATATTATTGGAGAATGGCCGGCAGAAGACTTGCTGGATTTGGTGCTAATTACCCGTGTTTTAGGGTATTCTGGTGATCAAAGTATCCTTGATCAAAATATAATTCCTAAGGGCTACCGGGCGTTGCATAAAGTACCCCGGTTACCGGTGCCGGTTATTGAAAACTTAGTAAACACCTTGCAAATGTTGCCGAATATTTCAAAAGCCAGCATAGAGCAATTAGACGAAGTAGAGGGTATTGGTGAAGTGCGAGCGCGTTCTATTAAATACGGATTAAGTCGCTACCGGGATAAACTGATGCAAGATCGCTATATAATTTAGTCCCCAAAATATCATTGACAGTCAATATTACTTATGCTATAATCATGGTTTGTTTTGACAAATGGAATCATTTGTGTTATACTAACCGCTATAATGAAGGAGGGGTTAGCCTTGTTCAATATAGGGGATAAAGTTGTTTATCCGATGCATGGTGCCGGGGTGATTGAAGCAATTGAAGAAAAAGAAGTTTTGGGAGAAAAACGGCAATATTATATATTGCGTTTGCCGATAGGAGACATGAAAGTAATGATACCCATTAATAGCTCTAACGGTACAGGGTTACGTGGGGTGATAGACGTTACTGGTGTAGAACGGGTGATGGGTATTCTTGAAGATGCTAATACTGAGATGTCTACAAATTGGAACAGGCGCTACCGGGCTAATCTCGAAAAAATAAAAACCGGCGATGTCTATGAGGTAGCTGAAGTAGTACGCAATTTGATTAAAAGAGATAATGAAAAGAGTTTATCATCAGGAGAACGCAAAATGTTGGAAAATGCTCGTCAGATTTTAGTGAGTGAGTTGGTGTTGGCTACAGAAGTAGAAGAAGAAAAAGCGCAATCTATGGTTGATAAAGCTCTTGCTTAACTATGTTTTAGAGGATAGGCGTCAGAACTCTTCTGGCGCCTTTTTTAAGAGGATGTTCGTTTGATAGCACTCTCGCTTTTAACTTTTAGATTTTCATTTTTAATTTTTGCTTCAAGAAGGGAGGTGAATACTATCTTTAAAAAAGCTGTCTACGGATTATTGATTTTATTATTGGGAGCGGTGGGAGGATATTTAGGTTTATTGATTGTGGATATAAACATAATCACGTGGCCGGAAACGCTTCCCCAGTTGAAAATTGGACTTATAGTAATTACTACCATGTTGGGTGTGGTGGTGGGTGTTTTTACAGCACCTAAAATCATCAAAGTTTTTATTAAACTTAAAGATGGCACAGACCGAAAACTGGCTAAGACACATGCTTCAGATGTGCTAATGGGGGCAGTGGGATTAGCTTTTGGACTGATAATTGCTAACTTGCTGGGTGCTATTTTGGCTCATATGGGTCAAATTGGTAAAACGGTGTGGTTTTTAAGTACGATCGTATTAGGTTATTTGGGTCTGGTTGTGGGTGTGAAAAAACGGGAAGAACTACTTAATTGGATGTATAGTTTGCCGCGTTTAGGAAAGGAAAAAGCTTTAAAAACAGTGGTAAAAGAGAAAGAGGCCATCAAAGTTTTGGATACTAGTGTGGTTATTGATGGTCGGATCATTGAACTTTGTGAAAGCGGTTTTTTAGAAGGAGTTATGTTAGTGCCGAGTTTTGTGGTGGATGAATTACGTCATGTTGCTGATTCATCAGATCTATTGAAACGCAACCGGGGGCGCCGGGGTTTGGATATTTTAAATCATATGCGTAAAAATATGCCAGATGTACAGGTGCGAGTGTATGACGATGTCCGTGAGTTAGAAAATATTGCCGAAGTAGATGCTAAATTGATTAAAGTGGCTCAAAAATTGGGAGGTAAAATTTTAACTAACGACTATAATTTAAATAAAGTGGCTGAACTGCAAGAAATAAAAGTGCTTAATATCAATGAATTAGCTAATGCTGTTAAGCCAGTGGTATTACCGGGGGAAGAAATGGTGGTACAAGTAGTTAAAGACGGTAAAGAAAGTGGTCAGGGGTTAGCTTATTTAGAAGACGGTACTATGATTGTGGTGGATGGTGGTAAAAATCATATCGGTCAGACTATTACAGTGCTGGTTACCAGTGTGTTACAAACTGCTGCCGGTAGAATGATATTTGCTAAAACAAAAATAAATGGGCGTCAAAACGAATCTGCTTAACACGATCAGGATGGGATGGGTATGCGTGGCTAAGGTATATGCAATAATTCCGGCAGCTGGCACCGGCAGTCGCATGGGTTCGAAAACGAAAAAGCAATATATAGAATTAAATGATTTGCCGGTAATAGCCCATACTTTAAATATTTTTGAGCAAAGCCTGGCTATTGACGGGATAATTTTGGTAGTAGGTGCAGAAGAAATTGCTTGGTGTCGTCAGCATATTGTGGAAAAATTAAAATTAAGAAAAATATTGGCAATTGTTGCCGGTGGGATATGCCGGCAACAATCGGTGTATAATGGATTAATGTCAGTAGCGGCACGAGATGATGATATCATAGTGGTACATGATGGGGTTCGTCCTTTACTAACTGGCGATATATTGCAAGCTGCTATTTTGGCAACTTGCAAATACCGGGCGGTAGTAGTGGCGGTGCCGGTAAAAGATACCATTAAATTAGTTAATCAAAGCCAGACGGTTATTAATACTTTACCCCGGGGGAAATTATGGGCAGCCCAGACACCCCAGCTATTTAATTATCGTCTTTTGATGGCAGCTTATCAAAGTGCTACCGATAGTGATTTCACTGGTACTGATGATGCTTCGTTGGTGGAAAGATTAGGGCATGATGTGCATTTGGTAGTTGGTAGCTATGAAAATATTAAAATAACTACACCGGAAGATATAGTAACAGCAAAAGCAATCTTAAGCAGAAAGGGGACACAAATGATTTGCGGGTAGGTATTGGTTATGATGTGCATTGTTTAGTGTCAGAACGCCCGTTGATTTTGGGTGGAGTAGTAATACCGCATCGTTTGGGGCTTGCCGGTCATTCGGATGCCGATGTATTGGTACACGCTATCATGGATGCGTTGCTGGGAGCTTGTGGTCAAGGGGATATTGGCAAGCACTTTCCGGATACAAATGACCGCTATCAAGATATTTCTAGTTTGAAATTGCTGGGGCAAGTAAGCACAATAATATTCAAAACGGGATATACTGTAAATAATATTGATGCGGTAATTATAGCCCAAGCCCCCCGGGTTGCTCCTTATATCCAAGTGATGCAGCAAAACATTGCCGGGGTGCTAGGTATCAAGGTAGATTTAGTGAACATCAAAGCTACTACTACTGAAAAGCTGGGTTTTGCCGGTCGGGAAGAAGGGATAGCAGCGCAGGCGGTTGTTTTATTGAAAAGTATTGATGAATATGATGATAAACGTATTAATTGAGTGCTGAGTTGCTGCAAGTAACTTGAAGACTATTTTAGGAGGAATTTATTTTGTCTGTTAGAGTAAGATTTGCGCCCAGTCCTACCGGGCCATTACATATCGGGGGAGCTCGTTCAGCTCTTTTCAATTGGCTTTTTGCCCGCCGTCACGGGGGGGAATTTATTGTGCGGGTAGAAGATACTGATTTAGAACGTTCCAGTCGTGAAGCCGAAAATAATATTTTAGATGCTTTAAAATGGTTAGGATTAGACTGGGATGAAGGGGTGGGGGTTGGTGGTAAAAATAGTCCTTACCGTCAAACAGAGCGGTTGAAGATGTACCGGTGGTATGCGGGGGAGCTTTTGGCTTCCGGACATGCTTATCATTGTTATTGCACCACAGCGGAGTTAGCTACTGAACGGGAGACGTTATTAGCTAAAGGAACAATGCCGCGTTATTTAGGTCGGTGTAGAAATTTAAATGATAGCGAACGCCAGCAACTGGAAAATGAAGGTCGGCGACCGGTGTTACGTTTTAAAGTACCGGAAAATAAAATAATTAAGATTAATGATTTGGTACGGGGACAGGTTGAATTTGATTGTGCTGGTATCGGGGATTATGTAATCATGAAATCTGATCAAGATCAGCATTTGGGTAGTGTGCCTACCTATAATTTTGCAGTAGTGGTCGATGATTATTTGATGGAGATTACTCATGTAATTCGGGCTGAGGAACATCTATCTAATACGCCCCGGCAAATATTAATTTACGAAGCATTAGCTTGGAAAGAGCCTATTTTTGCGCATGTTTCGCTGATATTAGGGTCTGATCGCAGTAAAATGTCTAAACGCCATGGTGCTACTGCTATTGAGCAGTATCAAGCGTTAGGGTATCTCCCGGAAGCAATGGTGAACTTTATGGCTCTTTTAGGTTGGTCGCCTGGCGGGGAAGAAGAAATATTTACATTGTCAGAGTTGCAAAAAATATTTTCTTTAGATAGAGTTTCTAAAAGTCCGGCAGTATTTGATTTAGAAAAATTGAATTGGTTAAATGGCGGCTATATTCGTCAAAGTGATCTTGATTATATTACTGGGCTGTGTTTGCCTTATTTACAAAAAGCGGGCTATCTTTCGGCAGATATTAATGCTGAAGAGCGACAAACTGCACGAGAAATCATTAGAGTAACCAGAGATTCTTTGGTTAATATATCTGAAATAGTAGCACATGCCGCTATGTTTTATGAGAAGCAAGTGATTATCAAAAATGATCAAGCTCAAGCGGTGTTGGCTGGGGAACAAGTGCCGCAAGTACTACAGGCGATGAAGCAAAAAATAACTACTGCCGGTCAACTAGATGAAGATATTATTAAAAAGATGTTAAAGCAATTAACCAAGGAATTGGGTTTTGGCGGCAAAAAAATATTTATGCCTTTGCGGGTAGCCTTAACCGGGCGTACCAGTGGACCGGAGCTATACCAAATCATACCTATTTTAGGATCAGAGCGTACTGTTAATAGGCTTAATAATATGATTAAAAGTATTTATTCTAAAAATCGAGAACGGGGGAGTTCTCTTGTTTAGAAGCTTAAAAAAAGAATTGCAAGTGATCATGGAACGTGATCCGGCAGCAAAAAGTATTTTTGAGGTTTTATTGACTTATTCAGGCTTACACGCTTTGTTGATACACCGGGTGGCGCACTGGTTATATCATAAGAACTTTTTTCTTTTAGCGCGGATTATTTCGCAGAGCGCCAGATTTTTTACTGGTATTGAAATACACCCGGGGGCTAAAATTGGTCAGGGTGTATTTATTGACCATGGTGTAGGTATAGTTATTGGTGAGACGGCAGAAGTGGGAGATAATGTCACGATTTATCAAGGAGTAACCTTAGGCGGTACCGGTAAAGAGAAGGGAAAGCGCCACCCCACTATTGGCAATAATGTGGTAATCAGTTCAGGAGCGAAAGTGTTGGGTTCTTTTACAATCGGTGATAATGTTAAAATAGGCGCCGGTTCGGTAGTGTTGAAATCGGTACCACCTAACTGTACGGTGGTGGGTGTACCGGGTAAAATAGTAGTAAAAGACGGTTGCCGGGTGGGAGATATTCATAAAATAGATTTGCGGCATGACTTATTGCCTGACCCGGTGGCGGAGGCACTTTTGGCGTTAAATGAAGGTGTTGATCGTTTGGAAAAGCGAGTAAATGAGTTAGAACAGGAAAACGAAAATTTGAAAATGAAAAACAAAAACACTGACCACTGCTCTGAGCGAAACGAAAGGAAGGGCTATAATAGTAATGATTAAAATATACAATACTTTAACTAAAAACAAAGAAAAACTGCAAACTAGAGATCCAGAGCAGATCAGTATATATGTATGCGGTCCCACTGTTTATAATTATATCCACTTGGGTAACGCCCGCCCGCTGGTAGTATTTGATACGGTGCGCCGTTATTTAACATCCAAAGGTTATAAGACCAATTATATCCAAAACTTTACCGATGTAGACGATAAAATTATTAATAAAGCCCGGGAAGAAAAAAAAGAACCGCTGGCTTTAGCAGCATTTTATATTATCGAGTATTTTAAAGATGTAGATGCGCTGAATATTATACGGGCAGACCACTATCCTAGGGTTTCAGAACATATTCCGGAGATTATTGCTTTAATTCAAAAATTGGTACATAAAGGTAGTGCCTATGATGTTAAAGGCAGTGTGTATTTTAGAGTGCGTAATTTTGCTAATTATGGCAAATTATCTGGTCGTACGCTTGATGATTTACAAGTCGGGGCCCGGGTAGAAATAAACGAAGATAAGCAAGATCCCTTAGATTTTGCCTTGTGGAAAAAAGCCCAGACCGGTGAACTGAGTTGGGACAGCCCGTGGGGAGCGGGGCGACCGGGTTGGCATATTGAATGTTCGGCGATGGCTTTAAAGTATTTAGGCACTGGTTTTGATATTCACGCTGGTGGTTGCGATTTGATGTTTCCGCATCATGAGAATGAAATTGCGCAAGCGGAGGCCGCTTCAGAGCAACAATTCGCTAAATATTGGATGCACAACGGTTTTATTACGGTTAATCAAGAAAAAATGTCCAAATCTTTGGATAATTTTTTCTTGGTGCGAGATATATTAAAGCAATTTTCGGCGGCAACAGTACGCTTTTACTTGCTATCAGTTCATTATCGTAGTCCGTTGGACTTTGATGCTCAAAAATTAGCTGCTATTCAGCGAGGTTTAGAACGTTTAATCAACAGTTGGCAACTATTGGAGGAAACTTTAAAAACGTTATCTAATCAGAAACAGACTTTAGTTAATAATGCTGATGCTGAAATAAATAGGCAGTTTGATATTAAATTGCAATATTTTGAAAAAACATTTAATACAGCGATGGCAGATGATTTTAATACCGCACTGGCTATTGCAGTATGGTTTGATGCCGCACGGGAATTAAATGCTTATTTGCATCAAATTAACGTGGCCAATTTAAAAGCAACTATTAATTTTACGCCAACATTCAAAATATTAAAAAAAGCGCAGCAGCTTTTTTTGAATTTCAACCAAGTGCTGGGAATTTTCAAAACAGATGATGCCAGTAGAATAGTAATCAGTAAGAGTGAAATTCAAGATGATCACTTGGTTAACAATTTAATGACTTTAATTATAGCAATCCGTCAGCAAGCCCGGGAAAATAAGGACTGGCATACTGCTGATATGATTAGAGATAGCTTGAAAAAATTAGCGATAATGATAGAAGATACCCCGCAGGGGGCTAGGTGGAAAAAACGGTGATAAACATTGGTTAATAATAAACTTAACTTTACCAATCAGCCTTTAGAAAATGCTCATTTATTGTCCCCGGTAGTATTGGCTTATATCGGGGATGCTGTATACGAAGTAGCGGTAAGACGATTCTTGATAGCTGGTGGAATTACTAAAGCTAATAAATTACACTGTCAAGCAATTAAATTTGTGCAAGCTAAGGCACAGGCTAAAGTTATTTTGGCTTTGGAAGATTTTTTAACGGAAGAAGAACTTAATGTAGTACGGCGAGGCCGAAATGCTAAATCTAACCAAGTACCTAAAGGCGCTGAAATGATGGAATATCGTTATAGTACTGCCTTTGAAAGTTTAATCGGCTACCTTTATCTAAAAGGAGATACCGGGCGCTTAAATCAAATTTTGCAGTTAATTGGTGATTTGGGGAATTAAGGAGAGGAAAATATTGGGTTGCCAAGAATTAAGAATAAAACTATTGCGCTATACACCGGTGCCGGAAGAACTAGTGGCTATGAGTGGTAAGCTTTGTTATTCAGCTGTTTCTATTGACCAGTTGATAGAGAACGCTGGTGAACACACTGAATTTATTGATAAATTAATGAATATGGGTCACTTGACACCGTTAGAACATGTTTCTTTTACTTTTGGGATTGAAGGAGTGTCGCGTAGTTTGTTGGCTCAAATTACCCGGCATCGTATTGCTAGTTTTAGTGTGCAATCACAAAGATATGTAGGTGAAACTAGGGCCCAAAAACAAGAGGAAGTTTTTGACTACATAGTACCTTTACAAGTGAAGCAATTAGGGGCAGTAGCGGAAAAAGAATTCCATAGTCAAATGGGTCAAATTCAAGCTTGGTACGATGGTTGGGTAAAGCGATTTGACAGCGGGCGAGCGGCCTATGAAGATGCCCGGTTTGTATTGCCTAATGCGGCAGCAACGAAATTATTGACAACGATGAATGCCAGAGAATTAATGCATTTTTTTAATTTGCGTTGTTGTAATCGAGCCCAGTGGGAAATTCGGGCTTTGGCTACAGAAATGCTGCGTTTAGTTAAAGCGGTAGCCCCAACTTTATTTCAAAAATCTGGACCACGCTGTTTAAATGGTGCCTGTCCGGAAGGGAAACTTAGTTGTGGGCAAGTTAAAGCAGTGCGTAAGCAGTATCTAGGTTCAGATTGACCAACATGGCGAAAAAACTCAACTAACAAATTGAGGTGAAAATAAATGTCTTCAGATATTATTGCCGGGCGTAATCCAGTGCGTGAAGCATTGCGTGGCGGTAGGGCTTTAAATAAAATATTGATTGCTGCTGGTGTCCGTGGTGGTTCACTGCAAGAAATTACTCACTTGGCCCGGGCTGGTCAAGTACCGGTGCAAAATGTCGAACGTAATTATTTGGATAAAATTACTGATAATGCTGTTCACCAAGGAGTAGTAGCTTTAGCTGCGGCTAAAGAATATGTTGATCTTGATGATTTGCTTGCCGGGGTACCGGCGGGTGAACAGCATTTTTTAATAATATTAGATGGTATTCATGACCCCCATAATTTAGGGGCGATCATTCGTACCGCTGATGCCGCCGGTGTTCATGGTATCATTATCCCCCGGCGGCGTGCTGCTTCATTGACAACTACTGTGGCTAAGGCTTCGGCGGGGGCAATTGAATACTTGCCAGTGGCACGAGTTACTAATTTAGTTCAAACTATTAAACGCCTACAAGATCAAGGTATTTGGATTGTGGGAGCGGATATGGACGGGCGACAGTTGTATTGGGATAGCAATTTGGCTGGACCAGTAGCTTTAGTTATTGGTGGCGAAGGTAAAGGATTGGGACGCTTGGTTAAAGAACGCTGTGATATTGTGGTAAAATTGCCGATGCTGGGTAAAATTGGTTCTCTAAACGTTTCAGTAGCAACCAGTTTATTAACTTATGAAGTGTTGCGACAGCGCACCCAAGGTCAGAAAAATGGCTAATCATTATATAATTGATGGTTATAACGTTATCCATGCTTGGCCTGATTTCCAGAAAACGATGGCAGCAGCTTTTGAACATACCCGGGAAAGATTGATTGCTATGGCGTCAGAATTCATGGCATCAACTGGCGAAAAAGTAATAATAGTATTTGATGCTCACCTGGTGCCAGCGGGTTACGAGCATGTTGAACAAGCAGATAATGTAAAGATATACTATACTAAACATGGCCAAACAGCAGATGCTATGATTGAAAAATTAGTTGGCAAAATAAACCAACAAGGCACGGTATATGTAGTGACATCTGATTGGGATGAGCAACGGGTTATATTCGGGCGGGGAGCTTATCGTTTAACACCCGGTGAATTTCGTCATCTAATTGAAAGAGCCCAAAAAGAAAGCCATAACCATATGAAAAAAATTACACCGGCTGAAAATTACTTAGAAAATCGTTTGCAATCTGAAGTGAGAGCAAAGTTAGAGCAAATCAGAAGACAAAAATAACAGATAGAATAGCAAGTGGGGACGGTTCTTACTTGCTTTTTTTGTTTATAACGCCTAGAGGGCACCTGTTTCATGCGTCAGTCCTGCAAAAATAAGTTTTTAGTTGACTAATCTTTCTGCTTTCAGTTATAATTAATGAGAAATACCCTGTCAATACTTGCAAGCTAGCATTGTCCCTTCCATAAGATCTTTGGATTCATCAAAATTTACTTATTATAGACATAGAAAGAGAGGCAGTATTATGGGTGCTAATGCACAAAGAGAAGTTTATTTCAAAGATTATTACTTGCTAGTTGATGAAGAAATTGTAAAATGTGCCCGGGGAGGCGATAATGATGCTTTGGAATATTTGATAAACAAGTATAAAAATTTTGTACGAGCTAAAGCGCGGAGTTATTTTTTGATTGGGGCAGATCGTGAAGATATTATTCAAGAAGGCATGATTGGTTTGTACAAAGCGATTCGCGATTTTAAAATAGATAAGTTGGTTTCTTTCCGAGCGTTTGCTGAACTGTGTATTACCAGACAGATTATTACCGCTATCAAAACAGCTACCAGGCAAAAACATATCCCTCTCAATTCTTATGTTTCCTTAAATAAACCTATTTATGATGAAGAGTCTGATCGTACGTTATTAGATGTTATTTCTGGTTCTAAGGTTACAGATCCGGAAGAATTAATTGTAAATAAAGAAGAATTTAATAGTATTGAAGAAAAAATGGGCGAGATACTTAGTCAGTTAGAGTGGAAGGTATTGATGTCTTATTTAGAAGGAAAATCATATCAGGAAATAGCGCAAGAACTGGAACGCCATGTAAAATCTATCGATAATGCTTTGCAACGAGTGAAAAGAAAAATTGAACGTTATTTAGATAAAAGAGACCGGTTCGGTAGAAATTAGAAAAACAGAGGATGGATTATCCTTCAATCTATTTACATATTAATCAACGTACACTATAATGCACGCATAAGGAGGTGTTTGTTTTGATTACTACAAACGCAACTAATTTTAGAAAAAATATTTTTAGTCTACTTGAGCAAATCATAAAGTATAATGAACCTGTTAATATTAGCACCAAAAGTGGGAATGCTGTAATTATTAGCGAGGATGATTACAACGGCTTAATGGAAACGTTGTATCTTTGTTCTATTCCAACAATAAGAGAATGCATTATAGACGGTCTAAATACACCTATTTCCGAGTGCATACCCGAGGATAAGGTAGAATGGTAATGTACTCGATAGTCTATGATAAAAAAAGCAGTAAAGGATATACCGAAACTGAAAGCAGCTAAACTTGACGGTAAAGCCAAGATTCTTATAGACCTTATCCGTGAAAATCCTTACCGCTCGCCACCATCATACAAGAAACTACAAGGCGACTTACAAGGTGCATATTCTCGCAGAATAAACATTAAACACAGGCTTGTTTATGAGGTCATAGAAGAAGAACAAACCGTTAAAATCATCAGTATGTGGACACACTATGAATTTTAGTATATGGGGATTATCAAAAAAACTTGACAACTAATAATGTATTTGTTAGAATGGCTCTTGCATTGAGTTAAATGTAGTATTAATTAATAGGCCGACGTAGCTCAATTGGTAGAGCAGCTGACTTGTAATCAGCAGGTTGCGGGTTCGAGTCCCATCGTCGGCTCCAATAGTTGGTTGAAATTCGGAGGAGTTCCCGAGTGGTCAAAGGGATCAGACTGTAAATCTGACGGCTATCGCCTTCGTAGGTTCAAATCCTACCTCCTCCACCATCAGCATTAGGATGAATAAATTAAATATAAGTTGCGTTGCTAGATGATATGTGATATACTAATTTTCGTTGACGCGGGGTGGAGCAGTTGGTAGCTCGTCGGGCTCATAACCCGAAGGTCGGGGGTTCAAGTC
>JAJOKO010000065.1 GCA_021129825.1 Desulfotomaculum sp. | reverse complement strand
GTTCGAAAAGTATGTTTGTGGTAAAAACCCCCCTCCCCGCACCCTTCCCTTCGGGCGGGTACCCGCCCCTCCCACGAGGGGAGGGGAGACTAAATCTCCTCCCCCTTGATGGGGGAGGGTAGGGTGGGGGTGTGTTTTAAGATTAATTGGATTAATATGTAAATTTTAAATGTGCTACATGGTACCCTTTTCGAACACGCTCTTAAAAGAAGCTTTTTTGCCAAGGGGGTAGTATGTTTAAATTTAGCACCACATATTACGATTAGCTGTTTTATTTATATTTAAGTATTTTTGTCTGAATTAGCAAGGCATTTTGTGGTCAATTGGATTAATATGTAAATTTAGAATTTGCCAAAGTGTCCCCTTTTCGAACACGCACGGGAAGTATAAAAATTGTTTTTTATTCGACTTTTAAAATATAGTATGATAAAATAAAAACACTAAGTAAGTAGGGCTATACTGTGAATGCAGAACATATTAAAAAAAATGTAGAATTAGAATTATTTGTTGTCTGGTGTAATGATAACGTGGAACTGGGGGATGGTTAGGATATAGTTATCCGGAAGAAGTAGCGTTATAAAAAAATAAAGGAGTGGGTATTAATGTTTAAACGTATTTTTTCGCTAGTTGTTTTAGGTTGTTTTATTTTTACTGCTTCGATGCCGGCGGCGCTGGCTACCACGAAACAAGAAAACGAGCAGTTAACCCTCTATGCGGCGGTCCAAAAAGCATTGGAGCGTAGTAGTAGTTTGGAAATCCAAGATTTAAAAATAGACAAGGCGGCGGAAGAGATGGATGATATGCGGCGGGCTATCAAACACATTCCTGGTACTGGTTTTTTTATACCGGAAGTATCCCGGGTTTGGAAAGGCTATCTTTTGGCGCGGGAAAACGAACGGATTACTCAGAAACAGCTAGAAAACATGCAACAACAATTAGTGGTAGATGTAACTAATCACTATTATGAAGTGTTGAAAAGCACTAACCGGTTAGCATTAGCTCAAAACCAGCTGAAGATTGCCCAAAAAGAGTGTTTTCATGCCCGGGTAAAAGATGATGCTGACATGATTACCCGAGCAACCCTTTACGGCTATCAAACTAAACTAGCAAAAGCTAAATCTGATCTGGGGACAGCTCAAAAAGAATTATCCGAAAGCCAAACCAACTTGGCACTGTTAATTGGTTTAAGTGGTGACTTCAAATACCAGTTAGTGGATGAAGTGGCTTTTAAACCGGCTGAATTCACCTCCTTGACCGCGGTGATCGCCCAAGCGCTTTCACCCCAAAACTTTTCAGTTTGGGCTGCTGAACGTTTGGCTGCCGTGACTTGGCAAGTGACAGACCATACTGACAACTATAACGTGGGAGTGGCCGAGGCGCACATCAAAGATCTGGAAGCCAGTGCTACCAAGGATGAGATCAAAAAGAAGGTGCAATCATTATACTGGGCTTTGCAAACGATGGAAGAAACCCACCATACCTTGGAGCAAAATAAGCAAGCTGCTCAAGAAAAATTACGGATTACCAAGATTCAAAAAGAAGTAGGCCTGACAACGGAATTACAAGTGCAACAAACAGAACAAACCTTTAAGCAAGCAGTTGATGAACTAAAACAACTGGTTTACCGGCACAACGTGGCCGAAATTCAGTTGCAAATGATTACCGGTGAAGATTTAGTTTCAAAAATACAGATCAAAGAAATAGGGTGATTTAAGCAATGGCGATGACCATTACGGAAAAAATATTGGCTGCTCATGCTGGTAAAGAATCGATAGTACCCGGTGAGCTAATAACTTCTAAAGTAGATTTAGTGCTGGGGAATGATATTACCGCACCGCTGGCTATCCGGGAATTTAAAAAAATCGGTGTGGCTAAAGTGTTTGATAAAGAGCGGGTAACTTTAATCCCGGATCATTTTACCCCCAATAAAGATATCAAATCAGCAGAACAAGCTAAACTAATGCGGGAGTTTGCCCGTGAACAAGATTTAACCCATTATTACGAAGTGGGGCGGATGGGTATTGAACACTGTTTGTTGCCGGAGCAAGGCTTGGTAGGACCGGGACAAGTAATTATCGGTGCTGATTCGCACACCTGTACTTACGGGGCATTGGGAGCATTTTCTACCGGCGTTGGTAGTACTGATTTGGCCGCGGCGATGGCGCTGGGTGAAACTTGGTTTAAAGTGCCGGAAAGTTTAAAGTTTGTTTACCACGGTCAATTGCCGCGCTGGGTAGGTGGTAAGGATTTAATCCTTTACACTATTGGCAAAATCGGGGTAGACGGGGCGTTGTACCAAGCAATGGAATTTACCGGACCGGTAATTGAAGCCCTTTCTATGGACGGGCGTTTTACCATGTGCAACATGGCGATAGAAGCAGGCGCTAAAAACGGCATTATTGCGCCGGATGAAAAAACCAGAAGCTACCTAGACGGGCGTTCTAAATTCCCCTGTACTTTTTATGCCAGCGATGAAGCTGCTGAATACATAAAAGGATATGAAATAGATGTTAGTAAAATGGAACCACAAGTAGCTTTCCCGCATTTGCCGGAAAACACTAAACCGGTTAGCGCAGCGACAGCTATCCGCATTGACCAGTCGGTAATCGGCTCGTGTACCAACGGGCGGATCGAAGATTTGCGCTTGGCAGCGGAAATATTTAAGGGTCAAAAAGTACACCGGGATGTACGCACTTTGATCTTCCCTGGCACCCAGCAAATTTATTTGCAAGCAATGCAAGAAGGTTTGATGGAAATATTTATCAACGCCGGTGTGGCAGTAAGCACGCCCACCTGCGGGCCCTGTTTAGGCGGTCACATGGGTATTTTAGCCAAAGGCGAGCGGGCTATAGCCACCACTAACCGTAATTTTGTGGGGCGGATGGGGCATCCGGAAAGTGAAGTATATTTATCTAACCCGGCAGTAGCAGCAGCATCTGCGATACTGGGGCGGATAGCCAGTCCGGAAGAGATAATGCTAAAATAGCTGTAATAAATAAACGTCTTTATCAATGGCAGAAGTTTTTAAAGGGGTTCAGATTAAAATGCAGCAGTCTTGGATCAAAAAAACACGAGCATTTTTTAACGGTTTTTTTAAGCACCCTTATTTGAATTTAGCATATAAAATAACTTTTATTTATATGCTGGTCGGTGTATTATGGGTTGCCTTTTCGGATTTGTTATTACTGATGCTGGTGACTGATAAAGAAATGCTGTCTTTTGCCCAGACTTTTAAAGGTTGGTTTTTTATATTGATCACCGCCTTGTTACTATTTCAGCTTACTAAAGGCTGGTCCCGGTCTCTTTTTGATGCCAACCGAAAGTTGCATCAAAATTATGAAGAACTGGAGAGTGCCTACGAGGAACTAGTGGCTACCGAAGAAGAAATCAGAAGCCAATACCGGGAATTAGAAGAAAAAGACCAGGCGTTGACGGTGCTTACCGAAAGATACCAGTTAGCTATAGAAGGTGCTAATGACGCTATCTGGGATTGTGATGTATTAAATAACCAGCTTTATTTTCCCCGCACTAAAAAAATGCTGGGTTATGAAGATTATGAATTAGAGGATACTTTAGCAGCCTTCTACCAATTAATTCACCCGGAAGATTATTTAGTGGTGCAACAAGATCATGCCCGGTATATGACCGGTAAAACCAAATCTTTCGCCATGAAATACCGGGTAAAAACTAAAAGCGGTAATTATATCTGGATATTAAGCAAGGGTAGTATCGTTAGAAATGAAACTGGGGAAATAGTCCGGGTGGCTGGTTCGCATACAGACATCACTGTTGCTAAAGAGCACGAACTAGAATTGGATTATTTAGCCCATTTCGACTCGCTTACCAAGCTGCCTAACCGTTTTCATTTGATGCAAATACTGAACGAGACCATCAATAAGACCCGAGAAAACCAAAGTAGTTTTGCGGTATTGCTATTAGATTTAGATGGTTTTAAAACTATTAATGATATTTTAGGTCATGCGGTAGGAGACTTGCTGTTAAAAGAGGTTAGCAAGCTAATCTTGCAAGCGGTCAGCAAAGAACCCCAAAATACTGTAGCCCGCTTTGGCGGGGATGAATTTGTGATCTTATTGCCAGAGATCAAAGCCGGGCAGGTTGAGGTTGCGGCGAAGGTGGCAGCCACTGTTTTGTCCTCGTTGACCGCTACAATTAACGTAGATAAATACGCTTTAAATGTATCGGCCAGTCTGGGCATTGCGCTTTACCCGGATCACGGCAGCGATGCCGGTACTTTGATCAGCAATGCGGATGCGGCTATGTACCAAGCTAAAGAAGCTGGTCGGGGTAGTTGCCGGTTATTTTCACCGGAAATCAGCATGGTTATTACTGAAAAATTAGAGATACAAAATGACTTGGTGCAGGCTTTAAAAAACAATGAATTCGTGTTGCATTATCAACCAATTATTAATCTGGCGAATGAAAAAATTACTGCTGTAGAAGCTTTGATCAGATGGCAGCACCCGCAAAAAGGATTAATTCCACCGAATGATTTTATTCCTATCGCTGAAGAAACCGGTCAAATAATTAATATTACTGAATGGATTATCAATAAAGCCTGCCAGGATCAAAAACAGTGGCAGGATCAAGGATTTGAATCAATAGCTCTCCATGTTAATTTATCAGCTAAACAATTTGCGCAGAATGATCTTATAAAGATCATCCGTAGCGCCATAGAGAAAAACAAACTTTGTGTCAACTGGTTTAATATAGAAATAACTGAATCTGTTGCTATCAAGAATTGGGAGCAGACGCTTATAATGCTGGTGAAATTAAGGTCTTTAGGGATAAAAGTTGCTTTAGATGATTTCGGCACCGCTTATTCTTCGTTACAGTATTTAAAACAGCTGCCGGTGGATATTTTGAAAATTGATAAATTATTTATAGATGATTTGACCGAAAACAAACGAGACCGGGCGATAGTCGCTACTATTATGAATTTGGGACGCAATTTAGATCTGGCTGTGGTGGCAGAAGGGGTAGAGACGCTAGAGCAGGTAAGGTTATTAAAGAAAATGAATTGTGCCAAAATACAAGGATATTATTTTTCTAAACCGGTCAAATCAGCCGGTCTGTTGACGATGCTTGAAAACGAAAAATGCTTATAACTAAAGATGGTGTTTAGTTACTATATACCCAAGATATACCTAAGATGAATTTTCAGAATATTTAAAATCCAACCTTGTAACTGTTTTGGAAATATGCTAACATGGTAGATATTCATTAACTGGTTCTAGATTAAAGAGGATATTCGAAAAGTCCGTGCGAAATACCCGGCGAATTTTTGCGTTAGCTTGATAATAGCGACGCTTACGTATTATTTATACGCTTCACCCCGCTATTACCAAGTCGCCTTGGACTTCTTGGGTCTATCGTACTCCTTTTCGAACACGTACTTAAACTTGAAAAATCAGAATATTTTTTTAATTAAGAGGACGTTTGAAAAGGGGAGGAAAAGATGTATCTTGTTGCGGTTGTAGATGACACTAAGTGTATGAGCTGTATCGGGTGTAAAGTGTGCGTACGCACTTGTCCTGAACCGAATACCACCAGGTTTATTAAAAGCAAAAGAAAGGTAGTGATTGACCCGCAACGATGTAAAGGTTGTGGTTTATGTGTCGTGATTTGCCCGATAGGCTGTATTAAGTTAGCCCATGTTTAACTGTAAACCGTAAACCGAACTTAAAGGAGTGAGCTGCTTTGTTTAAAATAACAGATGATCAATTCATTGAAGAAGTGGGTACGCGTGCTGAGCGTGCTTCAGAATTAAAGCCCTGCCCGGTAGGGAGCGAAGGAGCTTGCTGTCGTACCTGTTATGTGGGACCGTGTCGCTTTATGGGTAAAAATGCGGAAGCAGAGGTACGCGGGGTATGTGCATCTACTTTAGGAGTGGTAGCAGCCCGCCAGTTTTTGACTATGTGTGCTAGCGGTTCTGCCATTCACGCTACTAAAGCCCGGGAACTGGCCGGGAATCTTTTGGCAGCAGCCCAAGGAAAGAGTAAAGAAGATGCTATTACTAACTGGTCTAAGCTACACGCTGTGGCAGATGTGCTAGGTATCAAGAGCAAGGGTAAAGCGAAAGAAAAGGTAGCGGAACAAGTAGCCGGGGCTTATTTAAACCAGTTTAGCCAAACTTCAGCTTGGGCCATGGAGCGAGTGCCGGCGGGGCGGTTAACTAGTTGGCAACAGCAGCAAGTGCTTCCCCAGGGCATTGATCGCGAAATCACTGCATCTGTTTATAATACCAGTGTCGGTATTAATTATGATGTGGCAGCTATTATGCAGCAAGCGGTCAAAGTATCGTTAGCTAACGGTTGGATTTCCGGCACTATCGTAGCAGATATAAAAGATATTATGGTCGGTACTACACCGGCAGGGAGTAGTTTTGCCGGCGATTATTGGCAGCAAATGATTGGAAAACAGCATAATCCTGATTTAAAGTCATCCGATTTAAAGTTGCTGGGTGAGTTAATTACTACCGGTAAAATTAGAGGAATTGCTTGTTTTGTTGATTGTGATCATCCCCGCTATGAAGCTTCCAGTGCTCAAAAATTCATTGGCGTAGAGTTAATAAAAAATGATATTTTAGTGATTAGCGGTGGCTGTAATAATACTTTTGGTGATGCCGGGTTATTGATGTCAGATACGGTGTTGAAAGTAGCTGGAAATAATTTGAAAAACAGCTACCAAACTACCGGGATACCGCCTATTTTGTCGTTATCAGGCTGTATTGACCACTCGCGCCTGTTGACGGTGCTGGCGGCAGTGGCAGAAGCAGGTAAATTAGCAGGGGATATCAGTGCTTTGCCGGTGGTGGCTTTAGCACCGCACTGGTTTAGTGGCACCGCACTTTCGATTGGCAGTTTTTATGCTGCTTCCGGTGTGCCGGCGATATTTGGCGGTAAATCACCGGTTCAGGCCAGTACAGAAATAACTGAAATATTGACCGGGGGCTGGTCGGAACAATTCGGCGCCAATTTTAGGTTTATAGAAGAAGCGGTAGATATAGTAGCAGCGGTGTTAGAGCAAATTGATGCTACCCGTGAAAAATCAAATCTAGCTACTTATTATCCTGAAATAATAAAATCAGCAACTGCAACCGGATAAAAATAAGCTGTCAGCGTTCAGCTAAAGATTAAAAGATAGCTATCAGCTAAAACATTTTTCAAAAAAGTTTTAGAATTTATTCTTTAGCTGATAGCTGACCGCTGAAAGCTGTTTACAGGAGGTGGATGGTGATAATGGCAAAGCTAAATAGCATTGATGAATTAAAGAATCTGAGCAATGCTTTAGCGGGCGAGCAGGCTCAACAGAGCGGGTCGGAAAAGCGTTCTTTATGGGTTTGTTGCGGTACAGCTTGCCGGGCCGGTGGGTCGCTTGAAGTAGCAGCAGAGCTAGAGGAGGCGGCAGAAAAAAGTGGTGTGCCCACCGAAGTGGTCAGCACCGGGTGCTTGGGCATGTGTCAAAAGGGTCCGCTGATTAAAACCATGCCGGAAGGATATTTGTACCAAAAAGTAAAAACAAAACATGCGGATAAAATCATTAACTATACCGCTAAAGCGGGCTTGCCGGTTCGGGAGTTATTTTACCGGGCAGACGATCTGGAATCTTATTACCGGGATGATATTTTTAGCGGTCCCAAAGAAAAAATAGCAGATTTGCCGTTTTATAAAAAGCAACAACGTATTATTTTGGAAGCTAATGAAAGAATTGCGCCCGGTAATGTGCACCACTATTTGGTTCAAGCAGGTTATGCGGCGTTGGCGAAGGCTTTAGCCACAATGACACCGCCAGCAGTAATTACAGAAGTAACTAAATCTGGCTTGCGCGGGCGGGGTGGTGCCGGTTTTCCGGCAGGCTTAAAATGGCAGGCGACTCGCCAAGCCGAAGGTGAGCCCAAGATAGTGGTAGCTAACGGTGATGAAGGAGATCCGGGAGCATTTATGGATCGCTCTATTATGGAAGGTAACCCGCACAGTTTATTGGAAGGCATGTTAATTGCCGGTTATGCTACCGGGGCTCGTTACGGTTTTATTTACGTCCGGCACGAGTATCCCTTGGCGATGCAAAATATTAATACGGCCATAGTACAGGCTTGCGAATTAGGATTAATGGGTACCAATATTTTAGGCACCGGATTTGATTTTGATATTTGGATCCGCGAGGGAGCGGGCGCCTTTGTTTGCGGTGAAGAAACAGCATTGTTGGCATCTATTGAAGGGCAGCGGGGTTTTCCTAATCCCAAGCCACCTTTCCCGGCTGAACGTGGGCTTTGGTCGTTACCAACCTGTATTAATAATATTGAGACGCTGGTTAATATCCCTCATATTATCAGGTCTGGCGCGGATAAATTCAGCGCAGTGGGTACAGAGAAGAGCAAAGGCACTAAGGTTTTTGCTTTGGCTGGTAAAATCAAGAATACCGGTTTAATTGAAGTGCCGATGGGTATCAGTTTAAGAGAAATAATTTATGATATCGGCGGCGGCATCAAAAACAACAAAAAACTGAAAGCAGTACAGATAGGCGGCCCTTCCGGCGGCTGTATTCCAGCGGATCTGATCGATATCAAAATAGATTTTGATTCGCTGGGCACAGTGGGTGCGATCATGGGTTCCGGTGGCATTATTGTGTTGGATGAAGATGATTGTATGGTCAGTATAGCCAAGTATTTTATGGATTTTATTCAAGAAGAATCCTGCGGCAAATGCCCCCCTTGCCGGGTGGGCAGTTACCATATGGCCGCAATTTTAACCAGAATTACCGAAGGTGCGGGTCTGGTGGGAGATGTTGAGAAACTGGAAGCGCTGGCGCATAAAATGCAGGAAAGTGCGCTTTGCGGTTTAGGAAAAACGGCGCCTAACCCGGTTTTATCTACTATCCGTTACTTTAGGGAAGAGTATCAAGAACATATCAATCAGCAATATTGCCGGGCGTTATCTTGCCGGATTAGTACCTATTTGATCGATACCCAAAAATGTTTTGTTTGTGGGTTGTGTAAAAAGGTTTGTCCAGCAGATGCGGTGATCGAGACCAGTGACGGCTTTGAGATAGATCAAGATAAATGTATAAAATGCAAAGTATGCTATAACGTGTGCCCGATTAAGATCATTACAGTTGAACCGGGGAACGGGGTCGAGCCAAGTTCCCAAATAACGATTGGCACAAAAGGAGTGTTGCGCGATGGAGCCTAATGTTAAATTAACCATCGATGGGTATGCTGTGACGGTACCGGTGGGCACGAATTTACTGGAAGCAGCGCAGACAGTTGGCGTGGAAATACCTCATTTGTGTTATTTAAAAAGTTTTTTGGGGATCGGGGCTTGTAGAATTTGTTTGGTAGAAATTGCAGGATTTCGAGCGCCGGTAACTGCTTGTACTACCTTGGTGCAAGCGGATATGCTGGTGATTACTGATTCTGCCAGATTGCGGGCCGATCGTAAATTTGTGCTGGACTTAATTCTTTCGGTGCACCCGCCGCGCTGTGGGCAATGTGAAAAAGTGGGCGTGTGTCAACTAATCAAATATGCCAGTAAATATCGTATTGGTAAATCTACTTTTGAATACACCGAAATTGGTCAAGCGGTCACTGACCCGAATCCTTTTATCCGCCGGGATATGCGTTATTGTATTTTGTGCGGTAAATGTGTACGGATATGTCAAGGGCAGGGTACGAATGTACTGGCTTTCTTAGGGCGTGGGATCAAGCTGGGCGTGGGTACACCGGCGGCGAGTTCTTTAAAAGATAACGGTTGTACTTTTTGTGGTAGTTGTGTGGAAGTTTGCCCGGTTAGTGCGCTGGCAGAAGTGCCGAAATTAGGTAAAGGACGGGAAATCAAATACACTAAAACAGCTTCAGTTTGTATGCAATGCGGCAATGCCTGCCCGACCCAGGTTGCTACCTACGAAGATGAGTTAGTTAAAGTAAATGCTTTAGACAATGCCGATCAGACTACCGGTTACTTGTGTGCGGTAGGTCGTTTTGGTTTTTATTTGCGCCAAGGAGAAAAGCGCCTGACCACACCGCTCAAAAAATCCAGTGGTATTTGGCAAGAAACAGACTGGACTGAGGCGTTGACTATCATCAGCCAGCGGTTTAAGAAAGGCAACAGTGGTCTGATTGCCACTGGTACTATTTTAAATCAAGAGGTTTTAGATCTAGCTACTTTTGCCCAAGCTACTCAAATTAGTAATTTGGCCGGCACGCCGGCGTTATATGCCAGTAATGAGGCGCTGCGGGCACCAGCAGCACAGTTGGAGCAGGCCGACTTAATTATACTGGTCGGTTTAAACCCCTCACAGCAACAGCGGGTATTCCCTGCTCTTGATGCCGTTATTAAAAGCAGGGTAAGGCAGGGAGCAAAACTGGTGGTGCTGAATGATGTTGCTACCGGGCTGGGCGCGCTGGCTGAAGTAGAAATATTGGATGAACCGGTAATGCTGCTGGAAGCGTTTGGCCGGTGTGCCGGTATGTCGATTCCACAAGATGTTTTGGGGGCTACCACTCAAGCAGCAATAATAGCTAAAGCAGCTAAACTGTACCAAGCAGCTCAAAACCCGGTGTTGCTTTGCGAACCGGCTTATTATCAGGCTTGTGTTAATGCGATCGGGAACAAAGGACCGGTACTGGTGATGCCTTACGAAGCTAATGCTAAAGGGGTAGCTTTGATGTTGCCGGCTCCGGAACAACTGAACTGCCGGGAGTTGTTGAACGGCGGGGTAGATACACTGTACATTGCCGGGGAGATGTTAGCCGGTAAAAATGTGCAAACAGATTTTTTGATTGTGCAGCAACCTTATTTTAACGGGGTAGCCTTACAGGCCGACATAGTATTACCGGCACCACTGCCTTGGGAAAAAACAGGCACAGTGGTAGACTGGCAGGGTCAGCTCAAAAACCTGCAACAAGCTTGCCCAGTGCCGCCGGGTGTGAAAACATACCGGCAAGTATTTAGTGAGTTGGGTCAAATGCTGGGGTGCCGGTTAGAGTGGACGGCGGAAGACGCTGTAATAGCAGCGGCGCAATTGCGCCCGGAACCGGTGGTGCGGGAGTTAAGTACCGCTTTCACCCCGGCGCTGTCTTTGGTGGAGCGGGTAAAATTGCTGAAAGAACTAAACGGCTTGGTTGCTCGTAGTTTAGAATAAGAGGTTAAAAGATTAAGAGGTTAAAAGACTAAGAGGTTAAAAGACTAAGAGATCAAAAGAAACCTCTTCACCTTTTTATCTCTTTATCAACATTTTGTTTCGTGGTTAATAAATGTTCTAACGGGGGAATGACGGTGGAAATCAAAAGTGAAATTGACAGTAACGTGTTAACCGTACTAACGGACGAGCAAAAAAAGAAAGCGATGATTATCCAGGCTCTTTTTGTCATTCAAAAAGAACATAACTATTTGCCGGCAGAACAGTTAAAGCAGTTATCCGAAAGACTAGAGTTGTCCACGGCAGATATTTATAGCACCGCCTCTTTTTACAAGCAATTCTACATGCAACCGCGCGGTAAAAATGTGGTGTGTGTGTGTGTCGGCACCGCCTGTCATGTCAGTGGCGCTCCGGAGATACTGGAAACATTTGAAAAAACGTTTGACCTCAAGGCTGGGGAAACAGATCCAGACTTGAACGTCACTCTGGAAACGGTGGGTTGTGTCGGTTGTTGCGGTTTGGCGCCGGTAGTAACGGTAAACGAAGCAGAAATTTTAGGGGAAATAACCACTGCTGAGGCGGAAAAAGTGGCCGGGAAGGTATGGCCAAAGGAAGCGTAAGTAAACTTTTAAGTATAAGTGCGTGTTCGAAAAGTATGTTTGTGGTAACCCCCCCTCCCCGCACCCTTCCCTTCGGGTGGGTACCCGCCCCTCCCACGAGGGGAGGGGGGATTGAATCTCCTCCCCCTTGATGGGGGAGGGTAGGGTGGGGGTGTGCTTTAAGATTAATTGGATTAATATGTAAATTTTTAAATGTGCTAAATGGCACCCTTTTCGAACACGCACTTTAAAAACACTTTAAAAGAGGACTGGGGACACATCTTTACGAAATAAGGTTTGGGGATAAGGGAAAAAGCCTAAAATCTCGAATTTCGTAAAGTGTCTCCATTAATCTAAATAAAGTGTTTTTTTGGTCGACTTTTTGCACAGGGCATGTTAAAATAAGGCAATAAAGAAAAAAGAGGAGGAGATTGTGGATACAGAACATATTAAAGAGATTATTAAAGCCGAATTGCCGGTTATCTTGCGGATTTTTATGAGAGAGGTGAGTGGGAATATGAATCTGTCGTTTTCAGAACCAGCAGTTATTTCAGCGCGGAAAGAGGTTTATACTTACGAAGACTATCAAAGTCTGCCGGAAGGAGCACCTTACCAGTTGATTGGAGGAGAATTTATTTTGACACCGGCACCAGCCATTTATCACCAAATAATTTCGGGGAGATTAGAATTTCAAATAAGGGAATTTGTGACCCGGCAAAAACTGGGGATTGTTTTGGATGCCCCGGTAGATGTTTGCTTTAGCGAAACCGAAACTTACCAACCAGACATTCTTTTTATCTCGAAAGCAAGAAAGGAAATAGTTGAATCGGCCCGAATTAATGGGGCACCGGATTTAGTGGTTGAAATTCTTTCGCCGTCTACAGCTTACTACGATTTACGCAAAAAATTTAAGGTTTATGAACGTTTTGGCGTGAAAGAATACTGGATTGTGGATCCGGAAGACAAGTCGGTACAGATTTTGATTCTTAGAGACAGCAAATTTGTCTTGGACCAAGAAGCAATAGGAACGGAAAAGGTTTCTTCTCGAATGCTTTCAGGATTGGTGGTTCATTTGAACAGTATTTTCGAGGAGCAGTGATGATGCGCATAGGACGGTTGTATATGTCTAAAGACAAGCATATCGCCGTTATCGGCACCGGCTATGTTGGTTTGGTAGCGGCCTGCTGTCTGGCTAAATCCGGTCACCGGGTGGTGGCGGCAGAAAAGAATTCAGATAAACTAAAGCAGCTGCAAGGTGGCGTGATGCCCATCTATGAAGAAGGTTTAAGCGATATTTTCACAGCAGTCACCGGGGACGGTAGACTAACCTTCACGTCTGACCTTAAAACGGCTTTAGCGCATGCTACGGTATTGATTATAGCGGTGGGCACGCCTTCTTTGGCTGATGGTAGGGTAGACTTGGCGCAGGTTAATGCAGTAGCGGTGGCTATTGCCCGGCTGGCAGAAAAACCACTAACAGTAATCATGAAAAGCACTGTGCCGCCCGGTACTGGCAAATCAATTTTCAAACGCTATTTTAGCCAGGCTAAGGTGCCAATCCAATATGTTTCTAACCCGGAGTTTTTGCGTGAGGGTAAGGCGGTGTGGGACTGGTACCACCCCGATCGCCTGGTGATTGGCTGTGCTGCCCCGGAGGTTGCCGATCAGTTAATAGAACTATACAGTGATATTGAAGCCCCTAAAGTGACGATGGATATTACCAGTGCCGAAATGGTCAAGTATGCTTCTAATGCTTTTCTGGCTACCAAGATATCATTTATCAATGAGATTGCTAATTTGTGCGAGCGAGTGGGTGCCAGCATTGATGCGGTGGCCCCGGCTGTTGGTATGGATAAGCGCATTGGCCCGCATTTTTTGCAGGCCGGTTTAGGTTACGGGGGTTCCTGTTTTCCCAAAGACACCAAGGGGTTGGAACACGTTTCGGTATTTAATGACTATAATTTTAACCTGCTCAAAGCGGTCATCGAAGTAAATGCCCGCCAGCGCGTGACAGCGGTACGCAAAATCATCAAAGCGCTGGATGGTGTAACCGGCAAAAAAATTGCTATTTTAGGGCTGGCTTTTAAGCCGGGCACAGATGATGTCAGAGAAGCCCCGGCGTTGGATATCATCGACTATTTAATTAGCGAAGGGGCCAAGATTGCGGCTTGTGACCCGTTGGCGCTGGTCAGTGCCAAACAGAGATTTCCAACGGAAGATATTCAATTTTATACAGACCCGTACCAAGCGTGCCGGGATTGTGCAGCCGTTGTACTAGCGACAGAATGGCCGGAATTTGTAAACCTAGACTGGGAGCAGATTAAACAGGGGATGCAAATGCCCTGCATGTTGTTAGACGGGCGCAATGTTCTGGATAAAGATGTCATCAAAAGATACGGCTATAGATATGAAGCCTTTGGAAGAAACTAATAAATATGTTATAATCACCACAGAGATTACCGGATTTTAATAAATACTAAGGGGTTTTGGCATGCGCCGCGAAGTTATACTAAAAGAAGTCAAAAAAATAGCCGGTAAACACCTGTTTTCGTTAGATACGGCAGTGTATCTTTTTGGTTCTTGGGCCCGGGGCGAAGAACGAGTGACCTCAGATATTGATTTGGCGGTTTGGTATGAAAAAACACTGCCTGTAGGTACGTTATCCAAATTGCGTCTGGCTTTTGAAGAGTCTAATATTCCTTACCGGGTTGAAATTGTAGATTTAACCCGTACCGATCGAAAATTTCGTAATAAAATCATGAGCACGGAGGAGGGGATAGCATGGACAAAATCCGGGTAATCCAAAGAATCACTACTGCTCAACAAGCTTTCGATACACTACAAGAGTTAGTTATAATTACCAATCCCTCTGATGTAGAGCGTGATGCTGCTATCCAGCGATTTGAATATACAAAAGAATACAACAATATGCCTTGCTTTTACAAAAGTGGCTTAGGGCAATGAAAATAAATATCGAAAAATCAACTTAGCAAGCAAGAACTGTTCCCGTTTGTGTGATGGTGTGGCTGGGGCTTATATTTTAGGGGGTTATATTAAAAATGGAGCATAAAAAACTAAACAAAAATCAAATAGAACAACTAAAAAAAAACAAAACTTATATCAAGGATGCTTTTTATGTTAAAGAAATAGGATTATTTGGCTCGTTTGTTAGAGACGAGCAAGTTTCAGGCAGTGATGTAGATATTCTCGTTGAATTTAAACAAGGACATAAAGACTTTTTTAATTATATGAGATTAAAACATTATCTGGAGCAACTTTTGGGTAGAGAAGTAGACCTTGTTATAAGAAATGCCATTAAATCGCGATTGAAAAAAAACATTTTGAGCGAGGTTGTATATGTCTAAAGATAAGAGAGGGCACCTTCATTTTTTAGAAGATATTTTAAACAGCATTGAAAAAATAGAAAAATACACAAAAAATAGTTCGTTTGAAGAATTTGCCAAAAACGACATGGCTGTCGATGCGGTTATAAGAAACTTTGAGATTATCGGTGAAGCAGTAAAAAGGATTCCGGAAGAAATGAAACAGAAATATACCAGTGTGGCATGGAGAGAAGCGGCAGGATTTAGAGATGTTTTAATTCATAACTATTTTGGTATTGACTTAGAGACGGTATGGGATACCTTGAAACATAATATACCGGATTTTAAAGAGCAGATTAGAGAAGCTTTAAAACAAGAAGAAATGTTTTTATAATAACTGTTCCCGTTTGCATAGGAGGTTTACAGGCTAGTGAAACGTTTATTTGATCTACTGGTGGCAACAGTTTTACTGGTTTTACTGGCGCCGTTAATGGTGTTGACAGCTGTAATAATCCGGTTAAAACTAGGCGCGCCGGTGATCTTTAAGCAGCAACGCCCGGGTCGGCACGCTAAACTATTTTACCTCTACAAGTTTCGTAGCATGACCGGTGAGCGGGATGATCAGGGCAACTTGCTGCCTGATGGGGTACGCTTGACACCTTTTGGTCAGTTTTTACGCCGGTTTAGTTTAGACGAACTGCCGCAACTAGTTAACGTAATTAAAGGTAATCTCAGTTTGGTAGGGCCAAGACCACTTTTAATAGAGTACTTACCGCTATATACATCCGAACAGACCAGGCGGCATCAAGTCAAACCGGGCATTACCGGTTGGGCGCAAGTGAACGGCAGAAATGCTATTAGTTGGGAAGAAAAGTTTGCGCTAGATGTTTGGTACGTAGATAACCGGTCTTTTTGGTTAGATATCAAAATATTGTGGCTGACATTGATAAAAGTGATTAAATCAGAAGGAATCAGCCAGCAAGGGCAGGCTACTGTGGAAAAGTTCAGAGGTGTTAAGACGTGAGTGGTTTAATTAGATTAAATTGGATGTCAGCAGGGCAAGTTAGCTAAATAATAATTTTAGGGGGTGTTGGTGACAATGGAGAATTTAAAAAAACAATCACTGGCTGCAATTTCTAAGCTGCCTGATTCGGCTAATATTGATGATATGATGTACCGGCTTTATGTAATAGATAAGATTAGAAAAGGAGAGGATGCGGTTAAACGAGGTGAGGTTATACCTATTGAAGATTTAAAAAGAGAGATGAGTAAGAAAGAAGTTATTTTTAAATTTAATAAAATTCGTCAGGTAATAAAGGAAGAAGTTAATATTAAGGAATTTGTGGCTGAAGGAAGGAAATATTAATGAATTGGGTGTTAGATTGTTCTTTTGCAGCAGCCTTATTTCTACCGGATGAGAAATCAGAAGATATCTCTGGTTTTATGCTGAATCTGCCGGAAAATGACCGGTTAATGGTGCCGTTATTATGGTGGTATGAAATTGCTAACGTATTAACTGTTGCAGTTAGAAGGAAACAATTAGATTATTCAGATGTTAGTGAAATATTGTTACTTTTTGATCAACTTAAACTGGAAACAGACCGGGAGTGGGGTGTAGAATTTTCAAAAGAAATACACAGACTTGCCCAACTTTACCAGTTATCAGCTTATGATGCAACGTATTTAGAGCTTGCGCTTAGAACAAGTTCTTCTTTGGCTACTATGGATAAACAGATTATAAAAGCAGCTCAAAAAAACTGGTATAAATACGTGGCTAAAAATATAATCATTAGTGTGGATATCTGCACTAAGGAAACGGTGCGGGAAGAGTAGTTTTAGAATTTTCGAGAGTACTCAGAAAAGTTTAAGGGAGTGAAAATGTGAATAATTTACTGGTGGTAGGAGCGGGCGGGCACGGTAAAGTGGTGGCGGATGCTGCCGGGGAAACCGGACAGTGGGATCAAATTGCTTTTTTGGATGACGGTTACCCGGCGTCATCAAGTGCTAGGCAGGAGCGACCAGTGTTAGGCAAGGTTAACCAAGCGCCGGAATTTTTAGACCAGTACCCGGATATTATTGTGGCGGTGGGCGATAATTTTCTACGGGTACAATTACTGCGGTATTTTGCGAAAGCAGGATTTAACCTGGCTGTGATTGTGCACCCGGCAGCTTTTGCCAGTAAAGAGGCGGTATTGGAGCCAGGCAGTGTATTGTTTGCCCAAACGGCGGTCAATGCCGGTGCTAAAGTAGGTTTTGGCGGGATTATTAATACTGGGGCTACAGTTGACCATGACTGCGTGTTGGATGAAGGGGTGCACTTATCTCCCGGGGTGCACTTGGGTGGCACAGTCCGGGTAGGTAAATACAGTTGGTTGGGGATTGGCGCTTCTGTGATTCACCAACTGGTGATTGGGGAAAATGTAATCATTGGTGCCGGTGCGGCTGTAATCAGTAATATTGAAGATAATGTGACAGCAGTCGGTGTTCCAGCCCGGGTGATTAAGAAAAAGAGGATTCCTGAACAGAAAGGTTGCCCAGCATGACTGTTACCAACAAACGCATTTACTTATCTTCCCCGCATATGGGCGCATTAGAGCAAGAATTTATCGCCGAAGCATTTGCTACTAACTGGATTGCCCCGCTGGGCCCGCATGTGGATGCTTTTGAACGTGAGCTGGCTGAACATGTGGGCATTGGTGGAGCGGTAGCCCTTAACTCCGGCACGGCGGCTATTCACTTGGCACTACGGTTTTTGGATGTAGCAACCGGTGACGTTGTATTTTGCTCAACGCTTACTTTTGTAGCCAGTGCTAATCCGGTCTTGTACCAGAGAGCGGAGCTGGTTTTTATTGATTCTGAACCACAATCTTGGAATATGTCGCCGCCGGCATTGGAGCGGGCCTTGGTAGCTGCCGAAAAGGCGGGCCGGTTGCCTAAGGCCGTTATTGTGGTTAATTTATATGGACAAAGCGCCGATATGACAGCAATTATGCAGCTTTGTAACCGTTACGAGGTGCCGGTAATTGAGGATGCGGCGGAATCTTTAGGGGCTACTTATCAGGGTCAAGCTAGCGGCACCTTGGGCAAGTTTGGCATCTATTCGTTTAACGGTAACAAGATTATCACTACTTCCGGCGGCGGGATGCTGGTGTCGGATGACTTGGCAGCACTGGAAAAAGCACGTTTCTGGGCTACCCAGGCCCGGGATGTGGCCCCACACTACCAGCATAGCGAAATTGGTTACAATTACCGTTTGAGTAACGTGTTGGCCGGCATCGGCAGAGGGCAATTGCGGGTATTGGCAGAGCGGGTTAACGCTCGCCGGGCTGTTTTTGAACGCTACCAGGCAGCGTTTGCTGCTGTAGCCGGCTTTGAGTTTATGCCGGAAGCTGCTTACGGGCGTTCTACCAGGTGGCTGACCGCATTGACGGTAGATCAAAAACGTTGTGGCGTTACCGCTGTAGAGATAATAGCGGCTTTGTCAGAACAAAATATCGAAGCCCGCCCGGTTTGGAAACCGCTACACCGCCAACCGCTGTTTGAGCACTGTGCTTATTATCCTCATGATGTAAACGCCAGTATTTCGGACCGGTTGTTTGCAAACGGGCTTTGTTTACCATCGGGCTCTAATCTAACTGGGGAGGAACAATCCCGGGTAATTAGTGGTGTTAAAGATTGTTTAGTTTGATAACGGTCGAGTTGCTTGATATCAAAGAGCTGTAATGATATGCTGTTAACAAGAGTGCCCTTGACAGGAGGTGTTGGTAGTGCATATTGCAAACGTTACTGAAATACGTCAAAATGCCAGTAAAGTTATTGCCCGGGTATTAGAAGACAAAAAACCAATGGTGATTTTACAGCGTTCTAAGCCGGTAGCTTACATTATAGAAGCTACAACTTTTGAGGAGATGCAAAAAAAAATAAAGATGGCTGAGGAATTGGATAAAGCAAGCAAAACTAAAGTAGTTATGCAAGAAATAGATGAGTTGAGAAAAAAGATGATTGCAAGAGGTAGACAATCAGATTCTGTTCAAATAATTAAAGAAATTAGGAAGGATTTAATGAATGAGTGATGTTATATGTTTGGACTGCTGATGAAAAATTAATAAATTCTCTTACTGACAGACTCAATGTGCGTGTTCGAAAAGTATGTTTGTGGTAAAACCCCCC
>JAJOKO010000023.1 GCA_021129825.1 Desulfotomaculum sp. | reverse complement strand
GTCCACGGCATTTTCGGTTCCGAAATTACCGTCAGATAGTGTGACTGACAACACTATTAATAGCACCGGAAGTTGCTAAAATATATACTGTGCCCGGGGAGCAGGAATTGCAGCAGGTAGTGGAGAAATTTAACTGGAAGTAAACAAAAAAATGGTTAAAAAAAATAAAAACTATCGAAAGGGTGGTGTTAATCTTGGAAAACACTAAAATCGAGTATGTACTAGATAAAGAAACTAAAGGTACGTTTAGGTTTAAACCTGCTGATGAAGAAATTATCGGCAACGCTACCATTTATCTAAAAAAAGACTTTGTTCAAAAAGCAGGCATAGATCCAAAAGAAGGATTTGTGATGACGATTACAGCTAAATAACAAAAAGGAGCAAAAATGCCAAACTTCAACGAAAAAACAAACTTCATCTGGAAAATAGCCGAACTGCTAAGAGGCCCGTATAAACCCGAAAAATACGGTGATGTCATTTTGCCCATGGCGGTATTAAGACGCTTTGACTGCCTGCTGGCAAGCACCAAAGAAGCAGTATTAGAAAAAGCCAAAACAACCGATATTGAAAAGCTACTTAATAAAGTAGCCGGTCAAGGTTTTTCTAATAAATCCGAATATGACTTCAAAAAACTACTTGATGACCCGGATAATATCAGAACTAATTTTGAAAGCTACATCCAAGGTTTTTCAGCTAACATCCGGGGGATAGTAGAAAACTTTGAATTTGATAAAGAAATTAAAAAACTGGCAGAAAATAATCTGTTATTCTTGGTGATTAAAGAATTCAACAACACTAACCTGCACCCAGAAGTAGTTTCTAATGCCGAAATGGGTTATATTTTTGAAGAACTAATCCGCAGATTTTCTGAAAACGCCGAAGCTGGCGATCACTATACCCCGCGGGAAGTAATTAAACTAATGGTTAATTTAATATTTACCGGTGAAGACGAAGATAGAGTTGAAGAATTAGCATTAAAACAAAAAAGACAGTTAATCACTAAAAAAGAACTGGCTGCTTTAGAAAAACTGCATACCGGTAAAACACTACAAGAAAAAATCATCAACGTATTAAAAGCTAATATTAGTGACCAGTTAGTTAAAAACCGGGAAGTTTTTGATAAAAAATTAAAAAATATATTAAAAGATTTAAAACTTAATAACGGCTTATATAAAGCAGTGTTAATGGGTTTGTCTGAAAGAGATGAAACGGCTGATTACTGCATGAAAGGTGGTAAAAAAGAAGCGGATACTACTTTAAGGGATACAGAATCTATTCCCTTGTCTGTGCCGGTAGATGAATTTACTGTAGATACCGGACAGCATATCGAAAAAGAAAAACAAAACATTCTGGACTATGTGGACAAAGAAGTAAAGCCACATGTAAAAGAATTTTGGATTGATTGGAGTAAAGCCAAGATTGGCTATGAAATACCGCTTACCAGGTATTTTTACAAGTATGAAGAACTGAAACCGTTCAAAGAAATAATGCTGGAGATTGGGGAATTAGAGCAGGAGATACAGGCGGAGATGAAGGAGTTGGTGGGGTAATGGGTGATAAAAATAAAGTGTCTTTAGTATCGATAGATTTTGAGAATAATAGGAACGACTACATTGAACTACTTGAAGTTGTGAAAAAACAAATCGTATCAGCGAGAATCAGAGCGTCAAAAGTAGTAAATAAAGAACTTATAACCCTGTACTGGAATCTTGGCAGAGAGATTACTGAAAGGCAAAAAACTTTTGGCTGGGGAAAATCAGTTGTAGAAATGCTTTCTAAGGATTTAGAAGGCGAATTTGATAATACAAGAGGTTATTCTGCTAGGAATTTATGGGATATGCGTCGTTTTTATGTAGAATACAAGGATGATGTAATTCTGCGACAGCTTGTCGCAGAAATTCCATGGGGACATAATTTGCTGATAATGAACAAGATAAACAATAAAAACGAAAGAGCATATTACATCAATGCAACCATTGAAAATGGCTGGACGAGAAATACATTAGGCATTCAAATAAAAGGAAATGCCTATCAACACCATGTGTTAACTAAAAAGCAACATAATTTTGGAGCTGCTTTACCTGCGCACTTAGCAGAACAGGTAGATAAAACAATGAAAGATATATATATGCTTGATTTTCTTGGGATAACTAAGCCAGTTTTAGAAAGAACATTAGAGCTTAAGATGGTAGAAAAAGTAAAAGAGTTGATTTTGGAACTAGGATATGGTTTTGCTTTTCTAGGCAACCAGTATAAAATATCATCTGTGACTAAAGATTATTATATAGATTTGTTATTTTATCATCGTAAGCTCAAATGTCTTGTGGCTTTTGAACTAAAAATTGGAGAATTTAAAGCAGAATACGCAGGGAAGATGAACCTATACCTCAATATGCTTGATGATTTTGTAAAAGAAGCAGACGAAAATCCATCTATTGGTATTATACTATGTGCAAATAAAGATAAGTTAGAGGTGGAATATGCACTGCGCGGAATTGATAAACCAATGGGCGTGGCTGAATATAAACTTACAAAAGAACTTCCTAGTGAACTAATAGGAAGCCTACCGACATTAGAAGAATTAAAAGTAGAAGTGTTGGGGGCAGAATATGATTATGAAGTATAGAGATAAAAGTGAGATGAAAGACAGTGGTGTGGAATGGTTGGGGATGATACCGGTGGGGTGGGAAGTTAAAAAGCTAAAACATTTATTGGAAATAAATCCGCTAAAGTCAGAAGTGGTGGATATGAATATTAATTGTAATTTTGTGCCAATGAACAAAATTCACAACTCAATAGTGCAAACTGATGAAATTAAGAAAGTAAAATATGTATATTCAGGGTATACATATTTTAAAAATAATGACATTGTTATGGCCAAAGTTACTCCATGTTATGAAAATGGTGATATTGCAATAGCAAAAGATTTGGTTAATAGTAGTGCATTTAGTACAACGGAAATCAACGTATTTAGAGCTAAAAATGTAAAAACTACTTTTATTTTTTATGTTTTGCAAGAATCACATTTGGTTAATTATGGATCTAGTCACATGACTGGTGTAGCAGGATTAAAACGTGTTCCAACAGATTATTTTTCTGAATTTAAAATTGCATTACCTTGCAACTTAGAACAAAATATAATAGAAGAATTTTTAGAGCGTAAAGATAAAGCAATGATAACATTAAGGAATAAAATTAAAATTCAAATCCAAAAACTCAAACAAGCTAAACAATCCCTTATCTCCGAAGCGGTAACAGGTAAAATAGACCTGCGGGAGTGGGAAATAACTTAAAAAAAGGAGTTAATAAAATGCTAAAAGAAAAATCATTCCAGACGCTAATCAAAGAACATCTAATCAACGAAAACGGTTACAAGGAATCTACTAATAGTGGCTATAACAAAGCACTGGCTATTGATGAAGAACAATTTTTCTTTTTCTTAGAAAAAACACAACCAAAAGAAACAAACCGGTTAAAAAAAATCTACACTACCAATTACCACTCTAAAGTACTGGCTAATCTCAACCGTGAATTATACACCAGAGGTTCTATAGACGTTTTAAAGCACGGTATAAAAGATTATGGTTTAAACTATCCCTGGCTTATTTCAAACCACCTACGCAGCTAAATAAAGACTTGTATGCCTTGTATCATCAGAATATCATATTCATATCTACAGCATGAAACAAGCCATTGAAGAAAATTTTATTTTAGATGTATTGCAAAACTATGTCACTTATAAGCGGTTTTATGAAATCAATAAAAAGATCCAAGAAGACCCCAGTTTCGACAAAACGAAAACAACAAAAGCAATCAACCGGTTTGTGGAATTACATCCAACGGTTATTTCTCAAAAAACAAAAATTATTATTGAACATTTTAGAAATCACAGTATGAAAAGAATTGGCGGTCAAGCTAAAGCAATGTTAATAACTTCATCCCGCCAATATGCTGTCAGGTACAAACTTGCTTTTGATAAATATATTAAAGCTAAGCAATATACCGGCTTAAAAACCTTGGTAGCTTTTTTGCAAACAGTAGCAAACGAAGGTATATCGCACACAGAAGTAGCTATGAACGAAGGCATTTCTGAAACAAAATTACCGCAAGAATTTGATAAGGACATTAATAAAGTGCTTATTGTCGCTGATAAATTCAAACCGGTTTTGACCAACCTAAACTACACACTATGTATGTTGATAAAAAGTTAACCGGTGTAAAAGCAGTCCAAACATTATCCAGGTTAAACAGAGTTTGCCCGGGTAAAGAAGATACTTTTGTTTTAGATTTTGTCAATGAGCCGGAAGATATTTTAAAAGCTTTTCAACCCTACTATAAAGATGTGGTATTAAATAAAGATATCGACCCTAACGAAATTTATACGTTAGAAAGAACTATCTATGAGCAGCAAGTGATTAATAAAGAAGATGTGCTCCGCTTTACCGATGTTTTTTATCAACATAAACGCACCAAAAAAGATGAAAGCATCATGCGGCAATTAGTTACTAACTCGGCAGCACGCATGCAGGATTTTACAAGAGAAGAAACCCTGGCGTTTAGAAGTCTTATTAAGAAATTCATCAACTTATATAACTTGATTACTTTGATAGCGCCAATAATGGATACCGGCTTACACCGGTTAAGTGATTATCTGAGATATTTACTTCAGAAGATCAATATCGAAAGTCCGGGTGGCGTGAATATTACCGATAAAGTAATGCTAAAATATTATCGATTAGAACAAAAAACAGCAGGTAATCTCGGGTTAGCAGCAGGTGAAAATGACGGTATTGATATTGTGTTGAACATAACTTAAAAACTGACGAAGAACTTAAACTTAAAGGCAAAAACAATTCTCTTGATGATTTTAAATATGCAGTTAAAAACCAATCATTCTACGGAAAAATTCTTCAAAACGAAGCTGTTAGTACTAAGATAATTGATTGGTTGGCGTTGAATTTGTATAATTCTTTTCGGTCGGACCGGAGTGGTGAAAGCTAGATAGCCACTTTTTAAACTACCCTGCTATTGCAATGTCCCGACGATTATGTTTTTAGATTAAGCTTTTGACTAAGTTCACTCCGGCATTATGAGCTTGTTCTAAAAGAGCTTCATCTTTCAAAACCGCTTGTTTTTCAAAAAATCCCGCTGCTATAAATTCACCTGTAATTTCACAGCCTAATGTTTCCAAGGGTAAACGCATAGCCTCCAGTACTACTCCTGCTTGTTTGGGATTAGGATTTTCACCAACTGCATAGATTAACCCTTTTTTTCTTGGTGGTAATAAACTATGCCATTCCCGGCGGTTTTCCGGGTTGAAAGAAAAAAATGGGTATAAACGATCTATAAAGATCTTCATACGTGCCGAAATATTATAATTATGAATAGGAGAACCGAGTACGATACCATCAGCCGCTTTTAATTGAACCAAAAGAACCTGCATGTCATCAATATGCAGCCGGCAGGTTCTAGACACCCGGCAGCCTTCGCAGGCCAGGCATTGTTTTATGCGCAGGTTTCTCAAATGAACGGTTTCAGTCGTTGCTCCCTGTGCTTTAGCACCGGTCAGTATTTTGGCCATTAGTGTTTCGGTATTGCCATTTTTGCGGGGGCTAGCATTAATACCGAGAATATAATGTTTTTGTTGCACTACGATACCACCACTTTTTTTGATTTTCTAACATTATACCGCATATATTGTTAATATTACAGGGCATAATGCTTAAATATAATCAGTTTTTATTTGGAGGGTACGACCTAACAACCCTCACTTTGCGCATAAACTGGAACTACCATTATTAACATGGGCACCTAGTTTTTGAAGTTGCAAAAAAAATGTATAAAGTGCTATAATTTATAAAGTTCCTGAGTGTAACGTTTTAAGGTAGGTGTTACACTCAGGAGTTTTTTGTTTTCAGTTCAGAATTGTTAACAGAAAAATAACCATAATTTATCTTGAAGATAATTTTAAATATTGGTATACTAAGCAGGGTTTAAAATTAAAGGAGGCAGTTTTAGAAGTGAATAAGAAGCAAGATATTCGGAATATAGCGATCATTGCCCATGTCGATCATGGTAAAACTACACTAGTAGATGGGATGCTCAGGCAAAGTGGTGTTTTCGGAGCCCACCAGCAATTAACTGAGCGGGTGATGGATTCTAGTGATTTAGAGCGAGAACGTGGGATTACTATTTTATCCAAAAATACCTCGGTACGTTATAATGATACTAAGATAAATATTGTAGATACCCCCGGGCACTCAGATTTCGGCGGGGAAGTAGAACGGGTACTTAAAATGGTAGATGGTGTTTTGCTACTGGTTGATGCTTTTGAAGGACCGATGCCGCAAACTAAGTTTGTTTTACGTAAAGCTTTAGAGCTAAAATTGACCCCGGTGGTAGTAGTGAATAAAATAGATCGACCCGATGCCCGGATAGAAGAAGTAGTAGATGAAGTATTAGAATTATTTATGGAATTGGAAGCCACCGATGAACAGCTGGATTTTCCGGTGATTTATGCTTCTGCTAAAAATGGTATTGCCAGTACTGATTTAGCTAAACCAGGTCAAAATTTACAACCGCTTTTTGAAACGATTATTGCAGAAGTACCAGCACCACTGGGAGATGAACAAGCCCCATTACAGTTATTAGTAAACAATACTGAGTATGATTCCTATCAAGGGCGTTTAGCAATAGGGCGCATCAGCCGGGGTAGCTTAAAATCCGGTCAAGCGGTAGCCTTAATCCATCATGATGGTACTATTGTGCCGGCACGATTAGGCAAATTATATATTTGGGATTTAAATGAGCGCTCAGAAGTGCAAGAAGCCAGCTGTGGTGAAATTGTTACTTTTGCCGGCTTAGAAGATGTCGCAATAGGAGATACAGTAGCAGACAAAGAAAATCCCGAACAACTAACACCGATTGCTATTGATGAACCAACCTTAAAAATGAACTTTATGGTTAATGACAGCCCTTTTGCCGGTCGAGATGGTAAATTTCTGACTTCACGTGAGCTACGTACTCGCTTATATAAAGAGACTGAGAAAAATGTCAGTTTGCGGGTAGCAGATACTGACAACCCCGATGTATTTGAGGTAGCTGGTCGGGGAGAATTACACTTGTCGATATTGATTGAAACTATGCGCCGGGAAGGCTATGAAATGTCTGTTTCTAAACCGGAAGTGATTTACAAAAAAGAAGACGGCGTAGTATTAGAACCGATGGAATTATTGATGATCGATATTCCGGAAGATAAAACCGGGGTAGTAATGGAAATTATGGGTAATCGCCGGGGTGATATGAAAAACATGACCGCTATGGGCGGCGGGCAGTTTAGGTTAGAGTTTAAAGTGCCAGCTCGTGGTTTGATTGGATTTCGTACCCAGTTACTTACAGAAACTCGTGGACATGCTATTATGAATCATGTTTATGATGGTTATGAAGCTTACAAAGGTGATATTAAAAGCAGTGATCACGGGGTACTAATTGCTTTTGAATCCGGCGTGGCTACTCAATATTCTTTACACGCTACTCAAAGCCGGGGAATGTTATTTATTCCGGCGGGCGTGGAAGTTTATGAAGGAATGATTGTGGGCGAAAATTCTCGCCACCAAGATTTGGAAGTAAATGTGTGCAAGAAAAAACACTTGACTAATATGCGTTCTAGTGGTGCCGATGCTTCTTTGCGTTTAGAAGAACCACGTAAATTCAGTTTGGAAGAATCACTGGAATATTTGGATAATGATGAATTATTGGAAGTAACTCCTGAAAGTTTAAGATTACGTAAAAGGATTTTGAAAAAGAATGAACGGGATAAAGCAGCTAAAAAAGCGAGTAAATTAACTTGAAATTAATTGTTGATGCTGATGCTTGTCCCCGGGCTGTATTGCTCATATGTAAACAGGTAGCACTTAAAAATGATTGTGAACTTTGGACGGTAGCTAGTTTTAACCATCAAATAGAATCTAAACAGCACATTGTAGTTAGTAATGATTCTCAAGCAGCGGATATTCAAATTATTAATCTCAGTGCCAAGGGTGATATTATTATCACCCAAGACTGGGGTCTGGCTGCTATGGTGCTAGGCAAGGGAGCATATGCCCTATCACCTGGCGGTAAAGTTTTTCGGGCTGAAACTATTGATTTTTTACTGGAAGAACGAGAAATTAAATCTAAACTACGGCGGAGTGGTGGTAGAACCAAGGGACCTGACAAACGAACGGCAAAAGATGATCAACGATTTGCCATGCGTTTGCAAATGATAATAGATGAACTAAAAACATAAAATTGTTTCTGATTTATTAAAATACTGTTATAATAGTCTCAAAAGAGGTGTTATCTGTGAATCCATTGGCTAAAAAAGAAAGTTGCGAATATAGCTATAGCGATTATTTGAAGTGGCCGGCAGGTGAACGTTGGGAATTGGTTCAAGGGGTAGCTTGTAATATGGGTCCGGCACCATCCAGAAGACATCAAGAAATATCTGGAGAATTATTTTATCAAATCAAAGGTTATTTACAAAATAATAAAACTTGTAAAGTTTATGATGCGCCATTTGATGTCAGACTATCGCCAAAAACAAAAGATGAAGATATCAAAACGGTGGTTCAACCGGATTTAGTAGTAGTTTGTGATTTGTCTAAATTGGATGACAGAGGTTGTCTGGGAAGCCCGGATTTAATTATAGAAATCATTTCACCATCAACAATATCTTGGGATTATATAACAAAATTATCTTTATATGAAAAAAATAAAATTAAAGAATACTGGATAGTCCACCCGGTAGATAAAACAGTAATGGTGTTTAAATTAGAAAAAAACAATAAATATAGTAAGCCGGATATTTATACCGAAGAAAACCGGATTAAGGTAGGTCTTTTTACAGAATTAGAAATAGATTTAAAAAAAGTTTTTGCAGATTAAACCATAGTAATAAAACTATGGTTTAATCTATTTTTAAAACACTTCTCATGGCAATAATATGCCGACATTGAAAATTAGCATCTCGCCGGGAGCGAAATCTAAAAGTGCAGCAGTCACAAGTGGTCAGGGTAGTGACTAATTCATAGCGGCAATCATAATCTATCACATAGGCTAATTCCAGCGTTGCTAAATATACTACTAAATCTCCTACTTCGTAAGGAGTGTTTACTGCTATTGAATTGATGGGGACATTCTGCGATTTAGCAGTGTGTCCCCTATTCTTTGAATTGTTATCCACGTATTTTTCATCCTTTCATGATGCTTTTACATATGCAAAAAACATTTTAACATATTTTTTTAAAAAAATCATTAAAATTAGAAAATGAAGTTTTATAAATTGCTTTAGGGATGGTATAATAAAAAGGCATTGTAACTATTTTCAGCGTTATTAGCCACGAAATCACGTTACCGGTTAACAGTTAAAACCGTAAACCGTAAACTGTACTTTCAAAGGAGTTGGTCTGAATGTTAAGTTTCAACTACTCAAAAGCACTGGATTTTATTCAAGCCCATGAAATAGCTTACATGGAACAACCGGTAAAAGTAGCTCATGAAATGCTCCACAACAAAACAGCACCAGGTCATGAATACACTGGTTGGCTGGAACTTCCTCATAATTATGACCAAGCAGAATTTGAACGTATTAAAGCGGCGGCGGAGAAAATAAAAGATGATTGTGAAGCCTTGGTGGTGGTCGGTATCGGTGGTTCTTATATCGGGGCGCGGGCAGCGATTGAAATGCTAGGACATTCTTTTTATAATTCATTACCCCCTGATAAACGAAAAACACCACAGATTTATTTTCTGGGTCATAATATCAGCCCGGTATATACGGAAGATTTATTGACAGTTTTGGTCGACAAAGATATTTGCGTTAATGTTATTTCTAAATCTGGGACAACCACCGAACCAGCCCTTGCTTTTCGCCTTTTACGGGAACATCTGGAAAAAAAATATGGTAAAACAGGTGCCCGGCAGCGCATTTATGCTACTACTGACCGCTCTAAAGGAGCTTTAAAACAACTGGCTGATAGTGAGGGATACCAAACTTTTGTAGTCCCAGATGATATTGGCGGTCGGTATTCTGTTTTAACTGCAGTCGGTTTACTGCCGATTGCTGTTAGCGGGGCTGACATCGACCAAATTATGACCGGTGCCGCCAGTGCTGCTGACGCTTATGCCAATCCCAGTTTGGCAACTAACCCGGCGTACCAATATGCAGCAGTTAGAAACTTGCTGTACCGCAAAGGTAAAACAGTAGAACTATTGGTTAATTATGAGCCGTCCTTGCAGTTGTTTGCCGAGTGGTGGAAACAATTATTTGGTGAAAGTGAAGGTAAAGACCAAAAAGGCATTTACCCGGCTTCAGCGAATTTTTCTACTGATCTGCATTCCTTAGGTCAATATATTCAAGATGGTTTACGGCATATTTTTGAAACAGTAATCAATATTGACCAACCCCGGCATGATATTATTATCACCCGAGATAAAGATAATCTGGATGGTTTGAATTTTTTGGCAGGTAAAACGCTGGATTTTGTTAATAAAAGAGCTTTTGAAGGTACTTTGTTGGCCCACACCGACGGGGGAGTGCCTAACTTGATTGTTAACGTGCCCCGAATCAACGAGCATTATTTTGGTCAATTAGTCTATTTTTTTGAAAAAGCTTGTGCAATCAGTGCCTATTTACTGGGTGTCAATCCTTTTAATCAACCCGGCGTAGAAGGATATAAGCAGAATATGTTTGCCCTGTTGGGTAAGCCTGGTTTTGAAAAACAAAAGGCTGAGCTGGAAAAGAGATTGAAATAAAGTTTAATACCCATAACAGCTAAAGGGGAGTTTTTGTGCGTTACGAAGGAACAGTTTACAGACCGCCCAGCGAGGCTTATAGTTTAATTATTCAGGCTACAATAGGCTGTCCTCACAACAAGTGTGCTTTTTGTGCCCTGTATAAAAAAAGCAAGTTTAAAATTCGACCGGTAAAAGATATTAAAGAAGATTTGGCTATGGCCAGAGACTACTATGGAGATACTGTCAAAACAGCTTTTTTTGCTGATGGCAATACGATTATGATGCCAACAAAAGATTTGGTGGATATTTTCAGCTATGCCCACCAACTTTTCTCGAAATTAGAGCGGATTACCCTTTACGGCTCGGTACGTTTTATCCTTCGTAAAAGTTTGTCCGCATTAAAACAGCTAAAAGCAGCTGGATTATTACGGATCCACTGTGGTATGGAGTCCGGTGATAACGAAGTTTTGCAACTGATCAATAAAGGGTCTACCGCTGCTGAAATAATTAAAGCCAGTTTACTGGTTAAAGAAGCCGGGATTAAGATTAGCGAATATATTATTGTGGGAGTAGGGGGAAGACAAATGTGGCAACAACACGCTATCAACAGTGCCCAAGTCCTGAATAAAATTAACCCCGATTTTATCCGGTTAAGAACTTTTATGCCCTGTCCGGGGACACTCTTATATCAAAAATACAAACAAGGTGAATTTAAACTGCTAACTGCTCACCAAGCTTTGCGCGAAACAGCACTTTTTGTTGAAACCTTAGCAGATATCAGCAGCAACCTGCTGAGTGATCATCCATCAAATTATTGCGATGTTAGTGGAAAATTACCCGCTGAAAAATCAAAGATGTTGAAAGAAATAGCTATCGCTTTAACTATTGATGGATCCAAGTTTCGCAACCCGGAGACAGTTTGCTTGTGATTAATTTCTAGAAACAATAGATATAAAATTTTTAAAGACTAGTGTTTTCTACTTACAATTTACATTATCCGGTCACCTGCTTTTAGTTAAGCCGTTGCTCTAATGCTTTTTACCCAAATTAACAACTTTTTAACAACTAAAAGTAACTGTTTAACAGCATTTTCTTGTGTAATAAATCATGATTTAGATATTATGTGAGTGATATATGGGTTAAAGATGTTAAAAAGGGGTTTATGTTTATGGCTAAAAGTAAATTGGCTACATTAAAAGAGGATGTTCGAAAAGTCCGTGCGAAATACCCATCGAATTTCTGCGTTGACTTGGTAATGACGACGCTTACGTATTATTTATACGCTGCACCCCGCCAATACCAAGTCGCCTTGAACTTCTTGGGTCTATCGTACTCCTTTTCGAACACGCACTAAAAGAAAAGTTCAACAGCATCAAAACTAAAATTATCTTTTTACTGGTTTTGGCTACAGCAGTGCTGATTGCTGTTAGTATTTTCTCTTTACACCAGTTTCAGCAAATTCAAACCCAGCAACTTCACCAGGCTTTGGAACAGCAAGCAGTGTCTAACAGTAAGTTTATTAACGAAAGATTGAAGAATAGTGTTAAGGTTATCAAAGGGATTGCCCGGTCGCCAGAGCTTGAAAATGAGGATATTTACGTAGCTTTAGCGTATTTAGATCAATTGTTGGTTGCAAAACAAGGCGTCGGGACGGGAATCATTAGTGGTGGTTTGATAAATTTAGAGGGGATGATGCGGGAAGCAGCAGATCCAGCTAAAATAACTTCCCGGGAGATGTACGAGTGGTTTAAAGCGATAAAGGGTGGGGCGCCGCTAGCATTTACACCAGTTGGTTTTTCCAAGGCTTTCCCAGATATAATGCGACAAGCAGTGATAGTACCGGTACATAAAGACGGTCAACTGTACCGGGTGTTATTTATCTGGGTGGGTTTAAATGAATTATCAGAACTGATGCCGGCATTAAAATTTGGCGAAAAAGGGCGGGCGTTTATCCTAGATGAGCACGGCATCATGGTCGCCCATCCTAGTCCAGACTTACTACTGGTAGATGCCACTAAAGAAAGTGAAAAAACACCGGCAGTAGTAGCTGCCGCTTTAAAACAAGCAGTAGCTGAAAAAACCGGCCAAACAACATACACCTTCAGGGGAGTAGACTCTATCCTGGCTTACCATCCAGTACCGCTTACCAACTGGCTTATGTTTACCGTTGCCGAAAGAAATGAGTTTTTTGCTGTAACCAATAATTTGATAGCTACACTGGCAACGTTAATTGCCGGGGTAGCCTTGCTATTACTGGTACTAGGTTGGTACATCGCCGGTAAAATAACCCGGCCGTTAGAGAACTTAAGTATTGTTGCTAATCAGATGGCTCAAGGAGATTTAAACAGGGAGATAGTAGTAGCAAGCAAAGATGAGACCGGTCAACTAGCCCGTGTTTTTGAACAAATGCGCTTAAACTTAAAAGAACTAATAGAAAGATACCAATTAGCTGTGGAAGGTGCTAATGATGCTATTTGGGATTGGGATATAGTAAACAACCGTTTCTATTTTCCCCGGACAAAACAAATGTTGGGTTACGAAAATCATGAATTAGATGATACTACTGCAGCTTTTCGCTACTTAATCCACCCTGATGATCTTGGGCAGGTACAAAAATATGTGAAAAACCATTTTACCGGTAAAAATAAATCTTTCACTTCGCAATTCCGGGCAAAAACCAAAAGCGGTGATTATATCTGGCTATTAAGCCGGGGTAATGTTATCAGAGATGCAACCGGAAAAACTATCCGGGTAGCCGGCTCGCATACCGATATAACTGTGGCCAAAGAGGCGGAAATAAAACTAGATAGGTTAGCGCACTTTGATCAACTCACGAATTTACCCAATAGATTTAGTTTAATGCAAACGCTTAATAATCTCGTAAATAATACTCAAGAAAACAAAGCTGGTTTTACGGTATTGTTATTGGACTTAGACGGGTTTAAAACAGTTAACGATACCTTAGGTCATCCAGTAGGGGACTTACTTTTGCAAGAAGTTAGTAAATTGATACTGCAAGCTGTAAGCAATGCTGTGAATAATGATGACAATACCGTAGCCCGGTTTGGTGGGGATGAGTTTGTAATATTGTTACCCGGCAAAAAGGGAGCAACTGCTTTGAGTGTGACAGAAGCTGTTTTAGCCTCGCTTACTGCCACAATTAGTGTAGACAAATATAATGTAAATATATCTGCCAGCGTGGGGGTTGCGTTCTACCCGGATCACGGCAGTGATACCGATACCTTAATCCAAAATGTGGATATGGCTATGTATAAAGCTAAAGAAGACGGTAAAGGCAAATACCGGTTGTTTTCGCCGGAAATCAGCACAGCTATTACCGAAAGAACAAAAATACAAAATGATTTGGAACAGGCTTTAAACAATAATGAATTTGTACTATATTATCAACCAGTTATTAATGCGATTAGTGAAAAAATCATTGCCGTGGAAGCGTTGATTAGATGGAATCACCCGCAAAAAGGATTGATTCTGCCAAATGACTTTATTCCTGTGGCCGAAGAAAGCGGTCAAATAATTAATCTTACAGAATGGGTAATCAACACAGCGTGCTATGACAGTAAACAATGGCGTGCTCAAGGATTTGAAGACATAGCAGTGTATGTTAACTTATCCGCTAAACAATTTATCCAGACTAACTTAGTAGATATCATTGGCTATGCCCTAGAAAAAAATAAGCTTTGTGCTACCCAATTTAGTATTGAAATAACGGAATCTACCGCTATTGAAAATTGGGAGCAGACGCTTAAAACACTGGCGGAATTAACCTCTTTAGGGGTGAAAATTGCTTTGGATGATTTTGGCACCGCCTATTCTTCGTTACAGTATTTAAAACAATTGCCAGTGGGTACTTTAAAAATAGATAGATTATTTATAACTAATGTTGTCAATGATCAACGGGATCAAGCGATAGTCAAAGCAGTTGTTGATATGACCCAAAGCTTAAATATTATGGTAGTGGCAGAAGGAGTAGAAACTGTAGAGCAGTTAATGTTGCTAAAAGAAATGAACTGTATGCAAATACAAGGCTATTATTTTTCAAGACCGGTGGCTTTACCTGAATTACTAATTTTGTTTAAAAATCATAATTAATAACAGCAATTATGGATGTAAACTGACCTATTTTGGCTATTAATGAATTAGGCGAAATTTTTCACTTCGGGATACAAAATATAAAAAGATTGAAACGAATTTAGGAGGGAATACCTTTGGAAGAAAAAACATCAAAAAAAACATACCCTGTTTTAAACCCGGCGACCGGCAAATTTATTGGAGAAATAATTGAAACTCCACTGGAACAGGTAACCGGTTATTACCAGTATGCCAGAAAAGTTTTCCCAGTATGGAGAAAAACTGCTTTAGCTGATCGGATTAATTATTTACGGCAGTTGCGTCTTTATATAGTTAATCATTTGGACGAACTAGCCTACAAAATCTCTGAAAATACAGGGAAAGTTACTGTTGAAGCATTAAACGCTGAGATTTTAACTATTCTTGATACCATCAAATACATAGAAAAACATGCTCAGCGGGCTTTACAAAAACGCAAAATGCCTACGCCACTTTTTTTATTCGGTAAAAAATCTTATATAGAATATAAACCCCGCGGCGTAGTTCTAGTTATTTCTCCTTGGAATTATCCGTTTCAACTGGCAATGATCCCTGTTATTAGTGCGCTTGTAGCCGGCAACACGGTTATTCTAAAAACATCAGAAGTAACACCTTTAATTGGCACTATCATAGCTGAAATATTTAAAAATATTAAACTGCCGGCGGGCGTTGTGCAAGTTGTTCACGGGGGCAAAGAATTGGGAGCAGCACTGGTAAAAGGAAAACCGGATTACATTTTTTTTACCGGTTCAGTGCATGTTGGCAAAAAAATTCAAGCGGAAGCTGCCCAGGAATTAATTCCCACTACGTTAGAACTAGGTGGCAAAGATCCGATGCTTGTTTTTGCTGATGCCTCGCTTGACCGGGCCGTAAAAGCGGCTGTCTGGGGAGCATTTACAAATTCCGGGCAAGTATGTATGTCTATAGAACGTCTTTATGTTCAACGAAAAATCTATCCTCAATTTATTGAAAAATTACAGCAAGAAACAAAAAAATTGAAACTTGGTTTTAGCGAAGATGATGATATTGGATCGATCACTTTGCCCGGTCAAATAGATATTATAAAAGCTCACGTTGAGGATGCTTTATCCAAAGGCGGCAAACTACTTACCGGGCAACTACCTAAAGATTGGGACACCAAAAAAGGTCTTTATATCGCACCAATGATCATTATCGATATAAAACAAAATATGAAAATAATTCAAGAAGAATTTTTCGGTCCCATTCTGCCGGTAATCCCTTTTGATACCGAAGAAGAAGTGATCCGATTAGCTAATGATTCCGTTTATGGTTTACATGCCAGCGTATGGAGTGCTAATACACAGCGTGCTAAACAGATAGCTACAGAATTAATTTTTGGTAATATAGTGATTAATGATGTGATTATTTCTGCTGCTAACCCGCATTTGCCTTTCGGTGGCACAAAATATAGCGGCATAGGACATTATCATGGCGAAACAGGCTTGCAAATGTTTTGCTACCCAACAGCTGTCGTTTGGGACCGGGGAAGGAAAAAAACTGAGCTGCACTGGTACCCCTATAAAGGGAAGTATCCTCTCTTTGCTAGTCTGATACAAAATTATTTTGGTAAAAGGATCCACTGGCTCAACGTGATCAAATCAATTACTAGATTACTAAAAAAATAACTGCTTATTGAATGTATACATGTAGGTAGAGTTAATTTAAAAAACAGAGAGGCATAAAATTTATACCTCTCTGTTTTAATTGAATATCGGAAATATTATCGGAGAACAGCTTTAATCTTTTCGAACTTATAATATAACTACCAAACTTGCTACTGTTTGCATCGACTCTGGTTCTAAAACAAGATATTCCGGGTTAAGTATTATGGATACTTTTTGCCCGGTTTGCAGGGCGTCAAACGAAGCACTGCTACCGTCTGAATTCATGATATCTGTCTTTCTTTGATTTACTTTTTTGTAGTGCTATTATTCACGATAAATCTTAAAGATCCCGTTTTTGATAGATTTTTGTGGATAATGAAATAGAGCAGAATAATAATATTAAAGTTACAGGAAATGCCAATCCGATTATAGTTGGATTGGTGATTATAGATGCTAACGACCAAGCGTATTCTAAACTTAAAAGTGTTATAATAAATCCTGTACTACCTAGTATAGTAAGCATCAGGGTTATAGGGATAAGCAGCAGCAATTCATTTTTGCTATCGATAAATCTGAAATTTAACGGCAAAATAATAGAAAAAATTATACTGCCTAAGATATAAGTTACACTTATATCTGTCCAACTAATAAACTTGAGAGTGGTGGGTGTAAAAATAAATTGAAACAATAATCCCAGCAAACAACTAGTGAATAACCCTTTTGTTAGAAACATAAATATCATCAGGTAACTTGCCTGTACAATGTCACTGCGTTTTACCGGCAGGCTATTTGAAATAACTTCCTTTGCTTCTAAAATAAGTACAACTATCCATAACATAGCGGCAGTAAGTATGGGAGGTATTATATATATAAGTTCATTAAATGTGTCAACAAACATATCTCCTAAAAGAACAAAGATATAAGCAATAGAACCAACATAAATAGAAGTAACATAAATGATTATTATTAACCAAGAAACTGGTTTATTAGCAAGCAACAAATCTTTTCTAACCAAATTCAACACCGGGTGGGTCATGATTGCATCTCTCCTTTGATGGTATACACCATAATATCTTCTATGGTAGGTCGCTCTACCACTTAGTCAATTTAACAACGTAGCCATTTCCATATTTCCCCGGCACTGGCGTTTTTGCCGTACATCATCATGCCAGTCTTAAAAATTTTGCCGGCTGCCAAAAACATTAACCATGTTGTTACTATTAAAATAACTGCCGGGATAATAATATCTAAAACAGTCATGTTAGTAGTAAGTGATATTCTAAGCAACATCACCCCTGGCGTAGACAGTGGAAAATAGCTACCTATTTGGGCTACCAAACCACTAGGGTTAGTCAATATCGGTCCTGCTAAAAATATTGGTAGCATCGGAATAATAATCAACAAACTTTGAAAATTACCAATACTACTTAAATCATTAACAGTGGCTCCCAAAGCAACAAATAAAGCTGAAAACATCAAGTAACCAGTGATGGCAAAAAATAATAATAGCAATAGTTCCGGTACTAGCAGATAATATAATAAGGTTAGTATCGAAATACCAAATATAAATTTAACACTAATTAGGATCAAGGTCAGCCAAATTATTCCCTGAAAAATACCGAGGATAAAACTGCTGAGGATCTTACCTTGCATCAAGTCGGCGGCAGAAACTGAAGCTAATAAAATTTCGACCATACGGTCTTTTTTTTCATTCACTGCACTTTGGAAGGCCAGCATACCGGTAATAATACTTAAAAAAAGGATCCCGCCGGAAAATAAAACCGGGGTATATTTTTGAAGGAAGCTTTCTTTTCCCTGTTCTAGCTCTGCCAGTGAGCTGGTATTAAAATGATAGCTTGTCGTCAGAACAGCTTTAATTTTAACCGGGTCTAAATGGTACTCTAGTAAACGGTAATGTAACAGAGTAGATTCAACCGCTGTTTGTAAACTGGATAAATTTGGAAAACCGTCCCCGCCGGTAATGATGTCAACTTGTTTTGTTTCATTAACATCATGCGCTAACAGTAGATAGCCGGCATTATTATTTCCCCGGATTTTATTCTGTAATTTTGCTAAATCACCGGTATAAAGTTCTAAAATTATATTTTTATCCAGTTGTTGCTGGGATAATGTTTCATAAACGCCTATTTCATCAATTACATAAACCTGAAAATCCCGCTTGCTTTCCCAACTAATCAGTAAATTTGGCAATATGGCAAATACCACTATGATTGCCGGTACCAATAAAACTGAAACAATAAAGGTTTTGTTTTTAAGCATTTTTTTGACTTCCCAAATAGCTACTTTAAAGCTGTTTTTCATGTGGCAATTCTCCTTTGGCGATTTTTACAAAAATATCGTGCAGTGAAATGCGATCTAGATGCAGTTCATTAATTTGTACTTGCGCCGGCAATTGCTGGATAAATTGTTGTGGATTAATATCTTTTTTTAAATGCAAGGTAATAGCGGTAGCAGTACCCGTGCCGGCGGTGGTGACACTGTCTACCCCGGCTAACATATTGAAATCAATGTCGCAATTATTGCCGCTGATTTGACATTTAAAACCGGCAAACTGGGCTTTAATTGCTAGCATTTCACCATAGATAACTTTTTTACCTTGATGAATCATAAATACCCGGTCGCATAAAGCTTCGACGATATTCATTTGATGCGAGGAAAGCAAAATAGCGGTGCCTTGTTGGGCCAAAGCACGCACTTCTGCTTTAAATATATCTTGACTGACCGGGTCCAAACCGGAAAAAGGTTCATCTAACACTAATAATTTAGGTTGGTGAATGACGGCAGCAATAAATTGTACTTTTTGAGCCATTCCTTTAGATAACTCACTTACTTTAACTTTATCTTGACCTTCTAAATCAAATTTAGCCAAGTAATCTAAAGCCCGGTGGCGTGCTTTAGCCAGTGGGTAATTTTTCAGATGAGCCAAGTACAATAAAACATCCATCACCTTTACATCTTTGTACAAACCACGCTCCTCTGGTAAATAGCCAATCTGGTTAGCATTAAATTCTTTTTTATGGTTGTTAAAATTGAATGCCACATAACCGGCATCGGGCTGTAAAACACCGATAATCATCCGAATAGTAGTGGTTTTTCCGGCCCCATTGTGGCCTAAAATGCCTAGTATTGTTCCAGCCTGCACATCAAAAGATACTTTATTGACTACAGTAGTAGCACCAAATGTTTTGCTGATTTCATGGACAGTTAATGTTTTTTCCATAGTAAACAGATCCCCTTTTCTTGATTTACTTTTTTTGTAGTGCTATTATTAAACGATTGGTGCGTGTTCGAAAAGTATGTTTGTGGTAAAAATCCCCCTCCCCCTAACCCCCTC
>JAJOKO010000082.1 GCA_021129825.1 Desulfotomaculum sp. | reverse complement strand
CGTCAATTAGATTTTTGCTTAATTGTCTATGAATGTACATGTAGAAAGGAACGGTTACCGATGATATAAACAGGAGTATTTAGAGATACTAAAGGATATAATTGCTTAACTTTTTCGTTGTGCATTCTGATACAACCATGACTGGCATAACTGCCAATAGAAGCGGGTTTATTAGTGCCGTGAATACCATAGATGCCCCAGCGCACATTAAGCCCCAGCCAACGAGCACCAAAACCGGTGCCCCAATTTGTGGATTTTTGGATTACTTCCCAAGTGCCAACCGGACTAGGGGTTTGTGGTTTGCCCACAGCAACTTGAAATTGCTGATCGGGCTGACCGTCTCTCATTAAAGTTAAGGTGCGATTTATAGTATCAATGATAATCGCAATGTCCTCCTCCGGTGGAGGATTTTCTTGTTTCAAGGCAAGCAAGAACCGTCCCTGCTTGCCTTGCTGGCGGTAATTATTAAAAACAAGATTAAGATCATAGTTAAAAATAAAACCACGTTTTTTTTTAAAACTCATGTAAAATCTCCCCCGTTATAATAAAGTCTGCATGCTTATTTTATTCATGCAATTAAGCAAACATGAATTTTTAGCCGGGTTAATATTTTTATGTAGAATACTAATTTTGGAATATTTTTGTTTTTTAATACATAAAAATTAATATTTATTATCCGGGGAGGGATAAACTAATGCAAAAATATTTATTGGTATTTATGTTGATGGTAATTTTGGGTTGTACAACAGCTTGTTGGGAGACTAAAGAGTATCAAGAAACCAGCGTAAGCATTACTCCTAACGACATGTCGTTGGAAAATGTAGTAGTGCTGGAGGATCTGCTAGACAAAGTGCCGGTAGTAATTTATTTTTCAAATGATCAGGATTACTTAGTTGCTCAAAAAAGAGAGATTCTTAAGGCGGAAGGGGTAGCGCGGGTAGTGATGCAAGAGTTAGTGAAAGGTCCTGATATTAATAGTGGTTTATTACCAACATTGCCTACAGGGACACAATTAAGAGATATAAACATCCGCAATGGGCTTTGTACTGTGGATTTTAGCGCAGAGTTAAAAACAAATCATCCCGGGGGAAGTAGTTGGGAATTGATGACGGTTTATTCAATAGTTAATACGCTAACCCGGTTTAGTGCGGTGGAAGAAGTACAAATTTTAGTAGAAGGTCAAATTGTGGAAACGTTAGCCGGTCATGTTGATTTGAGTAAACCTTTAGTAAGAGATGAACATATTATTTCCAAGTAATTAGAGTTATTTCAAAAATAATGTCTGGTTACGGAACGAAATGTAGAAAATCCCCGTCTATAATAGCAAGTAGTAAAATAATAGCCGGGGATGGGTGGATATGTCTAAAAGTATTTTGTTGGGATTGACTAGGTTTTTGTTGATTGTAGCAGTGTTTGTTTTTTGTTTTAGTTGTTCTGTAGATATTTACCGTGGCGAGGTATCTTTAACACCGCCCAAAGCTTTAGCAGTTGAACATCAAGAGATGATCGTTACCGGTGAAATAGTAAATTTAAGAGCCGGACCGGGTACAAATTACGTTAAGCTAGGTCAGGTTAAACAAGGGGATCAACTGGTAGTTTTAAAAAAACAAGCTGAATGGTATCAAATCCAACTACCAAACAGCGAGGCTTGGATAGCTGGGTGGCTGGTACAAGCAGCGATTGTTGATAATGATGTAGTTATTGATAATAATACAGTTGATAATAATATAGTTGCTAGTAATATTCAAGACTCCTCGTCTGTAGGAAAACAATTAATAGAATTTCGTGTCGGGCAAAAACATTTTGCTGTCAATGATAGCGTTAACACTATGGATGTAAAGCCGTTTATTGAAAATGGGCGCACCTATGTGCCAGTACGTTTTTTAGCTAATTCTTTAGGGGTAGAAAATCATAATATTAAATGGGATGCTGCTACCCAGCAGGTAACTTTAATTTTACCTGCTATTAAAAGTAATTCCGGGTTGGTTGAAACGGTACGATTAATTATTGGAAAGCAATCAATCTGGAGTGAGCGGAATGGTTACACAGATATGGATGTATTGCCGGTAATTAGAAATGAGCGTACTTTTTTACCGGCGCGCTTTGTGGCGGAAGCTTTTGACTATCAAGTAAATTGGCATAAAGCCACTAAAGCAGTATTAATTAAACAAACCAGAAAATTAGCAGCTTGGAATGACCCGGTGGATTCAGCAAAAGAAACAACCGCGGTAGCACCTGATCAGCAACTGGTGATCACCAATAACTACGTTAACATTCGTAGCGGGGCTGGTTTAAATCACCAAATTATCGGGCAAGCTCACCGTGGCGAACGTTACCCGTGGTTAGGTAGTTTAGGGCAGTGGGAGCAAATTCAATGGCAAAATGGTACTGCTTGGGTTTTTAGTGACTTATCAGCAATTGAAACGGTGCATCCACCTGCTATTATTGCTTCGCGGGGAGATGCTCCACGAGAAGAGCAACCGGTAGTAGAGAAAACTGGTGACTGGTTGGAGCAAAACAATTTAGAAAATAATTTGGCAGATGATCCAGTTATTGATCCAGTTATTGATCCAGTTATTGATCCAGTTATTGATCCAGTTATTGATCCAGTTATTGATCAAGCTGTTGATCCAATAGATAACACTGGTAACGATAGCCGGCAGTTAACCGGATTGGTTATTGAACAAGTTATGGATCAGACTATCGTTATTATTGAGGCGGGGACGAACATAGAATATGATATTTTCACACTGGCAGATCCCCCCCGGCTGGTGATTGATTTGCACGAAATATTACCTGGGAATATTGCTGAATCACAGGAGGTTAACTCACAGTGGGTGCAAAGATATCGTTTAGGAGAATTTAATACTGATCCGTTGGTTACTAGATTAGTATTGGATTTAAACGAACCAGTGGGTTATAATACTATTAGTGCTAATGATGGACAAGTATTAAATATTGAATTGCAGCCAGCAGCACCGGTATATCCGGTAACGGGTTACTTAGTATTTATTGATCCGGGTGATGGTGGTAGATCTCCCGGAGCACCTGGTTATAGTCGTAGTATTTGGGAAAGAGAAGTTAATTTGGATACATCTCTCCGCTTGGCTCAGATTTTACGCCAGCAAGGAGCGCAGGTGCAGATGTCTCGCAGTGCAGATATCACAGTTGAACTTGATGAAAGAGTAGTGATGGCCAATGCCAGTGGGGCAGATATTTTTGTCAGTGTGCATGCTAATGCTAATTATAACTCGGAAATATCAGGCATTATGACTTTTCACCGGCGTCAATCGCTACCGGCTTCCCAACGCTTGGCTGAATCGATTCAAACTACCATGGTTAATGAATTAAGGTTAGTAGATAGAGGTGTGCGGCAAGCTAACTTTGTGGTCATTCGAGATACAGTTATGCCTTCGGTGCTGGTAGAACAAGCCTTTTTGAGTAACCCGGTAGAAGAGAAACTATTGGCTGACGGTAATTTTCGTCAACAGGTAGCAGAAGCTATTGCCCAGGGAATCAATAAATATTTCGAAGGATGAACTGTTTATGCAGGAAAAAGTTGGTATCACCACTACCATTCCGGTAGAAGTTATTTATGCGGCTAAGATGGTGCCAGTAGACTTAAATAATCTTTTTATTAAAGATGATCATCCCCAGGCGCTGGTAGAAGAAGCGGAATTAAAAGGTTATCCCCGTAATATTTGTACTTGGATTAAAGGCATTTATGCGGCAGTATTAAAAAACAAAGACATTAATACTTTGATCGCGGTCACCCAGGGAGACTGTAGCAACACGCACGCTTTAATGGAAACGTTGCAATTAGCCGGGGTGCGGGTAATTCCTTTTGGTTATCCTTTTGACCGGGATTATGATTTGTTAAAATTACAAATTGAAAAGCTAATGGCCGCTTTGGGAGTTACTTGGCAGCAAGTTGATGAAACCAAAAAAAGGTTAGATCTAGTGCGCCAGCAGGTCTGGCAGTTAGATCAACTTACTTGGCAACAAGACCGGATTACTGGTTGGGATAATCACCTGTATCAAATATCATGCAGTGATTTTAACGGGGATCCGGAAAAGTTTGGTCAAGCAGTAGCTGCTTGCTTAGCTAAAGCACTGGACAGACCCCAGATTAATACGGAACTGCGCTTAGGTTACATTGGTGTACCCCCGATTATGGATGATTTGTATGATTATTTGGAAGAACGTGGTGCCCGGGTGGTTTATAATGAAACCCAACGTCAATTTACGATGCCTTTTAACACCAGTGATTTGGTGGAACAATATCGTTTATATTCATATCCGTACGGTATATTTTATCGTTTATTAGACATCAAAAAACAAATCGCATTGCGCCAGTTGGATGGCATTATCCATTATGCCCAAAGTTTTTGTTACCGTCAAATTGAAGATTTGATTATCCGCCAGCAATTGAATTTGCCCTTGCTTACGTTGGAAGGAGATAAACCGAATAAACTGGATGCTCGCACCCGGATGAGATTGGATGCGTTTTTAGATATGTTGAGGTGACTGTAATTAATGGATGCGGGTATAGATCTGGGTAGCCGTAATGTAAAGATTGCTTTTTTGAGTAAAACAGGGCAGTTAGATTTACATAAATTTGATACCGTGGCGTTTTACCGAAAATATGGCCGGTTAGAAAACGGTCAACTAGTAGTCAATTTTGCTGATTTAGGTTGGGGTGATTTGACCCGGTCGGTGGTCAGTACTGGTTATGGTCAGCAAACTATTAATGTACAGGGAGTGAAAAACACTAAAAGTGTTTCAGAAATAAAAGCCCATGTTACCGGGGCGGTGCATCTCACCGGTTTGAATGATTTTACCCTGTTAGATTTAGGTGGTCAGGATAGTAAAGTGGCTAAAATAAGGGCGGCACGAATGGTGGATTTTGAAACTAATGACCGCTGTGCAGCTAGTACCGGGCGTTATTTAGAAAACATGATTGCTGTTTTAGATATCACTATGGCAGAATTGAGTAGCCATTATGATCAGCCGGTAGAGTTATCTTCTACCTGTGCTATTTTTGGTGAAACCGAACTAATCGGCAAGCTGGTAGCCGGTCATCCGGTGGCGGCTTTAGCTGCCGGGGTAAACTATACTATTTTCAAAAGAATTAAGCCGCTGTTACTCAAATTGGCTAGCCCGGTGATTGTTTTTACCGGTGGGGTAGCCCAAAATCAGGCTTTAAAACAAATTATCAGTAAAGAACTTAATATAGAAGTGATTGTGCCGGAATATCCGCAATATGTGGGCGCAATTGGTTGTGCGGTTATCGCTAATAAGTCAAAATGAGTGTTCGAAAAGGAGTACGATAGACACAAGAAATTCAAGGCGACTTGGTTTTTGCGGTGTGAAGCGTATAAATAATACGTGAGCATCGTAAAAACCAAGTTAACGCAGAAGTTCGATGTGTATTTCGCACGGACTTTTCGAACATCCTCTAAAAAAGGAGAGAGATAGTATTGATCGAACGTTATACCCTACCGGAAATGAAACAAATCTGGTCTGAAAAAAACAAATTTCAAAAATGGTTGGATGTAGAAATATATGCCTGCGAAGCTTTGGTTGAGCAAGGGGTGATACCAACTACAGCGCTGGTTGTGATTAAAGAAAAGGCTCGTTTTACAGTGGAACGTATTTTAGAAATAGAAGCCACTGTGCAGCATGATGTGATTGCTTTTTTAACTTGTGTGGCGGAATATGTGGGTGATGACAGTAAATACATTCATTTAGGGTTAACATCTTCTGATGTGGTGGATACGGCCCAAAGTGTCCGGATGAAAGAAGCCGGCGAACAAATTTTAACCCGTTTAAAAGCATTGCACCAGGTATTGTTGCAGCAAGCTAAAGAACATCGTTTTACCATTATGATCGGGCGTACTCATGGTATTCACGCTGAGCCGATGACTTTTGGTTTAAAAATGTTGTTATGGGCAGCTGAAACAGAGCGTAATATTGAAAGGCTACATCAAGCGATAAAAACAATTAGTGTGGGCAAAATTTCCGGTGCAGTAGGTACTTATGCTAATATCGGTCCGGAAGTAGAAGCGCATGTTTGTAACCGGCTGAATCTGACAAGGGCGACTATTGCTACGCAAGTGCTGCAACGAGATCGTCATGCTGAATATATGAACACTTTAGCAATAATTGGTTGTACTTTAGAAAAAATAGCTACTGAAATAAGAGCACTGCAACGTACTGATATTCGAGAAGTAGAAGAATTTTTTGCTAAAGGGCAAAAGGGTTCCTCGGCGATGCCGCACAAGCGCAACCCGATTATCACCGAACGGATTACCGGCATGGCCCGTCTACTGCGAGGTAATGCTTTGGTGGCTATGGAAAATGTGGCTTTATGGCACGAGCGGGATATTTCTCATTCTTCGGTAGAGCGGGTAATTATACCGGATAGTACCACTGCCTTGGACTATATGTTAAAAAAAATGATTGATGTTATTAGTAATTTATTGGTTTACCCGGAAAAAATGAAACATAATATGGCACGTACTAAAGGCTTGATGTTTTCTCAGCGTACCATGTTAGCTTTGGTGGACAAGGGGATTACCCGAGAACAGGCTTATGAACTGGTGCAGCGTAATGCCATGGAATGCTGGCGTACCGGCAAAGAATTTAAAAAATTACTGGCAGCAGATCAAGCAGTTATTAAACTATTAACCGTCCCAGAATTAGATCAAATTTTTGAATATAGCTATTATTTAAAGCATATTGATCAAATTTATGCCCGGTTTGGTTTGTAGAAATAAGCGGTCAGCTATCTGATCGCTATTTTCCTCTTGACTTACTACATGTTGTATATTAAAATAACTACATATACTAATTATAGATAATTACAGATTTAATAATCTGTAATATTTTTTTGTTTGTGAGGTGAAATTGATGCGTTGTCCTTTTTGTGGCTATGCTGAAAGTAAGGTATCGGATTCCCGACCTGCCGGTGATGGTCAAGCTATCCGGCGCCGGCGGGAGTGTAGTCAGTGCGCCAAACGTTTTACTACTTACGAACGAGTGGATGAAGTGCCCTTGGTGGTAGTAAAAAAAGATGGCAACCGGCAAGTTTTTGATCGTAATAAATTGCTTGGTGGATTAATCAAGGCTTGTGAAAAAAGACCGGTTGCTGTTGAAAAATTAGAATTACTGACATCTGAAATTGAAAAAGGACTGCGTAACAGGATGGAACCGGAAGTTACCAGCGCTATTATTGGTGAAATGGTGATGGATTGGTTGCGAAAAGAGGATGAAGTGGCTTATGTCCGGTTTGCTTCAGTTTACCGGGAATTTCAAGATGTATTTAGTTTTATGCAGGAATTAGAACATTTTTTGCAAAACGGCACAGCTAAAAGCAGGAGCAAGGAGTAATGTAGGGGCATCCCTTGTGGGTGCCCGTGAAAAGTAGTATTGGGGGAATATAAATGTTCGAAGTTATCCAAAAAAGAGATGGTTGTCAAACATCTTTTGATGAATCCAAAATTACCGATGCTATTTTTAAAGCCGCCCGGGCAGTAGGCGGTGAAGACCGCACTAGAGCGATAGAACTAACTTTAAAAGTGCTTAAAGTTTTAAAAAGCAAATATAACGGTCAAGTATTTGGGGTAGAAGAAGTACAAGATATTGTGGAAAAAGTACTAATCGAGCAAGGACATGCCAGTACAGCTAAAGCTTATATCTTATACCGGGATAAACGAACCCGGATGCGGGAGTCTAAAAGTGATTTGATGGATGTGGTGGCAGAAATTCTAACAGAAACTGATAAAGAAAATGCTAACGTCAGTAATTCTCCTTCTGCTAAAATGCTCCAAATAGCGGGAGCAGCTAGCAAAAGATACTATTTAGGTTGTTTGATACCGGAAGAAATGGCCAACGCTCATATTAAAGGTGATATTCATATTCATGATTTGGATTGGTACGGTAAAACGCTCACTTGTTTACAAGTTCCTTTGGGTCGTTTATTAAAAGAAGGGTTTAATACCGGTCATGGTTATATCCGGCCACCTAAACGCCCTAATTCAGCTACGGCCCTTACTGCTATTATTCTACAAAGTTCGCAAAATGATATGCACGGTGGGCAATCGTATGCTGCTTTTGACCGGGATATGGCGGAATTTGTAACGGATGCAGACGACAAGGAAATATATCAAGCGATGGAAGCGTTGGTATATAATTTAAATAGTATGCATAGTCGTGCTGGCGCTCAAGTGCCGTTTTCTTCCATCAATTTAGGTACGGTTACGTCCGAAACTGGGCGGGCGATCACTAAAAATTTATTATTAGCTTTTGAAGCCGGGTTAGGGCGGGGTGAAAACCCGATTTTCCCCAACATTATTTTTCGGCTGAAGGCGGGCATTAATTTTAATCCTGAGGATGTTAACTATGATTTATTTCAACTGGCGTTACGGGTAGCGGCAAAGAGATTGAATCCTAGTTTTAGTTTTATGGATAGCTCTTTTAACGCTCAATATGGTGATCAAGTGGCTTATATGGGTTGTCGCTCCCGGGTAATGGCTAATCGTCATGGTGAAACGGTTACAGATGGTAGAGGTAATCTATCGTTTACCACTATTAATTTGCCCCGATTAGGCATCCGCGCCCAAGGGGATTTAGATCAGTTTTGGCAATTATTAAATAAGCAATTAAAGCTAGTATTTAGACAACTTCATCATCGTTTTCAAGTTCAAGCTAAACTTAAAGTAAAAGATATGCCGTTTATAATGGGGCAAAAATTATATCTTGGTTCAGAAAAATTAAAATTTGATGACCCTATTGAAACGGTGATTAAACAGGGTACTTTAGCAGTTGGTTTTATCGGCTTAGCAGAAACGTTGGCATCTTTAATTGGTGAGCATCATGGTGAAAGTGCGGCAGCCCAAAAAGCAGGGTTAGAAATAGTCGCTTTTATGCGCCAAAAAACAGATCAAGCCTGCGAAGAGTTTGATTTAAATTATACTTTGTTAGCTACCCCGGCAGAAGGTTTATCCGGGCGATTTGTTAAAATGGATGCCAAAGAGTATGGTCAAATACCGGGGGTGACTGATAAAGACTATTACACTAACTCTTTTCATGTACCAGTAAAATTTGCCATCAATGCTTTTGAAAAGATAAAAATTGAAGGATTGTATCATCAATATTGTAATGCCGGGCATATCAGTTATGTAGAATTATCTAGCCCGCCGGTGCATAACTTGTCAGTAATGGAAGATATCATCCGGTTTATGGGCAAATCTGATATGGGCTATACCGCTATCAATTTCCCGGTAGATTTTTGTTCCGGCTGCAATTTTTTGGGAGTGATAGATCAAGATACTTGCCCGCAGTGTGGTGCAATATTCATTCGCCGGATTCATAGGGAGGGGTTGGATGTCTGATACTGGTGATATAGCACCGCTTATTAGTGTAACCGGTATTGAACATGATAGCGTGGTGAATGGTTTAGGTTTTCGTACCGTAGTATTTTTACAGGGTTGCCCTAGGCATTGCCGGGGGTGTCATAACCCGGAAAGCATTCCCTTTGAGGGTGGGCGGCAGATGACGGTATGGGCATTATTTCAAGAAATCATCGCCGGCATTACCCCGCTGACTAAAGGAATCACTTTTTCCGGTGGAGATCCCTTGGCGCAACCGGCAGCTTTATTGAAAATTATGGAACTACTTAAAAAAGAAAGACCACGTTTAGATATTTGGGTATATACCGGGTCCGTTTGGGAGGAAATCCAGTCATTACCTGTAATTAAGCCGGTAATGCAACTGACAGATGTATTAGTAGATGGTCCTTTTATTGAAGAAAAAAAAGATTTTTCATGCCCTTTTCGTGGTTCGAATAATCAAAGGTTAATTAATATACCGGAAACGTTGACCGCCGGGAAAATTGTGGAACTTAATTTATAAAGGTTATTTGTAATTTGATGTAGAAATAAGAATTTGTAATGGAAGTGGTGGCTATTGCATTATTTTAAAAATAATTTTATACTGAATCAAAGCAATGCGCTGGCGTGGTTTACAATACCGGCTTTTGAAGCAGGGGGCTTGGTTACGCATGGCTTTACCACTCGCCACGGGGGAGTAAGTGTCAATAACTATGCGGCACTAAACTTAGGCTTGCACGTAGGGGATAAGCCGGCAGCGGTGCTGGAAAATCGCCGTCGGGTTTATGGTGCTTTAAATATTGCTAGTGATTGGGTGGTAACCGGTGAACAAATACATGGTAGTAAAGTAGCATTGGTAACAGCGAAATCTGGGCATAATATTCTGCCGGGCGTAGATGCGTTGGTTACTAATGTGCCAGGTATCCCGTTGACTAGCTATTATGCAGATTGCGTACCGCTTTTCTTTTTTGATCCAGAAAATGTAGTAGTGGGTTTAGCCCATGCTGGTTGGCGAGGCACAGCGCAGTTTATCGGGCTTAAAACAGTGCAAACGATGAGCAGGGCATTTGGTAGCAGTCCGGAAAATATTTTAGTGGGTATTGGTCCGTCTATTGGTTCTTGTTGTTATGTAGTGGGTGAAAAAGTAAGTAATATCTTTGTAGATAAGTTTACCTATTGGCAGGAACTAATCCAACCTTGTGGTGGTCAGAAATGGCTATTGAATTTATGGGAAACCAACCGGCGGATGTTAGTTGATGCCGGCATTAAGGCGGCCAACATCACTGTTTCTAATTTATGTACAGCTTGCCATGGGGATCTGTTTTTTTCATACCGGGTATCTGGGGGGATTACCGGGCGGATGGCTTCTTTAATCATGATCCATTAGTTTGGTTTTAAAGGGAGGGGTTTACTGGTGCCAAAAATAATGGTTGTGGACGATGAAGAGCATATCGTAGAGTTAGTGAAATTTAATTTAGAACAAGTCGGATATCGAGTATTGTCTGCTAGTGATGGAGATGAAGCATTGCAGCTAATCCGCCGGGAAAAACCAGCTTTAGTAATCCTGGATATTATGTTACCTAGTATTGATGGCTTATCAGTTTGTAGAATGATCCATAATGATCCAGAAATCAAAAATATACCGGTAATTATGCTCAGTGCCCGGGGGGAAGAATTAGATAAAGTGCTTGGTTTAGAGATGGGTGCTGATGATTATGTGACCAAACCATTTTCGCCCCGGGAACTGGTAGCCAGAGTTAAAGCCCAGTTACGCCGCCGGGCTGAAAATATGCATGTGGTCAAGAAGGATTTTCAGCAACCATTAACAGTAGCGGGTTTAATTATTGACGAAGAACGATTTGCTATTAGTGTCAACGGCGTTCCGCAAAATTTCACCCCCAAAGAATTTGAACTATTACGTTTTTTAGCTTATCACCCGGGTAAAGTATTTAACCGGGAATTTTTATTAGAGAAAATTTGGGGTTATGATTACAGTGGTGATTCCAGAACAGTAGATGTACATATTCGTCATATTCGCCAAAAATTAGAGCAAGCACCGGGAGCGCCGCAGTTAATTGAAACGGTACGCGGCGTAGGCTATCGTTTGAAGGAGGTCTGAACGACCGGTGTTTAAACCAGGCATGAAAAGCTATACAATAGCTGGTTATATAATTTTGCTCATGATATTTATAGTAACGCTGGTACTTGAGGAAAAAGAAATAATATCGTTTATTTGGGTGATCGTAATAGCGATTACAGCCATTGGGATAATAGCTTATTTTACGGTGGTGCGTTTGGTAGGACCGCTGGAAGAAATCAAAGTAATGACTAGTGAAATGGCCGCCGGTGTTTTGGAAAAAGAAATAGTAATCCAAAGTAATAATGAAATGGATGAATTAGCCACTAGCATTAATTTTTTAGCCCAGCAATTACGCCAAAACATGGTTCGTATCAGTGAAGAACGTAACCGGGCCAAAGCTATTTTGAATAGTATGGGTGACGGGGTGATTGCTTTAGATGATCAAGGGCGGATATTAATGATCAATCCTATTTTAGAAAAAACTTTTAAAATTGATACTCAAACCAGTTCAGGTAAAAAAAGTATTGAAATAATTCGTAACTATGAACTGGATCAACTATTAAGACAAGTGTTGAGAGATAAACAACCTTTAAGTTGCGAGATTAAATTTTTGATGCCGCGACCTAAAGTATTTAAAGTGTATGCTACCCCGTTAATTGGTAATGATGATTGCATGGTAGGGGTGGTAGCCTTGATGCATGATATTACCGAACGGCGTCAATTAGAAAATATGCGCAGTGAGTTTGTAGCTAATGTTTCTCATGAGTTGCGCACCCCGTTGACTTCTATTAGTGGTTTTTTAGAAACTCTTTTAGATGGTGTAGTAGAAGATGTTCAAACTACTACTCGCTTTCTGGGGATTATGAAACAAGAAACTAACCGTTTAACCAGGTTAGTGGATGATTTACTAAAATTATCTAAACTTGAGGATCAGAAAATAACATTTAAAAAACAACCGATAAATATCTCTAAAGTTATTTATCAAACAGTACAAACATTTAAACCGCAAGCAGCAGAAAAAGATATTCAACTCCATTTAACTATTGCGGATAAAATACCGCAGATAAAAGGTGACAAGGACTTAATAATGCAGGTGATGGTTAATTTGGTAGATAATGCAATCAAATATACCCCGTCTGGTGGCAAGGTAGCTATCAAGGCAGGAGTTGTTTCAGAAAACATTGAAGTAGCAGTACAAAATAGTGGACTGGGCATTCCTAAAGAAAGTTTGCCACGAGTATTTGAGCGATTTTACCGGGTAGATAAAGCTCGCTCTAGAGATGCCGGGGGTACTGGTTTGGGTTTAGCTATTGTTAAACATGTAATTGAACTTCATGGTGGGCGAATTCAAGTGAAAAGTTCTAGTAAAGGAACAACGTTTACTTTTAGATTACCTTTTAAATAAAAAACGAAAATATTTTCAAATAATAGACGCTGATAAACAAGGTAAAAAGGTGAAAAGGTGAAAAGGTGAAAAGGTGAAAAGATCTCTTAATCTCTTAATCTTTTAGCCTCTTGATCTCTTAACCTTTCACTTAAAGTGAATGTTCGACAAAACTTAACACAAACTTAACACTATCTCAATATAAATTTAAAAAGGAACTGTTAAAATGTAATGATATAATTAACATAATAAAAAAAGGGAGGATTTTCCTTGTCCAAAAGCAAAATATCTGTAAAAGGTCTTAGTTTATACTATACAGACTTTAAAGCATTGAATGATGTTAATTTAGAAGTGCCGGAAAATAAAATCACGGCTTTAATTGGTCCGTCTGGCTGTGGCAAGTCTACTTTTTTAAAAACCTTAAACCGGATGAATGATCTGATTGAAGGGGTGCGTATTGAAGGCAAAATATTGGTAGATGGTGGAGACATTTACAAGCCAAATGTAGATGTAGTCTATCTACGTAAAATGGTGGGGATGGTTTTTCAAAGACCCAGTCCTTTTCCGATGTCGGTATATGATAATGTTGCTTACGGACCGCGTATTCACGGGATTACTAACAAACAAAAATTAAACGAAATAGTAGAAAAAAGTTTACGTGATGCCGTACTGTGGGATGAAGTACGAGATCGTTTAAAAAAATCAGCTTTAGGCTTATCCGGTGGTCAGCAACAGCGATTATGTGTAGCGAGATTACTGGCGGTAGAGCCAGAAGTGCTGTTGATGGATGAACCCACTGCTGCTTTAGATCCCATATCTACTTTAAAGATTGAAGAATTGATCCGGGTACTCAAGAAAAAATATACCATTATCATCGTAACCCACAATATGCAGCAAGCTGCCAGAGTTTCTGATATCACTGCTTTTTTCTTGACTGGTGATTTAGTAGAGTGGGGAGATACCGATACCATGTTTACTACGCCTAAAGATAAACGTACCGAAGATTATATTACCGGACGTTTTGGTTAGTACCGGATGCTGTAATAATTAGGCTTGATTTGATGCTAGACTTTAATAGCTGAACATGCTATTATTTGGTAATGATTACTTTGTTGAAGGGGATGAATAATGGTGAGAAGTGATTTTCAAAGATCATTAATGGAAATAAAACAGGATATTTTGCGAATGGGTAGTTTGGTGGAAGAAGCTATTTATAATGCTGTTCAAGCGTTGGTTAATCAAGACATTATGTTGGCCAGCACGGTAATTGCGGGTGATGATGCTATAGATGACTTGAGAAATCAGATAGAAAATGAGTGTATCACCTTAATTGCTACTCAACAACCGATGGCTAAAGATCTTAGAGTGATGGTTAGCGGGATTAAAATTGTAACCAGTTTAGAACGGATGGCAGATCATGCGGTGGATATTGCCAAAATAGCGATGTGTGGTGTAGCTAAAAAACCGGTAGAAACAGTAGATAAAATTAAACAGATGGCTGTTTTAGCTCAAAATATGGTTAAAGATAGTTTGGATGCTTATGTGCAAGGAGATGTGGCTAAGGCTCGCCAAATGTGCCAGCAGGATAATCAAGTAGATGAACTTTATTATTCGATCTTCAAAGAATTAAACGAATACTTGACCAGAGATGTTCGTTCTGTGACTGATGCGACCTCGTTATTATTTGTAAGCCGATTTTTAGAACGTATTGCTGATCATGCTAATAATATTGGTAGAAATGTTATTTACCTGGTGACCGGCAAGAAAAAAGGTAAGAGTAACAAACAAGTGTATTGCGAGTTAAAGGAGTAAAAATCAAGCCCGGAAGAAACCTTCCGGGCTTGATTTTTTTTACAGAGATAGTTATAATATATTTTAGTAGCAGGTACTAAAATATTGGGTGGGGTAATAATGAGTAATAGTACTACTAAATTGGGGCGACACAAACAATTAAATGTTTACATAAAGGATAATCCTTTTTTAACTGATGAAGATTTAGCAGCATTGTTGGGAGTAAGTGTCCCCACTATTCGTTTAGACCGGCTGGAAATGAAAATTCCTGAACTGAGGGAACGGATTAAGCATTTAGCTAAAGGTGATACCGGTGCAGTGAAGTCACTGCTATATGGGGAAATAGTGGGCGAATTAGTAGAGATAGTAGTAGGCAAGAGCGGTACTTCTCTGCTGACTATTACCCCGGAGATGGTATTCAAAAGAAATCTCATCGCCCGTGGTCATCATTTATTTGCCCAAGCTAATTCACTGGCGATAGCAATTATGGATGCCACCACTGCCCTTACCGGTAGCGTAAAAGCCAGTTTTCGCAAGCAAGTAAAAGTAGGTGAACGGGTAGTTGCTGAAGCTAATATTATATCTGTGCTAGATAATAGATATAAAGTAGCGGTAATTTCTAAAGTTAAGGGGTTAAAAGTTTTTGAAGCAATGTTTACAGTGTTTTTATTAGTGGAGGAGGAACCAGTCCAGTGCAAATAGCATTAGAAGCAATGGGGGGAGATTATGCCCCCCGGGAAACGGTAGCAGGGGCTTTATTGGCTGCTAAGGAGTACCGGGTGAAAATAGTGTTGGTTGGTAACCAAAAGGCTATTGAAAAAGAACTGCAAGGTAATGATGTTGGTGGTTTAATCAGTATTAAACCGGCTGCGGAAGTGATAAAAATGGCTGAACACCCTGTGGCTGCTGTCCGGCGTAAGCGGCATTCCAGTATTGTGCTGGGTAATCAATTGGTAAAGGAAGGCCGGGCTGATGCGGTGGTTTCTGTTGGTAATACTGGGGCGGCTATGGCGGCTTCATTATTTGGTTTAGGACGGGTAAAAGGGATTGATCGCCCGGCTATCGGTGCCATTATTCCTACCGCTAAAGGATTGATGGTCTTGGTAGATGCTGGTGCTAATGTGGATTGTAAGCCCCGGCAGTTACAACAATTTGCCATGATGGGTGCTCTTTATGCTCAAAAAGTATTAAATATCGCTAACCCTAGAGTAGGGTTAATTAATGTTGGTGTAGAAGAAAATAAAGGAAACGAATTGACGCAAGCGACATATTCAATGTTAAAAAATAGTAAACGGATTAATTTTATAGGCAATGTAGAGAGTAGAACATTGCCCGGGGGAAATGTTGATGTGGCTGTTTGTGATGGTTTTACAGGCAATGTAATTCTGAAAACAGCAGAAGGAATAGCGATGTCGTTATTTGATTTATTTAAACAACAATTAGCGTCTTTAGAGGTTGAAGCTGGTTCGCAGCGGATTAATAAGTTATTGGCTGAATTAAAACAACGGGTCGATTATGCGGAATATGGTGGGGCACCACTATTGGGTGTTAATGGTGTTAGTATTATTGGACATGGCAGTTCCAAAGCCCGGGCTGTTAAAAATGCTATTCGCATAGCCAAGGAATCTGTGCAAAGTGGTTTGATAACAGCGATAAAAGAACAAGGAACGAGGAACGAGGCTAAAGGTTAAAGGGGGACAAAATAATCACAAGTACACATAAACCGGTTGGTGTTGGTATTTTGGGCGTGGGCACTTATGTGCCGGAAAAAATATTGACAAATAAAGATTTAGAGCAGATGATAGATACCAATGACCAGTGGATTAGATCCCGTACCGGCATCAAAGAACGTCGTATAGCGGCACCGGAACAAGCGGCGTCGGATTTGGCCATTCCGGCAGCAGTGGTAGCTTTAAAAAAGGCTGGGGTGGCCCCGGCAGAAGTAGATTTAATTATAGTGGCTACCAGTACACCGGATATGTGTTTTCCGTCTACCGCCTGTGCTATTCAGCATAAATTGGGTTGTACTAAAGCCGGGGCGTTTGATTTATCTGCTGCTTGTAGTGGCTTTGTTTATGCTTTGTCAGTAGCCCGGCAGTTTATTGCTACCGGAACGGCCAAGTATGTACTGGTGATTGCTTCAGAGGTATTTTCCAGAGTGCTTAATTGGCAAGACCGGGAAACTTGTATTTTGTTTGGGGATGGAGCTGGTGCAGTAGTACTGGGAGCGGTAGCCCCGGGGCAAGGGATTATTTCAGCCCACTTGGCTGCTGATGGTGCCGGGGGGCATTTACTAACCCTGCCGGGGTGTGGATCTCGTTTGCCGCTCACGCCGGATTTAATGAAGCAGGGGTTACATTATGTAACTATGGAAGGCAAAGAAGTGTTTAAATTTGCAGTGCGAGTGATGGAAACAGGGGCTTTAAAGGCATTGGAGTTAGCAGGTATGGAAAAAGATGATCTGGATTTAATTATTCCTCACCAAGCCAACAGCCGGATCATTGAACATGTAGCCAAAAAACTGCATTTCCCGCTGGAAAAAATAATGGTTAATGTTGATAAATACGGTAATACCAGTGCTGCTTCAATCCCGTTAGCTCTTGATGATGCTTTGCGCCAAGGGCGAATTAAACCTGGTGACAATATTTTAATGATTGCTTTTGGCGGTGGTTTGACCTGGGCTGCTACGATAGTAAAATGGGTGTGAAAAACATGGTCGTCAGCCGTCAGTCGTCAGTCAACGATTAAAAACTGCAAACCGTAAACTGGTAACTGTAAATTGTTTTCTAACGAGGAGGAATATTAAATGCTACATACTAAACTGTGTGATTTGCTGGGGATTGAATATCCAATATTACAGGGAGGAATGGCCTGGGTATCAACTGCTGAACTGGTGGCGGCGGTATCTGAAGCGGGTGGCTTGGGGATTATCGGTTCTGGCCATGCGCCGCCGGAATGGGTGGAGGAACAAATTATTAAAGTTAAAAAAGCGACAAATAAGCCTTTTGGGGTAAATGTAATGTTAATGTCTGAGCATGCCGAACAAGTAATAGCGGTAATTATTAAAGAACGGGTTCCGCTGGTAACTACCGGTGCCGGTAATCCCGGTAAATATATACCCAGTCTAAAAGAAGTAGGTACCAAGGTTATTCCGGTAATTCCATCAGTAGCTTTGGCCAAGCGGATGGAACGCTCCGGCGTAGATGCTCTTATTGCTGAAGGTGGGGAGTCCGGTGGGCATATTGGGGAGTTGGCTACCATGCCCATGGTGCCGCAAGTGGTAGATGCAGTAAATATTCCGGTAATTGCTGCCGGGGGCATATTTGACGGTCGTGGTCTGGTGGCAGCACTAGCATTGGGTGCTGCCGGGGTGCAAATGGGTACGAGGTTTATGTGTGCCAGTGAGTGTGTAATTCATGATAATATTAAACAAATGTTGCTTAAAGCTAAAGACCGTGATGCCGTAGTTACTGCTCGCAGTACCGGGCACCCGGTGCGCTTGCTTAAAAACAAATTAACTAAAAGGTTTGCAGAATTAGAAGAATTATCTACCGCTCCGGAAGAATTGAAAAAAATAGGTCTAGGCAAGTTGAGAGCAGCGATGGTGGAAGGTGATACCGAATATGGTTCGGTGATGGCCGGTCAAGTATGTGGTATGGTTACCAATATTCAACCGGCTCACGAGATCATCAAAGATGTTATTAGTGGGGCTGAAGCAATTATGGAAAGGATGCTAAAAAGTGAGCGGTGATTATTTAGCATTTGTATTTCCCGGTCAAGGTTCACAATATGTTGGTATGGGTAAAGAGCTTTATGAGCATTATGCCGAAGCACGGGAAGTGTTTGAACAAGCTAACACAGTATTGAATTATGATTTAGCAAAATTATGTTTTGAGGGACCGGAGCAATTATTAAACCAAACTGTGCATACGCAACCGGCATTGCTAACTGTCAGTACAGCAGTGCAGGCGGTGCTAAAAGCAAATAGCATTATCGCTAAAGTTGCTGCCGGGCACAGTTTGGGTGAATATTCGGCTTTGGTAGTTGCCGGAGTTTTGAAATTTGCAGATGCGCTACGTTTAGTGCATTTACGTGGTCAATATATGCAAGAAGCGGCTGCGGTGGTCAGTGGTGGGATGGTAGCTATTTTGAAATTGGCTGGTGCTGTAGTAGATGATATTTGTAAGCAGGTTGTAGCCGGGGGTGATACCGTGGAAGCGGTTAACTATAATTGCCCCGGTCAAGTAGTGATAGCCGGCACACCAATTGGTTTACAAAAGGCGGTAAAGTTGGCTGAAATAGCCGGTGCTCGTCGTTGTGTATCGCTGGCGGTAAGCGGACCGTTTCATGCTACTTTAATGCGTCCGGTGGCTGAAAAACTGGCGTTAGCGATCAATCAGGTTGTTTTTAGTGATTTAACTTTACCGGTGCTATCTAATGTTACTGCTGATTATTTAAACACCACGCGGCAAGTTAAAGAAAAATTAGTGGAGCAAGTGTACAGCCCGGTACGTTGGCAGGAATGTGTGCAGCGGATGTTCGTTGACGGTGTGAATATCTTTATAGAGGTTGGACCGGGTAAAGTGCTGGGCGGATTAATCAAAAAAACCGTTAAAGGTGTGACTACTATCAATGTAGAAGACAGGGCTTCATTACAAAAAGCACTGGTTCAATTGGGGGAGGTTGATTAAAATAATGCTTAGCGGCAAAGTAGCTTTGGTTACCGGTTCTTCCCGGGGAATTGGGCGGGCGGTAGCGCTTGCTTTGGCTAAAGCGGGGGCAGATGTGGTTGTAAACTATGCCGGTCGGCTGGATGCGGCTCAGCAAACTGTTGATTTAATCAAAGAAGTAAAGGGCCGGGCTTTGTTGATTAAGGCTGATGTTGCTAATACCGATCAAGTTAAAGCAATGGTAGATGAAACCAAAAAAGAATTTGGTCGTCTGGATATTTTAGTGAATAATGCTGGTATCACCAGAGATAATTTAATCATGCTTATGAAGGATGAAGATTGGGATATAGTGTTGAATACTAATTTAAAAGGTGTTTTTAATTGCTGCCGGGCGGCATCCCGGTTAATGCTAAAAGCACGCGCCGGTCGAATTATTAATATTAGTTCAGTAGTCGGTTTGCGTGGTAATCCCGGTCAAGTCAATTATGCGGCAGCTAAAGCCGGCATTACCGGGTTGACCTGTACGTTGGCCGGAGAATTGGGTTCTCGTAATATCACAGTTAATGCTATTGCTCCCGGCTTTATTAACACTGAAATGACTGCCGGATTATCACCGGAGGCTAAAGAACGTTTAAGCCAACGTGTTCCGTTGAAGCGTTTGGGTACACCGGAAGAAATAGCCGGGACAGTCACTTTTTTATGTAGCCCTGCTGCCGGATATATTACTGGGCAAGTAATTACTGTTGACGGTGGGATGACGGCAGTTATATAGTTAGACCAATTAAAGGGAGGTGAGCTTATTTTGGCAGATATATTTGACAAATTAAAAGATATTAGTGTAGAACAACTAGGAGTAGAAGCGGAACAAGTTACTTTGAATAGTTCTTTCGTAGATGATTTGGGAGCTGATTCTTTAGATATAGTGGAACTAGTGATGGCTATGGAGGAAGAGTTTGATATCCAAATTCCGGACGAAGAAGCTGAAAAAATTCGTACGGTAGGTGAGGCGGTAAAATACATTCAGGAACGAGGATAAAGGA
>JAJOKO010000120.1 GCA_021129825.1 Desulfotomaculum sp. | reverse complement strand
ATTAATATGTAAATTTTAAATGTGCTAAATGGTACCCTTTTCGAACACGCACTTAAAACGAAATATTTTAAATTTAGATATATTTCTATATTTTTAGTTTTTAATTTCTTTCAGATTTTTTAAATCCGTGTTTATCATTCATCCGTGGTTATGTTCTAAATTACCGCCTGAATCCTATTTTTTTCTAAGCGGGTTTAACCGCCGTGCGCTACCCAACAACATTAACACACTGATACTTAAATAAAATAAACTATAAATAGCCCAATAAGGTAGCATCAATTTTTCAGAAGTACCTATCCCAGGTATATTACCACCTTCTAAAATTCCCATCAACACTGCTACCGGGTTGATCGCTAATAAATACTGCACCACCAGCTGGTAATAATAAATACTTTCTGGACTAACTATAGGGGCTATAGGGGCGTCTCCCATTGGATAAGGATGGGGAGTAATCAGTTCGACAAAAATCGCTAAAAACCCGGTACCCGCTCCAATAAAAGCTACCAAACCGTAAGCCACAACGGTACTGACACCAGTGCGTTTGAAAAATGTGGAGCAAGTGATACCAATGGCGGCAAACAGAAAGATAGTTACCAAGTAAAAACCAAAGATATTCAGCAATTGCAACGGGTTAATACCACCAAACAGTAAAATCAACCCGTATAGCGGCAGTGAAGCTAATAACAACAAACCGGTAAAAGCAGTGGCGGACAACATTTTACCGGTGATAATTTTCAACGGGCTTAATTCGGTAATCAACAACACATTTAAGGTTTGCCGTTCCCGTTCACCACTAATCGCTCCCGCCGTCAACCCCGGGATCACAAAGCCCAATAAAACTAATTGAAACACCGTTAACACCGCAAAAACAGAGAAACTTTGTTCCGGGTTAAAAGTAACCGCCGTATGCTGCCAGTTTAAGTACATAAACCCTAAAGTGAAACTTCCCAATATCAACAAGTAAATAAACAGTACCAGCATCCCTTTATAGTTGCGAAAGCGCTGGCGCAATTCTTTAGATAAAACCGGGTTCATTTGCTGATCCCCTCCTTCGTCTTAGTCACGGCCATAAAGGCATCTTCTAAATTGCCCTGCTGTTCAACAAATTGCAACACTGGATAATCTTGTTGGATTAATGCTTTTAATAAGCTCCTTTGCGCCTGGCTATCACCGCTAAACATTAACCGGATCCGGCCATCAACTTGATGCACTTGAGATACTCCGGAATATTCCGTAAGGTAAGTAATTAATTCCGTTAATAACCCGCTGGTTTCAATGTTGATTACTTTTTTACCACTACTGCCAGCATTAATTTCTGCTACTGAACCGCTGGCTACCAGTTGACCGTTTTCCATAATGCCTACTTGATCGCACATTTCCGCCAGTTCCGGTAGAATATGCGAACTGATTAATACTGTTTTGCCTAGCTGTTTTAATTGTAGCACAATTTCTTTCATTTCTGCTCGGGCGCGGGGATCTAAACCAGAGGCCGGTTCATCTAAAATCAATATCTCCGGATCATGAATTAAGCAACGGGCTAAAGCCAAGCGTTGTTTCATCCCCCGGGATAAATTATCTACAGCAGTAGTTTCTTTGTCCTGTAAATTAACCAGTTCCAGTAAATCATTAATCAACAGCTCATGTTTAGCCGCCGGAATATAATAGGCAGCGGCAAAAAAACTTAGATATTCCCGGGCTGTCAGGCCATGATATACGCCAAAAAAGTCCGGCATATACCCTACAATCCGGCGTACTTTTTTAGGTGCTACCGTTACATCTAACCCGTTTACCAACGCCGTACCGCTATCCGCAACCAGCAATGTCGCTAGAATACTCATCACCGTTGTCTTACCGGCGCCGTTCGGGCCAATTAACCCGTACACCTGCCCGGCCGGTATCGCCAAAGTTAAATTTTGCAACGCTCGCACCTTGCCAAAATTTTTATTCAACCCGTTTATGGCAATCATTTAATCACCCCTTCCACTGCTAAACCAGGCATGATGGTTAGCGTCGCATTTTCATCTCTATGTTGCAACTGAAAACGAATTTGATGGTCATGTATACCACCGGTTAATAAAAATTTTGATAATTCTGCTGCTGTTAAATAGTTTTGACCTTTTTCTAAATTAACCCAACGATTATTGGTCCAGTCGTACACCTTTATTCGATAATCTTCAGTTAACGGGATAGGCTCATCTCCGGCTAAACAAACTAATTCTACCGTCTCAATAGTTACTCTATGCTGTTGCGGTAATTTTAAATTAAATTCAAATGCTACTTGTTGACCTTTAAAGACTAGCCCTTTAGGGGTAGCAGTATGAAAAAGCCCCCTGTGGGCGATAGCAGCAATAAAACCAGCCGGCAACTTAAACGCCCCGCTCTGTTCCCAAGCTAATGATAATTTTTGCGTTACTAATGCTTGGGTATAATCCACTGCCAAATCATTCTTTAAGTTCATTAATCCCGGCAACTGTTCGGCACGACCTTTAAACCGGACTTGCATTCGAGTTCTTTCTTCTTCCCAAAAATCCCTGCTAACCAAAAATTCGTGTAAAAATTCGTGTGTTGCTTCGACCATACCATCACGAAAAGGTTGCCCTTCCTCAAAATAACCGCTCTTTTCACCCGCTCTCATTCCGGCCCATTTCCCCAACTCTTGGTCAGTCATAAATTTGATATCCGCTAAATACTGTTCAATATCCAACACTGCTCCTGCCGGTAAATTGTCAATTTCAAACATGTTATTATCCACAATCAACAGGCAATGTGATAAATCTATGCTAGTGTTATTTGTTAAAGTACCGATTAATTTATCGCCTGATAATTGCAACTGCCCGGTAATTTGGCCTAGATCACCCCGCACTTTATAGGCACTAGCTTGCCGCAAAGACCAAAACTCGACATCTTTAAATTGGATTTGACTGCCTTGGTCGTTTTGCTCTACTATCATGGCCTGGTCTTGCCATCCTCTAAAGCGCCTTTCCACCAAACCTTGACCGGCATTATTCAAAAATAAATCATCCCCACGTGGGGAGACATAAGTACCGCCGGCTTGTACTTCTGCTACATCGTGATCTAAAATCACTACGCTGGCAATAGTATTGCCCAGCGGGCCTTTTAGCTGGTGAAAAGGGGCTATCCCGTAGATAATCAACAAGGTCATCACCGCTACTACCGGTATCCCCAGCCAAGCCCAATCGTGACGCCGGTAGTGTTTCAGTAAGAAATATAGACCAGCGGTTACCACCAGCATATAGCCTAGCCATATCCCAATCACCATCCCGACTGACGGCATTTCTATTTGCGGCAAATAACCGCTGTTTTGAATCATAGCGTGTGAGCGATCATCTCTATGGCCCTGCCCATATGTTTTAAAATCAAATAATGTCTGCCAAACCTTCCGGTCTTGTAAATTAAGCTGCCCTAAATCCACTGCACTGTAAATCACCTGACCGTGCCCCAAACTATAACTGGCTACCAGCGGTATTGCTTGATAGGCTAATAATATTTCCCCTTTTACCAGTTGTCCTTTAGTTATTTCCAGTGGTGCTGTGCCGCTACGCAAACCCTGCCAATCACCACCCAGCATCACTTGTTTTTCCGGCAATACCGGGCTAATAGCTGCAAAAGGTTGCCCGACCCCAGTGCCGGCACCCTTAGAAAGTATCAGATTACCGCCTAATGCTACCCACTGGCGAATAGCTTGTGATTGTGCCACACTAAGTTTACCTGCCTCCAAGTGATCTATTACTAAGCAACTAACCGCATTTAATGCCAACGGGTTGACGGGTATTCCGGTTAACGGTACCGTTTTAAAAGCCATCATATCTTGCTCGCTACTCAGCCAAGCCGTCAAACCACCGCTTAGTAAATTTTCGCCCACCCCGGCAGCCAGCATCTCACCGGTAGCCGGCAACCCTTGTATTTCTGCCTGACTGACTACAACATCACCGGCTAACAAGTACACTACCGTGCGCTCCTCACGCCCTATTGGTTCATGAGCAGCATGCCGTAGCATATCACCCGGAATAATCAGCGCCGTTTTTAAATTTTGCTTAGCCAATACCTCTACCGGGCGCTGGTAAATTGTTGTTGTGCGATCATGCCAACGACCGGCAATATCTTGATGATATTCTTTTACCACCAGTAAACCATTTTCAATATCCGGCCCGTTATTAATAATGCTAATATTTAGATAGACCGGTAAATGAGGCTGGTACAAGCCGTTTAATCCCGGTACTACCTTCATTTCCACGCTGTTAGCCCCTGCCGGTACCGCCCCATAAAATAAGATTATCAATAACAATGTCAAACTAAACAGTATTTTTTTCACTACAATAGCCTCCTGTTCTGAAGATTTAAAATCTCTTTTCCAGTTCCAAGTGTAATATCGTGGTAATCGCCCCGTCTTGACGCATGTAAAATAATTCATCCTCATCCGAACTCAGTACCGGGCTTTGGCAGCGCTCTATTTGATCCAATAATAACACCCGGGGTTGCCGCACTGCCTGTAATTCCAGCTGCCGCAACCACTCTATTTCTACATCTCGCACTTGCCAATCCGGAGTGACCAGTAAATTACTTAAAGCCAACCAATTTTGATTTTCTAAATCTTGTAGCAATCCTTGACCATTATCACCGGTAGCAACTACCCGTATTTCACCTACCCGCTGCTGTACCGAAAATTGCGGCGAGCCATCCGGCATAAAAGTAAGCACCCGTTCTTGAACCCTGGTACTGATAAAAGCTAAATAACCATTGTTGTTCCAATATGGTTGTATCCCTTGACCTAATAGCACCTCTTGACCATCTGCCAAAGTAATTAAATATAGCTTGCCGATATCAGCGGCATCCCTTTGTACGATTAACTTGGTGCCATCCGGCGACCAGGTGGGCTGCCGACCCCCGGTTAACACCCGGGGGGGACTGTCTTTTTCCAGTAGCCAAACCTGCGCCGTCTGCTGCTGGTCGATTGCTGTATAAACCAATGCAGTGCCATCCGGCGACCAGTCTAAATCAGTCCATTGCCCGGCTTGCGTAGAGGTAGCTAATATCTCAAAATCCGGCACTGCTGTAGCCGTAACATCAGCCTTGTCAGGTATTAATTCGGCTACTGCGGTTAATACAATTTGCCATTGACCGGCTTGTTGGCGGATCAAAGCCACTTTGCTACCATCCGGCGAAAAAACAGGATCATAATAACGCCAATCCGGCGCTAAAGTGATCTGCCGATATAAAGGAGCAATATTCTGATCATCACCCGCATCACCAGTTGACCAAATCAGCTCGCCCTGCCGCGATACTAGGATATGCCTATTCTGCGCTGCTACTGTAAAAGAAGTTTGATCACCGGTATTCCAAAACCAAAATAGCTGTTGAGCAGTACCCACTGGTTGCAAATTAGCACCAAGTGTTTGCTGCCAAACTGAGATCATGGCTACCAACAGTAACATCAAGCCTACTACCGCCGGGATTAACAGGTAACGGCGATTAACAGCCAGTTTATAAACAGCACCGGCACCGTCCTCAGCATTTATTTGCGCTTGCCGTTGCAACAATTTTTGGCGTAATTCTGCTTGTAATTGGTAATTGACCGGTACATCACGCCGCACTTGGCGCATATGCTGTAATAATTGATAAGATAATCGGTCCATAGTAGCCGGTTTTTGATTGTTTTTATCACGGTGCTGATCTAGCGGTAATATTTTATTATTGTTATTGTTATTTGACATTTGATCACTCCCCCATTTTTTGGTCATCAACCTTTTCGTAATAACTGCACATCATCTTCAAAGCCCGGTGATGCAGCATGCGTACTGCTGATTCCGTTTTACCCAATACTTCGGCAATTTGAGCGTAGCGCAATTCTCCAGCATAACGCAACGCCATTACATCCCGGTAATTAACCGGCAATTTATTTAATATACCGCGCAACTCTTGCACTGTTTCATTAAATACTATTTGTTCTTCCGGGTTTTTACCTGCCGCCATTTGTTGGTCTAATTGTGTTCCGAACACTGGCAAATCATCATCCCTAATGTCACTGCGTACATAATCTACATAAACATTGTGAGTAATACTAAACAACCAAGCAGTGAACGAACTGCGCCCTTGGTAAGTGTGAAATTTTTCCAAAGCTTTCATAAACACTACTGTTGTTAAATCATCTGCATCCCAAGTATTAATCACCCGGTAACGCAAGTAGCGGTTAACTTTAGCAAAATTTTGATTATAAAGTTCTTCAAAACTCCACCCGGCATCAGCATGCTGGGTGGTATTGGCGTTGTTCATAATTTCCCTCACTCGACCATTTTTTTAAAAAACATTCATTTTACTCTTCTCATAATATTAGACGCAAACTTTGTTTTTTTGTAACATCAAAACGTAAAAAAACACGATTAAACTATCCAACTCAAACATGTTAGTTCTAAAAAAACACTACATTTTTAATTTAGTTTCTATAATTGACAGTTGTAGATACATAGTATACACTTTAAACAAGGGGTGATTTATATGTACACTACAATCCAAAAGTGGGGAAATAGTCAGGCAATAAGACTCCCTAAGGTTATTCTGGAAATGGTAGCACTTAATGGCAATGATCAGGTAGAAATAAAAATTCAAGATGGCAACTTGCTTATTGTTCCTATTAAAAAACACAAAACCTTAAAAGAAAGAATTGCTGAATATAAAGGAGATTATGTGTGTAGCGAATGGGAGACTGGAAAATTAACAGGTAAAGAGGTGTTTTAATGGGATATGTACCGGAACAAGGTGATATTATATTTTTAGAATTTGATCCTCAAACAGGACATGAACAAAAAGGAACTAGACCAGCATTGGTGGTAAGTAATAATACCTATAATAATATTAGACACAAAAAACACGATTAAACCGTCAAGTTTAATCGTGTTTTTTTATTTCAAATTTCATGAAGTAACTCTTTTAGTTGCTTCACTAGTATGGGAACTTCTTTTTGGGATAGATTCCATACAAGCTCCATTCTTAATTCTCCATAACCATGTGCAACGATATTTCGCAAATCAACTATTTTTCGCCATTGAATATCATTGTATTCTACCCATAACTCTCTGGTTAATATATTCGCATGTTCACCAATATTAAGTAACGACATGGCAGTTGCCTTTTGATAAACATCATTTTCAAGAAAACCTTGTTTGCCCGTTTCATTGGTATACCTAGTGATGTCGTTACATTCAGCTATGATTTTCTTAATTAATTGCCTGTCTCTATACTTCATAAATTCTTACCTTCTTGTTAATAGTTAAATAACTATCCTCCTTTAAAGGACCCGCAACCACATCAACTTTGAGTTTTAATCTCTCTTGAATATCAAGTTTAAAACCAGATAAGTCAAACAAACTAGCCGTTTGCTCATCAAAGCATACCAACAAATCTACATCTGATTGTTCTGTATTTTCTTCACTGGCATAAGAGCCAAATAAATCAATGCTAGCTACCGGATAACCGGGTGCAACTTGCAAAACTGCTGCTTTTATATCTGTGATTGTCATATCCATCACCTCTTTAATGCTTTTTTTGATTTTTAAGCTTATAACGCAAATATTCTAACCCATGCGCATAATGAGCCGGTGTAAAACCAAAATGTTTTTCCACTGCATTAATGTCAGTAGTATTATCTAAAGCCAGTTGCGATAATTCTACCGGTGTAACCGGTGGATCAGATAAAAACCACTGCATCAGCACCGCACCAATCCGCACTAATGGCAGCGGAATATGTAATTTGGTTTTTTTGATTTCAGTTACTTGCATTAAAACATCCAGCATTTGCTCGTAGGTTAAGTGTTCCGGACCACCAATAGCGATGCTTTTATTAATATACTTTTCGGGTTGCCGGATTATTTCCAATACGCACCGGGCTACATCTTTAACAGCAATCGGTTGAAACTTAGCCGAACCATCCCCAGGTACTGATACAATAGTAGGCGTCATCCGTAGTGCTTGCAGCAAGCGGTCCATGAAACCAAAGCCGGGACCAAAGATTACCGATGGTTGTAAAATAGTATATTGTAAATCACTAGCCAACACTGCTGCTTCTGCCATCCCTTTAGAATAAGCATACTTAAACTTAGGATCTTTACCAGCACCCAAAGCACTGATATGGATAAAATGTTTAACGCCACTTTCTTGAGCTGCCTGTACTATATTTCTGGTACCTTTAATATTAATATCTTCAAAAGTAATGTTTTTTTGTTCCCGGATAATCGCTACTAAATGTACAACGGTAGTCACACCGGTACAAGCTACCGCCAGCGAAACCGGATCAGTAATATCTCCCCGTGCTATTTCCCCACCAAGTAAGTTATCATTTTTACCGTTAGCGTTACGCACCAAGCAACGCACTTTTTCACCAGCGTTAATCAGTGTTTTAACTACATGATTACCTACGTAACCGGTAGCACCGGTAACTAGTATCATCGAATCACCTCATTGTGATTATTATATCCTTTTTTCCAACATAGCGATAGGGTTAATAAATATTAACTTTCAATAGTACCGCCAAACTGGCGTACCTTAAATGCCACCCCTAATTGATCAGCAATTTTACGACAAGCGGCTAGATCTACACCCGGCCAATTCACAACTGATAATACCACTTTAAGCGCCTGTTTTTTACATTCTCTGGCAAATGCTAACACCGCACCGTAAGCTTCTTCGGCAGATATTTTTACTGGTTGGCTTAATTCACCATAAACAACAGCGTTCTGGGCATTCAAGCTGATTGATATTACATCCACCACTGGAGCTAATTCCGGCACCACATTTCGACCATGGATCACATTAGCATGACCATTAGTATTAATGCGAATTTGCTTAGCACCTCTTTTTTTAAACTCTGCCGCCGCCGCTACTACTAACTCTAATCTAATCAAGGGTTCACCATAACCACAAAATACTACTTCTTGATAAATACTAGGATCACCTACCGCTTCTAATAATTCTTGCAGATTAGGCTCCCGAGGCAACCATAAATCGTAACCTACTCCCTCTTTAGTTCTGCGAATACAGAACACGCAATTGTTGGTACATCGATTAGTAATATTGAGGTAGAGAGTAACACCTCTGCTATAAGCAATATTCATAAACTCATCCTTTCTAACATAAGGTATATCAGGGTTTGGGGAAACAGAAAGTACTTTTTTAACTGCCCAGTAAGCTTTCTTTGATAGACTATATTTCGATTGCTTTTGTATGAAACCGGATAAGTACCCATATCTGAGATTATATCACAGATTAAAGATATGTTCTATTCTGGTAGGACCCTTTCGCGTTGAGCGCACTAGAAAACTTGACAAGGTTCATCATATGTGACACACTTGCCGTGGAGGTGAGGAGTTATGCCTACAAAAAATCCACGGTTGAGCGTGGTGTTGGATCCGGTTTTGCATAAGAGTTTGGACAAATTGGCCCGCCAGGAGGGTATTTCTTTATCTTTGGCGGCGAGGGATTTGATAAAAGAAGGCTTGGAAATTCGTGAAGATATGTATTGGCAAGAGATGGTCCAGGAAAGAGAGAAGACCTTTTCATATGAGAAATCTTTGTCTCATGAGGACGTTTGGAAATAATGGCTTATCGTCTATGTTATCATCCGGACATCAAAGAAAAAGATCTGTTTGAAATTCCTAAAAATATGCAGGAGAGAATTCGCAGGGCTATTGAGGAAAGACTGTTAAGAGAGCCTGATAAATATGGCGAACCATTAAAAAGAGGATTGTGTGGATATCGGAAATTACGCGTGGGAGATTACCGGGTTATTTATAAGGTGGATGGAAAGCATCTTGTTATTTTTAAAATAGGCCACAGAAAAGAAGTGTATCGCCAAGCTTGTTCGCGCGTACGTTGAGACTGGGGATGTTACAGAATTGGGCTGAGAAAGCCCAATTCTGTAAGCGACTGACCAGTTGGATATTTTTGGACAGTGCAAAAATGACTGCTTAGTTTTCAGTTTGATGTTATTCCATTTATTACCTGCAGGCAAGTTATTCTATCAAGTTTGGTTTTTTGCGGTTTTTTGTAAAGATGATTAAACTCTTTTTATACCATCTAAATCAAAATAAACATTTCTTGCACTAAATGGTGCTGGACTAGTGTATAATAATTTAACCTTATCAAAATCACTTATTCTTCTAGAATGATAATAGGGCTTCTTAAAACTTAATTTATCATCCCTTAACCAACTAGGGACTTCAATAAAATGAAGTTGTAAATGATAATCTATTAGAGCAGATGCTTTAGTTAGATACTCAATTTCTACATCTTTACAAAAATTTGTGTTCACAGGTTTATGTGTCAAACTATCTATAAACTTCATATCTTTAGATTTTAATAGTTCTAACAGTTGGTTCAAGCTTGTATCCTCATCTGGACACTTAAATAAGACTTGTAGGTATTTATTTCCAATCATAGCCTAAATCCTCTCCTAAATATTTAATAAAATTAATTTGTCTCTCTCCTAAGAATTTCAAGGGGATATAATTTGAAATTATATCCCTGAGCTTATCTTTAGTCTTTATATCTAGCTCCCTACATAATATATATGCATCAACAAAATCTTTTGCTGGCTCCGGTCTTGCAGCTAGTATTTTCATAGCTAATAACTGCTGAGCTTCAGGTTTTAATATCTTTAAATTAGAGTAAACTTTATAGGTTTCTTTATCTTCTTTCAAAATATATTTCAACGGTTCCTTAATTTCTTCATTTATCCAGCCATCAGAAAGGTTAAAAGTAAATTTAGTAAGGTTCAATATGTTTTCTAGTAATTTATAATTGGTTTCGCTAAATACACAGTCTATATCTTTAGTTGCAGGTCTATTATCATAAACCATTGTCATAATTGAACCACCATAAATTGTGATATCAAGTTGTAATTGATTTTCTTTTAGTCGTTCATTCAGATAGTCAAATATTTCGAGAAGTTTATTTTTATCCATCAAACCAATATTATGGAAATCATCCATGCTATTCATTCTCCCAACTAACTTTATATTTATATTGTTTATCCATCAATAGATCCACCTTCTATTCGTTTAGTTATATTCTAACATATCCAATCATAATATAGTATCAATAAACTTTTAAAATTATTATTAATTTAAATAAAGGAGGGCTACTTACAATGCAATCTTCAAAAATAGCATCTACACAAATTAAAAATTCACCTAAAAATCACCCGTTTTTAAATTTTATCGCTATTTTTCGAGGTGGTTTATTTGCACTAATGCTTATATTAATACTCAGTGTAATCACCGGTATCATCTATTATTTTTCTGATCTTCCCGAAAATACTTTACCTTGGGTAGCTCATCTAATATTAGCTATCATTATTTTTGCCGGGGCAATATTGGCAGTCAACCGACTAGGTGCTAAAGGTTTGCAACATGGTTTAGGTGTGGGCGTATTATGTTTTGGATTTATTTTAATTATATCCGGATTATTTTTGCCGGGAAATATTTTTTTAACTGGTTTGAGCGTTAAATTGATTTTAGCGTTAATAGCCGGAGCCGCCGGTGGTATATTAGGCATTAATTTATCCTCATAATAGGCATAAAAAATAAGCATAAAAAATACCGGATAATCATCCGGTATTAAAAACAGTTTATTTAATCACTTTCTTCAGCCAAGAACACAAAAAAAAATAGGTAACTTGATATAGTATACACGCAAGACAGACCACCCCTTCAGGACTTTCGACTTACTAGCTATATTATTACAACAGCATCTTAATTGTGCCTAAATCAAAATTTTGGGATAGATATTTTACTAATCATTAAAAATGATAACCCCACGATAATAGTCAAAATGATACCGGCATGCAAATCCTTACCAACTAACATTAATAAAGCCACTAACCCCCCGGCGACAGTAATCGGTACTCCTTCAAATTTACCGGTGAAATCTTTAGCATTAAAACGGGCTAAGCGCAACGCACCACACACCACAAAGACTATCGCTATAATTAAACCCAACACACCTAAACCTTCCAATACCATCGCATAAACCAAGATAGCCGGGGCGACACCAAAACTAACTAAATCAGCCAGCGAATCTAATTCTTTACCAAAATCAGATGCTACTTTTAGATGCCGCGCCAGTTTACCATCCATACTGTCTAAAATGGTCGCCAGTAAAATTAAAGCGGCAGCAACGGTATAATTTTCAGCCATTACCAAGATCAAAGCCAATACCCCGGCAGCTAAATTAATAGCAGTTAGAATGTTGGGAATATGGGTGCCTCTCATTCCGGAAACCTCCCGATGATCGTTTCCCCACCCCGTACTTTATCCCCTTTTTTAACCAAAACTTTAGTATTCAGTGGCAAATATAACTCGGTACAAGATCCGAACTTAATTAAACCAAATATTTGACCCCGGTTAAGCTGATCCCCCATGCCAATCCAACAAACTATCCGCCGGGCTATAAAACCAGTTACCTGGGTGACCATAATCCGATGCGCACCGGTATCAATCCCGACATAATTTCTTTCATTAACATCAGAAGCGTGTCCTTTAAACGCCGGCAAGAATTTTCCGGGGAAATACGAACGATACTGCACCGTTCCGGCCACTGGTACCCGGTTTATATGTACATTAAAAACCGATAAAAATATTTTAACTTTCAGTGCTTTACCCTTTAAATATTCATTTTCTGTAAATTCCTCTACACTTAACACCACCCCATCAGCCGGGGAGATGATAATATCCTTTTCTTGGGGAATAGTACGTTTAGGATTTCTAAAGAAAAAAGCCACAAAGAAAAACAAAACAGCCGGAATGATGGCTATCAAAGGGTTGATGATCGAAAATAACGGGATTAACCCGGCTAATACCACCATATAAAGCCAACCATCTTGAGCAATCGGATAAACACGCTTATTCACTTTTATTTAACCACCTTTTGATTGTATCTAACATTTTTGTTTTGCTACCCTGCATATAAGTACTAATAGGTAGCGACCTGAGAAATTGGCGACCGTATTGTTTTTCTACCACTCGCCGGTCTAATACTACTACCACGCCACAATCATAACTATTACGGATTAAACGACCAAAACCTTGCTTAAATTTAATCACCGCTTCTGGCAAACTAAAATGGCGAAAACCATCTTTGTTTTGCTCTACTAAAGCCTCGTGCCGGGCCTCTATCACTGGAATACTGGGTGGCCAAAAAGGTAGTTTCACCAATACTACACAAGACAGGGCCGGTCCGGGGATATCCAGTCCCTCCCAAAAACTACCAGAACCCAGCAGTACCGCTCGTGCAGACGATTTAAACTCTTCTACCAACCGGGTTCTACCCCCATCAATAGCATGACCCAGTAACAAAATATCCTGCGCTTCTAAAACTGGTTTCAAACGCTGGTATACCTCTCTCAACACGGCATGAGCAGTAAAAAGCACTAGCGTTCTGCCAGCAGTGGTGACTACTAATTCTCCTAATGCTGTTGCCAGTTGCTGTAAATAATCTTCTGTCAAACGCCCCACCGGGCTGGGTAAATCATTGAGCACAAACAACAAACTTTGTTCTTCATACTTAAAAGGCGACTCTACTTGCAACGTCTTTAACTGGTCGGAAGAGGCTAAATTCAAACCACTGCGCTCCATAAAATAATCAAAATTTTTATCAACTGTTAAAGTAGCCGAAGTTAAAATCACACTATTTTTATTTTCATACAACTGCTGGTGCAGCATTGCCCCTATCTCTACCGGCACAGCATGAATGGAGATTGCTTCTGAGCCACTGGCAGTAGTTTCGGCATCTAGCCAATTGACTACTGCCTGATTGCTACAATCACAAGTATATGCTATATCGGCTGCTAACGACAAGCCTTTTTCAAAAATTAAAGCTATTTCTTTCGTTAACTTACCTTCTTCATCCAACATTTGACCGTCCAGATCATTGGTTATTTGTTGTAATTGACCGGATAAAACATTAATACGTTGGACAAAGTTTTCAATTTCAATTTGCATCCCGCTCAAATCAAAACCGGGCTTTATTCTGACCGTACGGCGATTAGAAGTACCCACAGCTACATGCGTATTCACAAAATCAGTAATCCTCTGCCAAAAAACATCTGCCGCTTGCTGTACTTGTTGTAGTGATTTTTTGACACTAACCAACCGTTCTGACCAATATTTATTATCCCCCGCCGGCGGTAGTTTTGTCAATCTAGTGATGATTTTAACCACATTCCCCAACCAACGAATCAAGTCAAAGCGGGTAATGCTAGTACCTAAATGATAGGTCGCGGCATTTTCTAAATGATGTGCTTCATCAACTACCAATACTTTATAAGGCGGCAATACCTTGTTGCCGGCTTTGATATCCGAAAAAACCAAAGAATGATTGACAATAATGATATCCGCTTGCTCGGCAGCCCGCCTGGCCCGGTTAACAAAACACATCCGGTGAAAAAAACTACAGCGGGTACCCAAACAACTCTCGCTTTCCGCACAAATAGCACTCCATAAATCAAAATCCTGACGATGAATATTCAGTTCACTACGTTCGCCGGTAGCAGTTAAAGTCAACCAAACTAAAATACGAGCATGAAATGCGGCCGTCCGGGGTACTTTATCAATTGTTTTAGCGGCATTAAGCTCTTTAGGATCCCGGGCTGTGTACCAACGGCGTAAACAAAGGTAGTGATTACGTCCCTTAACCAACGCTACTTTAAAAGCCATCCCCGGCAAAGATTGCAAAAGTGGCACGTCTTTATCACACAATTGTTCCTGTAAATTAATAGTGTGCGTAGAGATTACTACTCGCTGCTTATTTTTCTTAGCCCACATGACCGCCGGTAATAAGTAAGCAATACTCTTACCGGTACCGGTACCCGCTTCCGCCATTAAATAGCCCCCGCTATTTAAAGTTTGATTTACCGCTTTAGCCATCGTCAACTGGGGTAAGCGTTGTTCATAGCGATCAATAGACTGGCTTAACAAGCCCTGATCACTAAAAATAGCGATGATCTCACTTTCAGCCACCGGTTTTAATTCTTGATCGTCTGGTTCGCTGGCATCATGATTAAACGGTACTACTGGCGGTGCCCGCAAACCGGTGCGAGTAGTTATTTTACGCTTAAAAGCATTTTGGAGCGCATTTTGCTTTAATTCTTCCATTACCAGGTGCCAAGGAGAATTAGCTGCTGCTAGTAGTTGGGTTAAATCCGCCAACAACAATGCTTCAAACCCTGCCAAGTGTTTCACTAAATCCATCGCCAACAGCACTGCCCGCCGGGCATCTTCCAAAGCACGGTGCGGGGCTTCTAAATCAAGAGCGCATATTTGACAAAGAGTGGCCAACTTATGATTAGTAGCCGCCGGCAACACGATCCGGGCTAAATCAACTGTATCATAAAGAATATTAGCCCTAGCCCGACCAACAGCGGCTCTTAATAAAGCTGCTGCCAGGAATTCTTGATCAAAATCCACCTGGTGACCAATAAGCGGGTAATCCGCCATAAAATCAATTACCGCCGGTAAGATAGTGGCTATCTCCGGGGCAGTAGCTAACATTTGATCATTAATGCCGGTTAATCGTTTCACTTTCACCGGTAATTTTAAACCCGGATTAACTAATGAATGGTAGGAATCTGTAATCACCCCGTCTACCAGCTTAACCAAACCTACTTCTATTATTTTGTCCACCCGGGAATCTAAACCGGTAGTTTCCAGATCTAGACCAATATAAGTGCCCTGCAATTTTTACACATCCACTGTTATTTAATTTAGGTATAACTTCGCTTTTTAATTGTAAAATCCTCTTGATTTATTAAAAATTTAATATGTACCCATTCTAATCTGAACTATTTTTACTATTTCGGCAATATAATTACCGATTATCGGCACAGTTACAAGAGATTGTAAAACATAGACTACCAAAGCCCCTAAAACAGCAAAACCAATCCCGATCCCTACTCCCCTGGCGATACCACTGATAAAATTAACCCATAATAATTGCCAGGGGCTTTCCAATAAATGCACATACTCTGCCAATTTCATTTTTTCCATATTAATAGCTAGTTTTTCCAGCCGTACTTGTAAAACCTTCAAAGTCTTATCGGTTACTCCGGGCATACTGATCCCCCTTAAAAACAGAAGTCGGTTGTCGGAAGTCAGAAGTCGGATTGCTTGTTGGGATGTTTTACCTGACTTTTATAATATACCGGCACCAATTATATTTTATCTAAATTCGTCTTAAATATGTCAGGATCTAATACTAATCTCATATTATCAAAGTAGCATCTCCAAAACTAAAAAAACGAAACTTGTTTTTTACCGCATACCGGTAAGCACTAAGTACAAAATCCTGACCGGCAAAAGCAGAAATGAGTAACAAGTGCGAAGAACACGGTAAATGTAAATTAGTAATAATCCGGTCTACAATTTTAAATTGATAACCCGGCGTAATAAAAAGTGAAGTGCGGTATGAAGACGACTGTACTACCCCGTTTTTCACAGCAGCACTCTCTAGTGAACGTACGGCATCCGTGCCACAAGCAATGATTTTTCGGCCCTCTTTTTTGGCTTGATTAATGATCGCTGCTGTTTCAGCAGGCAGGTGAAAAAATTCTGCGGGTAGTTGATGTTCTTCCACAAATTCAGTTTTCACCGGTCTAAAGCTACCGATACCCATATGCAAAGTAAAAAACGCCAACTTTATCCCTTTTTGTTTAATTTTTTGCATCAATTGGATTGTAAAGTGGAGCGTGGCAGTCGGCGCAGCGGTCGACCCGTCTTGAGAAGCAAATATCGTTTGATAACGCTCCGGATTTTTCAATGCTACTTTGATATACGGAGGTAACGGTACTTCCCCCCATTTTTTCATCGCTATTACTGCCGAATCAGCAGCGGGAAAAGCAATTACAAAAGTATTATTTAGTGTTTGTTCCAAAACTTTTACTTTTAGGTTGTCGCCTAAGATTATTACACCGTCTTTAGGATAAGGGCTAATCATCGCTTCCCAAGTATTATCTACCAAGGGATGTAAAAGAAATACTTCTACCTTACCACCGGTTGTTTTTTTGCCAATAATCCGGGCCGGTATCACCCGCGTATTGTTCATCACCAACACATCTCCGGCTGCCATCCAATTAATTACTGCTGTAAATTGAGCTGTTGCCAACTCTTGCTGCCGACTATCCATAATCAAAAGCCGGGAACTATCCCGCGGTTCAACCGGCGTTTGGGCAATAAGTTGTTGCGGCAGATGATAGTTGAATTCTGCTGTTTTTAGAGCCATTGTTTAGTAAAACACTACCTTTCTTTGATTTATAAAATATTACCGAAAAAAGACCCACCATTTGATGGCGGGTCTTTTTTAGAAACAATTTAAGCCTCAACTGGTTGTACTGTTTTTTTCTTTCTTTTCTCTCCAAGCATTTCATACCATACCGGACTGGCATTGAAGATAGATGAATACGCACCACTAATTACACCAATAATCATCGCCAACATAAAATCTTTTAGCGTCACCCCGCCTAAAAAGTACATCGCTACCAATACAAACAAAACCGTAAGCGTAGTATTAATAGAACGGGGCATGGTTTGCCACAAGCTTAAATTAATTAGATCATCCAGTTTCAAGCCTTTTTTAATTTCCATGTTTTCTCTGATACGATCAAAAATCACAATAGTATCATTAATAGAGTAACCGATAATCGTCAGCAAAGCAGCCACAAAAGCAGTATTAACTTCCAGTTGCAAAAGAGATGCTATCCCTATTACCACCAATATATCATGAAGTATAGCGATAATAGCCGCAATACCTTGCCTGAATTCAAAACGCCAAGTAATATAAATAACCATCAACACAGAAGCAACTACTAGGGCTATTATTGCTTTTTGAGCTAGTTCAGCCCCGATAACCGGACCTACTTTTTCACTGCGTAACAAGGTCATCCCGCCTAAATCTTCATCTATAGCTGTCAAAAAACTTTCATTTTGGGCTATTGTTAATACCTCGGTGCGAATTAAAAAATTCTTCTCACCACTTTCTGTGATAAACCTGGCACTTAAACCTTGTTTTTGAACTACTGCCCTTACTTGTTCTACGCTAACATCTTGGTGGATTTTCACTTCAGTAATATTACCGCCCACAAAATCAATACCAAAATTTAATCCTTGAGTAAATAATGAAATTAAACCAGGCACTATTACTAACAGTGAAATAAGATACCATAGTTTGCGTTTTTTAATGATGTGAACCACTTTCATCCTCCTCTGTAACCCAGGGGACAGTTCTTGTGGTTTAGTAGAAACCAAAACCACGAAAAACCGTCCCCTGGTTCAATTTCCTTTATGCTCCGTAAAACTTAGTATTTCTAATAATCCGCGCATCTGCTACCAATTGCAACAACCAACGGGTTAAAGTGATGGTTGTAAACATACTGACTAAAATACCAATAGACAGTGTTAAAGCAAAACCTTTGATTAAACCGGTGCCGAAGAAAAATAATACCCCGGCAGCAATTAAAGTGGTAATATTAGCGTCTAATATCGCCCTAAACGCTCGCTTAAAGCCAGAGTTAATAGCTGATCGTAAAGCTTTACCGTTTTTCAATTCTTCTTTAATCCGTTCAAAAACAATAATATTAGCATCTATCGCAATCCCCAACGATAAAATAAATCCGGCTATCCCAGGCAAGGTCAAAATCACGCCAAAAGCAGTAAATAGTGCCAAAATCAAAATCGAATAAACGGTTAAAGCAACGGTAGCCACTAAGCCAGGTGCCCGGTAGTAAATGATCATAAAAGCAATAATTAAAGCTATCCCGATCGTACCTGCTACCACAGAGCGGTCAAGCGACTCTTGACCTAAAGAGGGACCTACTGTATTTTTTTGCATTACCTCTACCTTGACCGGTAAAGCACCGGAACGTAACAGCACCGCAATATTATGCGCTTCAGTTAAATCAGCATAACCGGTAATCACTGCTCTACCATCCAAAATTTGAGACCGGACTACCGGATTTTGTAATACTTCCCCGTCTAATACAATCGCAATATTTTGTCCTAAATATCTGGTGGTAGCATCAGCAAATTTTTTAGTGCCTTCAGCGGTGAATTCTAAATTAACTTGTATTTCACCGCTGCGCGCATCTTTAGACTCTATGGCATGTTTTAAATCAGCCCCGGTCAGAATTACCTCCCCGGCCGGGTTCAAAAACTCTAAAAAAGCCGTTTTAATGATTGAATTAACGGCTGCTATCGGATCATCTATTCCGGCCAACTCAATAATAACCCGGCGTTCACCTTGTTGCTGTACCAATGGTTCAGCAACACCAAAAGCATTTACACGCCGCTCTAAATTTGATACTAAAGCAAGCATTTTTTCCTGATCTACTATAATTTTTTCGGTGTCTTTAGCTTCCAGCAGGACATGTACCCCGCCTTGTAAATCAAGACCTAACTTCACATCTTCAGTAAGCGGCAACCACGGGACTTGCTCTTCCGGAAATACCGGTTTAAGAGCCAATACCACCACGGCCGCAACTACCAATAGTAAACTGATTAATTTTATGGTATTACCCCACTTCATGCTTTAATTCCCCTTTTTATATCAATTTAGACCCGTTTATTATTAGTTCAAAACTACAATTTAAGTGCTTGGCGGCCCGGCGGCAAAGCAACATCCGGCTTAAAAAAATTTCAAAATATTCTACCACCGGACACATATCTATATCAACGGCCAATCTCATAGCAATAATCCGTTCTTTTTCATACACATCTACGGCAACCCGTTCTACTGCATAATTTACCCGGTCGTGAATATCAAAGTTAGCCTTATCAGTATTGCGTACCCGGGAACGATGCACATCAGATTTATCTGCAATAATCAAAGCGGCAGCCACCGGGGTGACCGGGTGACCGTGTTGTTCTTCGTGATTGGCTATAGCCGATACTACCGTAGCTACATCATCGGGGATCATGCCCATTTGCAGTAAAATCGGAAAAGCAATATTAGCACCAGAGATACCATGTTCATTACGACTGATAACATTACCAATATCATGGATATAACCAGCTATAGCAGCTAATTCAATATCATACTGAGAATAGCCTAATTCTTTCATAATCAAACGAGCAGTTTCAGATACTATCTTAACATGCCGGTAGCTATGCTCTGTATAGCCCATTACTCCCAAAAACTGATTACCTTTTTTAATACAAGTATCTATTACCGGGTTAGCTTTTATATCTTCCAATGTAACCAAACGCTGGCATCCTTCCATAAATAGACGCCAATCGGCGGTCAGCTAAAGATTTAAAAGATTTTAACTGATAGCTGACCGCTGATAGCTTATTTTTACACTAACGTCTATTATTTAAGTGCTAAAGTTGAATTACTACTTTTCATCATCATCTTTAGATAAATCCAGTTTTTTAGTTTCACTGGTTTTATTGCGTACTTGTTCAATAGACTGTTTTAAAAAGGTTACTTTTACATTATCCGCCAAGCGAATAATTACGGTATCCTCTTTTATTTTAATTACTGTGCCTAACATCCCACCAACAGTAGTGACTTCATCATTAACTTGTAATTTGCGAATCATTTCTTGGTGTTCTTTCTGTCTTTTGCGTTGAGGACGAATGAACAAAAAGTATAATAATGCAAACAAAGCTACAATATAAAGTATAGATACAATTGTCGGATCCAACCAGAACCCCCCTTTCAATAATTAAAATAACTTACCGCTACCCATTATACTCTTTTAAATTCTGCTTAATCAAGTTTAATTCCTGCTTTTTTATGAAATTGCTTGAAAAAAAATATCTTAAGAGCGTGTTCGAAAAGGGTACCATGTAGCACATTTAAAATTTACATATTAA
>JAJOKO010000156.1 GCA_021129825.1 Desulfotomaculum sp. | reverse complement strand
CCTCCCCCATCAAGGGGGAGGAGATTTAGTCCCCCCTCCCCTCGTGGGAGGGGGGTTTTTACCACAAACATACTTTTCGAACACGCACTAATTGTTGTTTATTATGAAATTTGTTTTTTTATTTCTTCAGCAATAATCTGTTAATATTCTTCTTAATTATTCCGTAAGCAACAGGTGATTTTTTACCCCCGACTACCTCTGAAAATCCCAGTCTGTTAAATTCATCGCTGCCGGTTTTTTCTTTAATTACTACCCGTTTTTTGGCAACCCGGCAAGCTGCTTGGATAATTTCTGTTGCTAACGGGCTATAATTAGCTAATTTACGCAGTGGTAATATCCCTGCTGATTTATTAAGGGGCTGGCGAAACATCGGATCAAAATAGACTACATCTACACTATTAGCCGGTAAAGAGCTTAAATATTGGTAATGTTCCGCATTAATCACTTTAATCCCCCGTACCGCCTGCACCAGTACCCTGCTACTATTTTGATATGCTGCCAAGCCTGCTTTAACTACATAAGCCATCAAAACATTAGATTCTATGCCGGTGATTAAACCGGGCTGTCCTGCCACATAATTAGCCACTACGGCATCAGAACCTAAACCCAAAGTACAATCTAAAACACTATCACCCCGGCTTAAGTCCATTGCCTTAATCATCTGATCAGCAATACCGTTTTTCAAGGCTTTAATACGTAATTTGGCCATTCCCGGGTGAAAAAAGAATGCTTGACCTTGGATATAAATAGTTAGTTTGCTTTTAGCTACTACCAAAATACCGCTGCTACCATATGTCGTTTCTAAATCAGCCAACGATCTGCCCGCCCGGCTTTCATACAAAATATCAAGTTCCGCTGCAATTTGTTTAGCTGTTTTAATTGTCTCCGTAGTAGTTTTTAAAGAAGTGGTGACTAGATGTTGCATAATTAATACCTCTGTTTATTTAATATTCATCGCTTAAATTTTTTATCTAACTCTGCAAATGATAAATTAATCATTGTTGGTCTGCCGTGAGGGCAACTGTAGGGATTTTCTAATTTACTCATCTGGTTTATTAATGCTTCCATTTCTGAATGAGCTAATTTTTGCCCTGATTTAATGGCACTGCGACAAGCTAAATCAGCAGCTAATTTGTCGAAAAAATGATCACTGCCGACACCGGTTTGATTATCCAAAACATCAAAGAAAAATTGGGCTTCTTCCCCGGGCGGAAATTCCGCCGGTGTGCCTCGCAACATATAAGTAGTTTCACCAAAATGCTCCAGTATAAAACCTAGTTTTTTAAAAACAAAGATGTGTTCCGTCAATATTTCTGTTTCCCGGTGTTTTAATTCTAAAACAACCGGTACTAACAACATTTGACTAGCGTGTTGGGTAGCCATATTTTTAGTATATTGTTCATAAAGCACTCGTTCGTGAGCGGCGTGCTGGTCTATCACATACAACCCACCAACTGCTTGAGCTAAGATATAAGTAGGCAATAATTGACCTAAAGACCATAATTCCGGAAAAGCATTAGGATCATAATCAACACTGGTTTCATTAATTACCGGTTTAGAGGATAGGGGACACACCGCACCCTCCTCCTTCGTGGCAGGCACCTGGCGGAATGTCCTCATCAATTTAGTAGAAAACAATGCTGGCTCTGGTTGTTTTTGGATAGCTGTCTCGCTATCAACCGGCTGGGTATTAAATGCCAGTTTGGCTTGCACCGGTTGTGGTGCTGTTTTTGGGGCATAATCCGGTTGAACAGCTGCTTGCGGCTGATATTTTGGTAACGGTGGTTCTAGCAGCGGCACACTTTGTAAAGTATGTAATGATTTTTTAACGGTAGCTACAACCAGTTTATATAACTCCCGTTCAGTACTGATACGCACTTCTGTTTTTGCCGGGTGGACATTAACATCTACCATCCCCGGGGGCATTTTAATCCTTAACACCGCCAACGGGTAACGTCTGGAAGATAATAAAGTATGATAGGCTTCTTGCAAAGCAGCAGCAACAAGCTTGCTTTTCACATACCGACCGTTTATCAAAAAAGTTTGCTGTAGTCTAGTAGCACGACTTAATTCCGGTTTACTGACATAGCCATAAATATGGATGCCACCAGCTTCTCCTTCTACCAACAACATTTTCCGGGCCACCTGAACGCTGTTAACAGCAGCAAAAGTCTCCAGCAACTTGCCGTTTCCCGGTGTTTCCAACACTAGCTGTTTTTGGGATACTAATTTAAAACTAACATCCGGACGGGAAAGAGCTAACCGGGATAGTAAATCATTAATTAACCCTGCTTCTGCTGCCGCCCCCTTCAAGTGTTTTTTTCTGACCGGGATATTATAAAATAGATCTTGCACCGTTATAGTCGTACCTAGTTGACAACCAGCCGGGGTGTTGGTAATAATTTCACCACCTGCTAGAGCTAATTTCATCCCGGCATCTTGATCGCCAGTACGGGTCAAGATAGTTACCCGGGATACTGCGGCAATACTAGGTAAAGCTTCCCCTCTAAATCCTAAGGTGGTAATGTCGTTTAAGTCTTCTACCCGGTTAATTTTACTGGTAGCATGTCTTAAAAAAGCTACCGGCACAGATGCTGCCTCAATACCCTGCCCGTCATCACTAACAATAATAACGGTAGTACCACCATCTTTAATTTCAACAGTAATTTTAGTAGCCCCAGCATCTAAAGCATTCTCTACCAGTTCTTTTACCGCTGAAAGCGGGCGTTCAATCACTTCCCCGGCAGCTATTTTATTGGCAATATCTTGATCTAATACCTGAATTTTACCCAATATCAAGCCACCTCTTTATCCCTCAGTTTGCCACTCCCGCCCATCTTTACGACGAAAAGTTAAAAAAGTATCTTCTGTTTTATCCTGCATATAAACGTAACTATAACGCTCATCTTTTTTAGCATTTTTGTAAACATCCCAAGCCTCAGCAATACAATACTCGCAACAGCGATTATGCACAGAAACAGCCAACACCCGGCCGCATTCTTTAATACCCGTTGTTTGAGGCATATGTGAATCTAGCATAATATGCCCCGGACATTGGGCACAAACTCGTACCTTCTCTAATTGTTTTTCTTCAAAGTTTTCTGTATCATAATGAATGTTTTTTTGACGATAGTAATATTTGTCGTGACTAACTAATTGAGATTGCTGCTTTGCTAAACGATTTTTCCAAACATTTTGCAAATGGGCTACCGTTTTATGCACATATTCCGTAACACTGGCATCTTCCCTAAATTTATCCGGCTGATAATCCGGTTCAGTCACATAAGAATAATCACGCCCGGCCATCGCCAATAAAATAGCTAAATTTACGTAAGGTAAGGCAGTTTCAATCGCATAACCACCTTCCAGCACCGCCAAATCCGGTTGAAGCATTGCAGTCATCCGGGCATAGCCTTGAGCAGTAATTAACATATCCCCTAGCGGGTCAGTATAATGATTATCTTGACCGGCAGAATTAATGACGAACTCCGGGTCAAAATCTTTGATCATGGGCAATATTAAATTTTCCATTACATACAAGAAACTTTTATCTGAAGTGCCGGGAGGTAATGGGATATTAATAGTGCTAGCATATGCTGTCGGACCGCCAAGTTCATCCATAAACCCGGTACCGGGAAAAATAGTACGCCCATCTTGATGGAAAGAAATAAATAATACATCCGGATCATGATAATAAATTTCTTGCGTACCATCACCATGGTGAACATCAGTATCAATAATAGCAAGACGCTTAACACCATAAACGCGGCGAAGATGTTCTACCACCACTGCTTCGTTATTGATGTTGCAAAATCCACGATTACCACGCACCACCCGCATGGCATGATGACCAGGAGGACGCACTATCGCAAAGCCGTTTTTGATTTCGCCACTCATAATGCGATCACTCAAATGAATAGCAGCACCGGCAGCAATACGATGAGCGGTTACTGTTTGGTAATCAACACCCGGGATACAGAAATGAGCCCGGGTAATTTCATGCGGTGTCGCCACTACCGGGGGATATTCCGCAATTTCCGGTAAATCCAAGACACCTTCTTCAAAAAACTGATCTCTGGTATATAACAAGCGCTCTTCCCGTTCCGGATGAGTAGCACTGATCGCCCAGTCAAAAGCCGGGAAAAATATCAAGCCGGTTCTTTTTTGTTTTTGCATCACCATCACCCTCCTACCCCTACATGACAATGGATACCGCGCACTGTTTGCACACATACATCATGAATTTTACCAGTGGTGACCATATCACGCACGATATTAAACACATCTTGCCGTAGCACTTCCACAGCACTAATGTCATCATCAATATTCATACTGGTAGCCCGGTTAATCAATTCACTTTTAGCTAATGCCAAAACTTGCTGTTCATCAAGGTCAGGCTGCGCCAGTTTACTTTGATACCCGGTCTCTGCTATACTGATTTTTTGCTGTTCAGTATCTACCCGCAATGTAATTTGTAGCGTCGGTTTAGCCACTACCGCCCCGATAGCATTGGCAACTGTGGCATAAGGCAATAGTACCGGTGTTCCCCCGGTACGCACCGCAATTTTAGGGATAAAACCAACCGCACCGCCACCCACTCCGACTACATTTTGCGGGCGTATTTTTCGCTTTTGAGTAACTTCCCAAGTATGATAAGCCGGCTCTTGTTCCCATTCTAAAAACATTTTTTCTATTTCTGTCACAATCATATCTACCATTAGATTAATAGCTTTGCGAGCCATTTCTACCGGAGACATATTTAACTTCCAACCCAATAATTGCATCGCTTCCCAAGCTTTATCGCTGTCACCCAATCCCGTCAAGCCCATTACATTTAAAGCATCAGTGGGGGTCGGGAAAGGACCACCTAAACAGTAGGGTTGACCGGCACGCTCAGAATAAATAATCAGTTCTTTACCGATTATTTCTAAAACACTGTCGCCGCCTATCGGCACTGATTTAACCGCTAAAGCCCGTACTTGAGTTAGTTGATCACCCAACAGCACTCCCTTGGAAGATAAAAGCGGTTGCCCGGAAAGAATCAATGACAAATCTGTGGTAGTGCCGCCAATATCCACTACCAAAGATGTGCCGCCTGCCGGGGTTAAAGATTGTACTCCCAAGGTACTGGCTGCCGGTCCGGAAAAGATAGTTTCTACCGGAGAACACTCCGAATTTTTTAAAGTCATTGTGCCGCCATCAGCTTTCATAATAAACACCGGTGCTACTATATTGCGAGCTTTTAATGCTGCCCGAATTGATTTTACAAAACTTTGATATTTTTCTTTAGTCGCACATGTAAGTAAAGTATTAGCTACCCGGCGCGGAAAGTTTAATTCACCACCGGCAATATGTCCCAGCTCTATTAGCCATTTAGGTTGGTGTTTTTTTATTATTTTCATTACTTGTAACTCGTGGGTATTATTACGCGGTGAAAATTTACCAATTACTGCTACTTTATTGTATCCTTTATCTTTTAAAGCCTTGATAGTATCTAATATTTCTTCCTCCAGCAACGGGATGATTTCCCGCCCCCGGTAATCTATGGCACCGGTGATAATATGCACATCAGCTTTACGATATTGCTGTAATTTCCGACCCGGTCCCGGCATCAAAATCAAACCTACCGAATCTTGCTTGTTTTCTGCTATCCAATTAGTAATTACTGTTGTAGAAAGCACCACTCGTTCAATTTTTGCAACCGGAACATCTTGTAAAATTTTATCTAATGCCTGTAGCAATGAACCCAGCAAATCATCTGGTAGATTAAATACTTTAGTAGTAGCCTGCACCTTATTATCATTGAGCAGCACGGCATCAGTACTGGTTCCACCTACATCTATCCCAATATACATATGCACACCTCCAAATAACCAGTGTTGTTAAAGATTTTCTTTAAGTGCCTGTTCGAATAGGATTGTAATTCTGGTGTAATTATATCATATCTAATGAAACAAATACATGTTTTTTGTATATGAAAATTGCAAGTTTAAATGCTGGGTAATCTGAAAAGAGCAATGGTATTTTTGCTGTTCAAATTCATAAGTTGCATTTTTGCTTTTTGCTGCCAGGCAAACAAACGGTTCAGTGCTTCCAAGGGAGTGGTATTTGATAAATCAACATCTGCTATTTCAGCCAGCAACGCCATAGTTTCCGGAGAACACGAAAACAACCCGGTTGATGCCGGTTCTCCGGCAGTATTTTGTACTTGCTGTTTACCGGCGATTACTTCTTCTGCTGCTTGGCAATACACCTCTAAATCTCGCACTAACTGGTTAGCTCTACCGGTTACCGTTACCGGCAATCCTGCTAATTTAGCACAATGTACCCCGTAACTGCTACTGGCTTTTCCGGGAATAATCCGGTGCAAAAACACGACATCGGTGCCTTTTTCGGCTACTGCCGCCGCATAATTTTGCAATCCCGGTAAACTGGCTGCCATTTCAGCCAGTTCATGATAATGGGTTGAAAAAAGAGTGCGGCAAGCGATGGTATCGTGCAAATATTCGATCACTGCTTGAGCAATAGCCATCCCTTCTAAGTTAGATGTACCCCGTCCTAGTTCATCAATAATTACCAAACTTTTTGGGGTAGCGTAACGCAGAGCGTTATTACATTCGTGCATTTCTACCATAAAAGTACTACGACCGGCAATTAAATCGTCTGTCGCTCCAACCCGGGCATAAACACGATCTACTACGCCAATCTCTGCTTGATCTGCCGGTACAAAACTACCGGTTTGAGCCATAATCGTGATTAAGCCTACTTGCCGTTGGTAGGTGCTTTTCCCACCCATGTTCGGTCCGGTAATTAGCACTATATAATTGCCCGCATCATCTAAACCAGTATCATTAGGCACAAATTGCCCGTCATTCAACGTTAGTTCTACCACCGGGTGGCGACCGGCAACAATATTGATTTTATTGCTGTTATTTACAACCGGACGGACATAATTATATTTTATTGCGACCTCAGCCAGCGTAGTTAATACATCTATTTTGGCTACCGCAGCAGCACTTTGCTGGATGCGAGTAGTTTCAACTGCTACCGTTTCCCGTAATTGGCTAAAAATTTGGTATTCCAAGGCTATTAATTTATCCTGCGCTCCTAAAATCATTTCTTCATATTTTTTTAATTCCGGGATGATAAAACGCTCGGCATTAGTCAGTGTTTGGCGGCGTTGGTAATTTTCTGGCACTGCCGCTAATTTGCTTTTAGTAACTTCAATATAATAACCAAATACTTTATTAAAACGTACTTTGAGAGTTTTGATGCCGGTGCGTTCCCGTTCGCTAATTTCCAATTGCACCAACCAGTTACGACCATTGGTAGATGCTTGTTGCAATCGATCCACTTCTTGGTCATAACCGACTTTAATTAACCCCCCGTCTTTTAAACCCACCGGGGGGTCAACGGTTAAAGCATTATCGAGTAAAGTGACTAAATCCGGTAAAGTATCCAACGCCCCGGCTGTTTGCTGTAATAATAACGCCTTATTGTTTTGAAGCAAGTTCTTTATCTCCGGTAAAACAACCAGCGAATTTTTTAACGATAATAAATCCCGGGCATTAGCAGTGCCATAAGCCACTTTGGCAGTCAAGCGTTCCAAGTCATATACTTGTTTCAAAAATTGGCGGAGATCAGATCTTAAAAATAAGTCGTCCACTAATTCTGATACGGCATCCAAGCGAGCATTAATCTGCTCTGTTTGCAAAAGCGGTTGCTCCAGCCATTTCTTAAGCATTCTGCCGCCCATAGCAGTCACAGAGTGATCCAGTACCCCTAGCAAACTGCCCTTTTTAGCACCATCCAAGCTTGTTTTAGTTAATTCCAAGTTGCGCCTAGCCGGGGTGTCTAAAGTCATAAATTGATTAATAGAGTAGTAACGAATTGTCTGAATATGCTTTAAACTACGCATTTGGGTAGCTTGTAAAAACTGCATCAAGGCTCCGGCCGCTTTTAGTCCTAAAGAATTCGCCGGTAAGTCTAAATTTTCGATAACTGCCGGCGAAAATTGTTGGTGCAAAGGCTTTAAAAAATAATCTGTTTCCTTTATTTCCACCAAATCATCCGGATAGTAGCTTAAAACCGGATCACAATAACTTTTTAACTTAGCTCTAAAGTATTGTGCTTGTTCTAAACTAGCTGGCAACAACATTTCCGGCGGTTGCAAGCGACTGAACTCATCTCCTAAACGTTCAATCAAAAGTTCATTAGTAAGCATTTCAGCACTAGTAGTAATCGCATCATTATAGATCTCAGAAAACATAAACTCCCCGGTACTGATATCCGCAAAAGCTAACCCGTAACCTCGCTCATCTACAAACAAAGCTACAATATAATTATTTTTCTTTTCTTCCAGCAGTTGCCCTTCCATTACCGTACCCGGGGTTATTATTCGAGTTACCTGGCGTTTTACAATCCCTTTGCTCTGTTTGGCATCTTCTACTTGATCACACAATACTACTTTATAGCCACTGGCAATCATTTTGGCAATATAAGCATCTACCGCATGATGCGGCACCCCGCACATCGGTGTTTGTTTTTTGCTACCGTCTTTAGCACCATCCCTGCTGGTAAGAGTGATCCCCAATACCTTAGAGGCCAGCAAGGCATCATCAAAAAACATTTCATAAAAATCACCCAGGCGAAAGAACAGCACCGAGTCCGGGTATTGCTCTTTAATAGTTTGATATTGTTTCATCATCGGAGTTAAGGCCACTGTTCATCCCCCTGGTTTTTATTAACAACTACTGCAACCGCTACTACAACTTGAAGCAGATGAACAACTGCTATCTGCTGCTGGCTCGGTGTTAGGAATCATCGTTTCGTTAATAGTTTTATTAACGTTCTCTAATAATTTCTGAAAAGCGCTTTGAGCTTCAGAAAATGCTTTAATCAAAGGATTTTCTAGCATTTTTAATTCCATTTCTTCAAAGGATTTGATTTCTGCCGGCGTTATTTGATGACCTTGTTCTTGTTTTTGCTGGTGCCCTTGCTGAAGTTGTTGGAATTCTTTTAAAAGTCCTTGGGCTGCTTCATCTTGAAACATAGCCGCTTCTTTAGCTTGAACAGCTTTAAATTCATCAGATGCTGAAATGCGTTTGCCTAATTCTAAAGCTTGATCAAATATTTGTTGAGACATTATAATTTCACCTCCCTCTACAAAGTTCTCCAAAACTTATAAATTACCCAAAATTCATAAGTTCACCATCTAAATAGGTCATATGACCGGCATTAATACGGACTGGCACGGTTTTTCCTACTAGATCCGGCTTGCCATCAAAAAACACTAACTTATTGGTACGGGTTCTGCCACTAAGCCGGTCTGGATTATTTTTGGTGGTGCCCTCTACCAAAACCGCCATTACCGCACCTGCCAGGTTGCGGTTATTAGCCAGCGAAATCTCGTTTTGCAACGTAATCAGTTGTTGAATTCTGCTGGTTTTAACTTCAGCTGGCACCGCTCCGCTCATTTTAGCCGCCAGTGTACCTTGACGAATATTATACACAAAAGTAAAGGCACTATCAAATTTTACCCGGCGCACAATATCCAAAGTTTCTTTAAAATCTGCCTCTGTTTCACCCGGAAAACCAACCATGATGTCAGTAGTGATACTGGCCCCAGGGATTTTATGGCGGATTTTTTCTACCAGATTTAGATAGTCGGCCCGGTTATAACCCCGGTTCATCTTCTTCAAAATATGATCACTACCGGCCTGCATCGGTAAATGAAAATTTTCGCATACTTGATCGCAAGCAGCAACTACCGCTATCAACTTATCAGTAAAATCCCGGGGATGTGATGTGGTATAGCGTAACCGCTCTAAACCAGTTATCTGATTTAAACGTTGTAATAAATCAGCAAAGTCACAAGGGGAATCCAACTCTTTACCGTAGGAATTCACATTTTGACCTAACAGGGTAATATCTTGATATCCAGCAGAAACCAATTCCTCTACTTCCCGCACAATATCTGCTGGTTTCCGACTGCGTTCACGCCCGCGTACATAGGGTACAATACAATAGGTACAAAAATTATTACAGCCGTACATCACCGTAACCAAAGCCTTGATCCCCGGTGCCCGGCGTACCGGCACCCCTTCTGTTACAGTGCCGGCACCAGAGTGAATGTCTAATACTGTTTGACCATATTGCTGCCGCCGGTTTAGTAACTGTGCTAACTGGTGGTTATTATGAGTGCCAAAAATTATATCTACATGCGGAAAACGTTGTTTAATATTTTCTCCCACATCTGCCTGCTGAGGCAAACAACCAGATACAGCAATGATTAATTCTGGTTTTTTTTGTTTTAATTGACGTAATCTACCTAATAAACCCCAAACTTTATTTTCTGCTGTTTCTCTGACACAACAAGTTACCAACAGGATAATATCTGCTGCTGTTTGTTCATTTGTGGGTTTGTAACCCCTTTCTTCCAATTGCCCGGCCAGCATTTCAGCATCATGCTCTGCCATTTGGCAGCCAAATACATGGATGTAATAGTTACCTATTGTTTGACCTGTCATAAAATTCATCCTTTATCAAAATGAATGCACCGTTACTTGTTCGATCTGATAACCGGTACACCCGCGAATATATATTTTTTTCCCGGTAGTACGTTCCATTTTTCTTAAACTAACCCCATTTTTACCAATAAGTTTGGCCGCTACCAACGGGTGCACTTCTACCAATATCGTAGCGGCAGCAGTGCGTTTAGCTGTTTGGATAATTTGATTTTTGAGCTGGATACTGATTGTTTCTTCTGACAGTACTCTGCCTTGTTCTTGACAACACGGACACGGTTTTTGCATCATTTCACTTAAACTAGGTCGCTCTTTTTTACGAGTTAATTCCACCAACCCCAACTGGGTAATACCCAGAATATTAACTTGAGTTTTATCTCTTTTAACAGCCTCTGCCAAAGCATTCAATACTTGTTGGCGGTGTCCTGCTTGGACCATGTCGATAAAGTCAATAATAATAATACCGCCAATATTACGCAATCTCAATTGACGGGCTATTTCTGGCACTGCTTTCAAGTTAGTATCTACTACAGTAGCTTCTAAATCAATATCCCCCACAAATTTACCGGTATTTACATCTATCGTGGTCAATGCTTCGGTCTGATCGATCACTAAACCGGCACCACCCTTTAACCATACCCGGGATTTTAATGCTTTTTTTATTTCCGGCTCAATACCAGCATATTCCAATGATTCTTTTTGCTCATCATAATCTACTTTTAACTTTAGCTTAGGATCTATTGTATCTAACAATTCCAATATTTTTTCATATTCATACTCAGAATTAATCACTAGTCTGCTTATCTCAGCGCTAAACAAGTCCCGGATAACCCGGTGCAACAACCCTAAGTCCCGGTGCAGCAAAGCAGGCGCAACTATAGCGCCAGTTTCATTTTTTATTTTAGACCATATTTTAGCTAACAACTGCATGTCTTGCCTGATTGCCGGTTCATCCGTATTTTCAGCAGCTGTTCGCACTACTACCCCCATACCGGATGGCTTTAAATCAGTAACTATTTTTTTTACCCGCTGGCGTTCCATTTCACCATCTATACGTTTAGAAACACCCACATGGTCCGATTGAGCCATTAATACTAAATAACGACCCGGTAGCGTTATACGAGTAGTCACCCGGGCACCCTTATCACCGGTGGGTTCTTTGATAACTTGGACTATGATTTGTTGACCTGACTTTAAAATATTATTAATTTTTAAATTATCCCGCACCGCTATAACATCTTCTACATATAAAAAAGCATTCTTAGCCGCACCGATATTAACAAAAGCCGCTTGCATACCCGGCAATACATTTTCTACCCGACCTTTGTAAATATTACCTACTAATCGCTGGTTGCTAGAACGTTCGATATATATTTCCATCAATTTTTTATCTTCTAATACTGCTACCTTGGTTTCATCTTCGTTTACGGTAACAATTATTTCTTTATTCATGATCTGCCCTTTCTTGAAATGTAAAATACTAATTTGATTTTAACACTTAAAAAACATATCTAAACACTGAATAAAGCCAGAACACTCGCTTACTATCATAATATAGGCCTAATGAAATTATTAAACTATGAAAAAATATTTTTGACACACCCATTATATCAGAAAATTTTATTAAAGAGGATGTTCGAAAAGTATGTTTGTGGTAAAAACCCCCCTCCCCTTAATCCCCTCCCACGAGGGGAGGGGGGACTAAATCTCCTCCCCCTTGATGGGGGAGCGGGTACCCACCCGAAGGGAAGGGTGCAGGTGGGGGTGTGTTTTAAGATTAATTGGATTAATATGTAAATTTTAAACGTGCTACATGGTACCCTTTTCGAACACGTATTTTAAGAAGCCAATCAAAAAAAGAGAGCCCTGACCCGCCCTCTTTATTTCGACTTAGCACTATCCTTGTTCGTACATCCAATTTTCCAAGGTTAAGCTATACATCAACACTTCCTCCGGCTGGAAAAACAACGCGATTTCCCGCTTAGCGCTTGCCAGCGAATCAGAACCATGAATAATATTACGCCCTAAATCTACACCGTAAGTGCCGCGAATACTACCCGGAGCTGCTTGCAACGGATTAGTATCGCCAATCATCATTCTGGCAGTGGCAACTACTTCTTTCCCTTCCCATACCATCGCCACTACCGGGGCCGAAGTGGTGTACTGCATCAGTGATTCAAAAAACGGCTTTCCTTGGTGTTCAGTATAATGCATTGTAGCTAGTTCCCGGGATATTTGCATTAATTTCATCGCTACCAACTTATAACCCTTTTTCACAAAACGGCTAATTATCTCCCCGGTCAATCCTCTTTGGACTGCATCTGGTTTAATCATTATAAACGAGCGTTCCATCAAATCGTCTCCTTATCATGAATTATCATGAATTATCATGAATTAATTTATTAGCGGTTCTTTTTTGCCTAGCAACAAAGCCGCTTTCTTACCGATATGGACTATCGGTTTTCCAGGATCATTTTCTGTTTCCCGCACCCCACCCAAGCCTTGTTCTTTCATTAAATCCATAAACTCTTTAGCTGTAAGGGTTTCAATATCCATCAACTTCTCAGCAATAGCATGCAGTGCTTTAATATTTTTAGTTAACAAATCTTTAGCAACAGCATAACCATCATCAACCATTTTTCTTACTTCTTGATCTATAGCATAGGTAATTTCTTCACTATAATTGCGATCACGAGCTATATCCCGACCTAAAAATACCGCTTGCTGTTTTTGACCCAGCGTTAACGGTCCCAGACGCTCACTCATGCCGTATTCCATAATCATTTTTCGAGCCATCTCGGTAACTCGCTCCAAATCATTTTGAGCACCGGTGCTAATTTCTTTCAAAACCACTTCTTCTGCTACCCGACCACCAAGCAACATGGTGATTTGATCAATAAGCATCGAACGGGTCATGTAATGACGATCTTCTTTAGGTAACAACAAGGTATAACCCCCGGCCCGCCCCCGGGGTATAATTGATACTTTATGCACTGGGTCGGTCTCCGGTAACAAATAACCGACCAAAGCATGCCCCGCTTCGTGGTAAGAAACTAACCGCTTTTCTTTCTCGCTGATTACTTTAGATTTTTTCTCCGGTCCGGCAATAACCCGTTCAATACTATCTTCCAGTTGTTTTTGCTCAACCTTCTTTTTATCAAACCGGGCTGCCAGTAAAGCAGCTTCATTGATCAAGTTAGCCAAATCAGCCCCGGTAAAACCGGGTGTGCGCCGGGCGATAATATCTAAGTCTGTATCTGCTGCCATTTTTTTATTCTTAATGTGTACTTGCAGTATTTCTTTACGACCAGTTACATCCGGGGCGGTCACTGCAATTTGCCGGTCAAACCGGCCGGGTCTTAACAGTGCCGGGTCTAAAATATCCGGTCTGTTTGTTGCCGCAATGATAATGATATTTTCGTTAGCACTAAAGCCATCCATTTCTACCAATAACTGGTTCAGGGTTTGTTCACGCTCATCGTGACCACCGCCTAAACCAGCCCCGCGTTGACGACCGACCGCATCAATTTCATCTATAAACACTATACAAGGGGCGTTTTTTTTCGCTTGCTCAAATAAATCACGCACCCGTGATGCCCCTACTCCCACAAACATTTCTACAAAATCAGAACCACTAATGCTAAAAAACGGCACTTTAGCTTCCCCGGCTATCGCCCGGGCCAGCAAGGTTTTACCGGTGCCCGGTGGTCCAAACAACAGCACCCCTTTGGGGATTTTAGCGCCAATATCGTTAAATTTTTGAGGACTTTTTAAAAATTCAACAATTTCAATCAGTTCTTCTTTTTCTTCTTTCGCTCCCGCCACATTTTGAAAAGTTACTTTTATTTCTTTATCCGTATGCAGTTTAGCTTTGCTTTTACCAAACTGCATTACCCGCCCACCGCCACCTTGGCTTTGCTGCATTAAAAACAAAAACAAAAATACCAGCAGCAAAATCGGCAAAAAACTCATCAGCATAGCTGCCCACCAAGCCGGTCGCTCCGGCGGTATTTGATCCATCGGGATGTTTTGATCCCTCACCACCGTCAACAAAGCTTCATCGGGCCAAGGTCCTTTAGCGATAAATTTAACCTCTGCCGGTTTAAGTACCCCGGTAATAAAGTTAGTGTTACCATCTACTTGAAATACAATGCTTTCTACATTACCTTTTTTAATTTCTACTATTAACTCACTGGTTTTTAATTCTTTAATGTTGACCTGGTCTGGTGTTGCAAACTGAATTATCACTATTACCGCCAGTACAATCAACATATAAATCATCAAATTTTTGACAATTTTGTTCAATGGGGTCACTCCTCTCAAAACTCGCACTGCTAATCGCAATGAATAGTTTATCACATTTTATTGATTACTGCCACTTTCAAGCGTAAAATTTTTTTAGTTGCTGAGGTCACTTTAAATTCCTCCCCTACTCTTAAACCGGTTACCCAAATAATTTGATGTTGCTTACATACTAACGGTAGCAGATCTCGCTTTTGCTGGGGTATTTTTTGATCAATAAAAAACTTTTTGAGTTTCACCGTCCCGCCGGCCCCTTGTGGCTTAAATTTATCACCGGGATGACGTGATCTAACCAGCAGATCAGCACCGGTACAATGATAGTCCAGCATTACTTCGTTTTTCGGTAATAATGCCGGGTGGAGATCATTTTTTTGCAAACTAGCTACTTTAGCTGTCACTAGTATTCCCAAATCTTTGATTAATGTTGTTCCCGGTATATTTAGAACATAACTACCCTCCGGTTTTACTAACAACTCACTTTCAGCTTGCTGCCGGCAGATAAATTGGATTTGATCATAAGCTACTTCGCAATTTACCCCCCCGGGTAGTGCTAAAGTAGCCAAGCTAGAGGTGCCAGCTTGTTTTATAATTGATTCCACCTGATCAAAAGATAAATCTCGTTGATCGCCGGTTATTTTTTGCCAAACTAAACGAATTACCCGCCGTTTCAGCGCTAACGGTAGTTCGTTAAATTTTTGGCGGTGCAGTTCCGTTACTACCCGCTCACTGGTAAAGCTGCCGGTTAATGAATTTAAGGCTTGTTGGGCTTGTTCTGTCAGGTATAGTTCTTCCGCCCAGCTAATAGCTGCCAAGCGCCCTAATGCCGGCACAATTTCCGGATTATATCCTTGAGCCAGTACCGGCATCAAGTGCTGGCGTACCCGGTTACGCAAGTAACGGGTGGCTTGATTGGAACTATCCTTTTGGTATTGCAAATCATGTTCTCCGCAATAACTTTCAATATCCCGGCGCCGGGTGCTTAACAGCGGGCGAATATAACGATTATTCCTTACCGGTGCTATTCCCGCCAACCCACCGGTACCAGCGCCCCGCAATAAATGCAGCAGTACTGTTTCGGCTTGGTCATCAGCATGATGACCAAGGGCTATCTTAGCAGCACCACATTCCCGGGCTACTCGCTCCAAAAAACGATACCGTACTTCCCGGGAGGCTGCTTGACTAGATAAACGATGTTGCCGCCGGTATTTAGGTACATCTATCGCTTCGGAAGTACAGGGGACCTGCCACGTTGCGCATAAAGCTACTACAAAAAGAGCTTCTTTTTGGGCTTCTGCCCCCCGGAACATATGGTTTAGATGAGCTACATGTAAAGTTATATTTAGTTTTGTTTGCCAACGATACAGCAGGTGTAATAACGCTACCGAATCTGCCCCACCGGAAACAGCCACCAGTATTTTTTGTCCCGACTTTATCATTTTATTTGATCGGATGAACTTTAATACTTGATCTGCAACTTTCATTTTACATCACCTTATGTTTTACTACCTTTCTACATTAATAAAAAAAATCCTGCTATCATCTCAAAAATCTCAAAAAAAAAATAAGCAGTCCAGCGACTACTTATAACATCCTCTTTAAGCATTTTCAACTTTAGCTACTAGCACCGTCCGATCATCGGGACTATGGCGTCCTTTGCCCCCGTTGGTATTAATAACCTGCATAATCACATCTGCTATTTCTTGCGGGTGTAGTCCGGTCAAATCCGGCAATATTGCTTCAAACCATTTTTCTTGGTTTTTAATCCCCCGGTAAACATCTAACATGCCGTCGGTCAGCATAATCAAAATATCGCCTGCTTGTAAGGTTTTGGTTTGAGTAGTAACTTCGATCTCTTCTACTATCCCTACCGGCAACGAGTTTGATTTAATGACAGTCACCCGACCCCGGCTGATTAAAAAACTGGCCGCCGCACATATTTTAATGAAATCCGCTCGCCCAGAATAAAGATCTAGCACCGCCATATCGATGGTGGCAAAACTTTCATGGGGGGAACGTAATACTAAAATAGAGTTAACTGTCTTTACCGCCATATCTTTTTCAAAACCAGACCGTAACAAGCACTCTAATAATTTTATGGTGGTGGAGCTTTCTATATAAGCACTGCGCCCCACACCCATACCATCTAAAAGTAGCAAGGCATATTTACCGTCTTTAAGTTGAATAGTAGTGGTAAGTATCACCCGATATAGCATTGCCGCCCTGCGCTACACTAGCACTACCTACTGCTAATCTATAATTTAGGGCTGAGTAAAATTTAAGCGTGCATTCTTGCTGCCCCGCATGCCGGCAGCAGCCAGTATGAGCCAGCACTAATTGTTGACCGGCAACTGCCGTGATGATCGTCGCTATTTTTTGATGGCATACCAACTGACCCTCACAACCAGGGCTGGTTAAACTTATTTCCAACCGGCCATCCTGCTGGTGGAAAGTAAATAAATCGGTAACTGTAATACCTGCCCGTTTCAAACGTTTAGTGATTTCTGCTTCTAGTTTGCCGGCTGTTTCTATCTCTTTAGCCAGTTCGCCAGACATGTTAATCATTATTTCTGATATTCCTTGCAGTTGTTCAGATACTAATTGCCGGCTGTCCAGTAGTTTCTTTTGCCAATAATTGTTTAACTTAAAATTATCATGTAAACAAGTGATCGCAATCACCATTTCTTTTAGCCGGGCACATCTTTTTTGTAAATTTTCCGGCAAATCAGCTACCGTTAAGACACCATTAGTTTCCACATCAGCCAGCAGGTTTAAGATTCGTTGATAAGTTTGATGGAATTCCCGCTCCCAGCAAGTGCGATATAAAGCACACCCACGACACACTTTTTGCCCTACTTTTTCAAAAAGTTGTTCCAAACTTTTTTCTTCTTGGTAATCCTCTACTGTAGCCGATGCTTGTTTAAAGTTACCCGCTAATTCAGTAAATACTTTCGCCCAGTCCAACATCCGTTTGGCAGTCATTTCTTTAACCTGCGCTTGGGGCAAAGCTGGCTGGTACAGTTTAATATCCCGCGGCAACGGTAATGTTTTGGCAATATGCTCCAGCCAGCTGGCCGGTATTAAACAAAATAGCACTATCGCCAAAGCCGCTTCCAGTAATACTCCCAGCATATTACCGTAATCCGTAACATAGATAGAAAGAATGATATTCCCCAATAAAAAACCAGCAGCCACACCAAAGCGCCCAAACCTTCTAAGTAAACCCGCCATTAAACCGGCAAATGAATAGGCCCCGATTAACACCGGCACTAATACGTAAGACAAACCCGGTATTACCCCGATCATCGCCCCGGCAGCGGCACCTAAACCAGCACCACCCAGCAAAGCAGCCAGCAAAATAATCAAGTTGCTTACTAACCCGCGCAAACTGACTAAACCCCATTCAATTGCCCCGGTACCGGCTACTACTCCACCGAATAACAGTAAGATGCAAAATAGTGCTTCTTTGTTAATACACTCCGGGGCAGTCCGTTGCCAAAGCGGGGGGATGGCATGGATAAAGGCCAGTGTCAGCACCCCTGCAAATACCGCTTCAAAAAGTACGCTGATATAGTCATAAGCAACTCCGGCAGCATAAGCCGTAAAGGAATATTTTATAATCAACACGATGATTAACACTGCACCCGGTCCAATATACCATTCACGCTGCCAAACAATCCTCAACCGGCACAAAAATAAATACACCGCCAACATCACCAGCCCGCTACTCACTAAAGCCAGCCCACCACTGACTGTAGCCAAGCCTAGCAAAGCAAAAAATAACACCCCCAAGCTTTTGGACCCGCTAACCTTAGTCATAGCTGCAACAAATGCTATGCCAAAGGGCATTAACTCGCCCAGCAACATTGCTCTTCCCAAAAAAAAGGCCATTATATATAAAAATAACCACCGGGCAGTAAAAGCCTGCTTAATCATCGCTTTGTTTATCTTTGGTTTAAAACCAAACCTTTTTTTACCCACTTCCTTGAACTGGTCACCCGAACTTTCACCAGCACGGCGATAAGGATAAATATCGATATCATCATACAAAAAAACCCCCCTCACTTTTCGAACAAACACTCCAACAAATTGATTATACAATAATTCGTTAGAAATATTTGTCAGTTTGGGGAAGTGGGGTTGATTTTTCTTTCGACATTTTTTTTGCAAACCAAAAAGGCGTACTAAATTAACTTCAATTTATTACGCTTTACCTATTTGCTTGTTATTTTGTTTATTTTCTACTCGCACCCCGACCACCACGTTTAACATCGGTGCTACGGCGAAGTTGTTGTTGGCGTTCATCACTATCTTTTAAAAATTTACTTAACTTATCTTCAAAAGACACCCGCACGTTCCCTTGACGTTGTTGCTTAGGGCGAGCACGATGAGCAGGTGGTGGCGGTTTAGGTTTAGCTTGCTTAATAGAAAGCGCAATTTTACCTTTGCCTTCTACCGCTAACACCTTTACTTTCACCTTGTCTTTCAACTTCAGAAAATCGTTTACATCCCGTACATATTCACTGGCTACTTCTGATATATGTACTAAGCCGGTTACATTTCCGGGTAACTCAACAAAAGCCCCGAACTTAGTAATTCCGGCAACAACTCCTTCAAGGATATCTCCTACTTCAATTGACATACTTAAAAATACTCCTCCTTGGTAAATGTAAAGCTCAATAAGATTATATGTTATTAACTAAGGAAGTGTCAATACACTATTTAATATTATCAAGGTAATGTTAAAGTTGTTTTAGCTGTCAGCTGAAAGCTTGTTTTTTATTAATTCGCCGGCACAATCAGTGTTTCTCCCGGTTTAACTAATCCTAGCTGTTCCCGGGCTACTTGTTCTACATAGTTTTCAGACTCTAGTAAGGTCAAAGTTTGCCGTAATTCCGAATTTCTTTCCTGCAACAATTGCATTTCTTGTTCTAATTCAGCCACACTATGCTGCATGTTATTTAATTTATCTATTTCACCACCTATAGACAGTACTAAGTAGCCAAAAATTAATAGTAGTATTATTAGCGGCAAGCTGATTTTATATTTGATTTTAAGGCGTGATTTTTTATGTTTAACCGGTTGTGGTTTTTTAAAAGGTAACGCTTTACCGCGTCCAACACTTGACGATATCAAAGTTTAAGACCCCTCTCCGTCTTCATCCGACCCAAATAAACCAATTACATCACCAGGGATTACAATCACTACTTGATACCCTTTACCACGAGCACGCGTAAATAAAGTGGCTACTGTACTGGATGCCAAATTAAGTTTTTTGGCAATGCGATCATTACTGTAACCAATCTCTTTTAAGGTCACTACTTGTCGTTCTCTAAAACTCAATTTTTCTGCTCCCCTGATTTCAATCTGCAAACGAGAGCACCCCTAACTATTTTTTCAAATAAAACCCTTGGTTATCCACTATACTATCCACAGCTTGTGGGTAATTTTATTACGTTATAACTACAATACTACTACATAATATCAAAAATCCCTGCTGATCACAATATCGATTTTAAAATTTGTGATTATTTTTTTGTTTTTAATTTTAAACCATACTTCAGTCGCTGTTTTTAAACCAAAATTTAACGGTAAGATCATTAATAAAAAAACTGCTCGAAAGGGCAACCCCACTAGCCAAGATAGTGCATTCAATAACTTAATGCCTAGTCCGATAATTTTTTTTGATAAATCTAAAAAATATTGCGATCACCGGAAGCATGTATTTACTCAAATACCGCAAGTAACAGATTGCTCCTACTGTTTTAAACCCAGAAAAATATAGATACGCAAATCACCCTGGTTTTTTAACAGTAAAAACCCCAATGCCGCTAAAGTTAAAATCAACCAAAATAAAATATCACCTAACATTATTCCCCGTTTTTTCAACTTTAGCGTTACCGCTAACATCCGGTATAAATCAAACAGTAATCCGGCCAATAACCCTGAAACTATAGTAATAATAAAAATATAAATTTGTTCTTCAAATTGTACCAGGCTAACCACCCCCGGTAAGTTTTATTAATTACTTTATGTGCTTGTTCGAAAAGTATGTTTGTGGTAAAAATCCCCCTTCCCGTACCCTTTCCTTCGGGTGGGTACCCGCCCCTCCCACGAGGGGAGGGGGGACTAAATCTCCTCC
>JAJOKO010000166.1 GCA_021129825.1 Desulfotomaculum sp. | reverse complement strand
TCAGTTGACAAATACACTAATGAGACTCAAATACCGGTGAATATACGGTATTTGAGTCTTTGTATCCGGTTCTCTCCTTTATTCTTTATAACTCTACTTCTTCTGTATAACTATAGACCACTATTCCTAGTTCTTTTGCTAGCACTTTAGCCTTTTCATCAACCATAGGAGAGATGACTATCATTTTTGCGACTTGCTGTTGATGCGTTTTTATATAAAATTGCACTTTTTTATAAAAAACATACATATCTGACTTGCTCATAGAAGATTTTATTTCAGCAATAATCAGCATCCCGTTTTTGATTATTAAATCAAGTTCTACTTGATCCGGTCTGCCAAACACTTCACCGGCATCATCATATTCAGTAACGTGCAGCACCTTAATTTTAAAATTTTCTTCTAAAATACCTTTCATGGCATTACGAAATGATGCTTCGGTGTGTAAACCCCAGCGAGCACCCAATGCTCCAATAGTAGCATCATGCTTTTTGCTTAAGGCTGTAACACCTGCCACCAATTGATCCATTCTTTGATCATTTTTCTCCCACTTTTTACTCTGTTCGGCCCATTTCTTATCTAATTCTTGCTGGTTTTTCCACCATTTTTCATCTTGCTCAGCCCATTTTTTCTCTAATTCTTGCTGGTTTTTCCACCATTTTTCATTTTGTTCGACCCACTTCTTGTCCTGCTCTGCCCATTTCTCACGCTGCTCTTCCCGGTCTTTGCGTAGTTCCTCAATCACCAAATCAACCCGGTTACCCGTATTATCAGTACTAGCTTTATCTGCAAACTGCTTTTTGGACAGCGTAATTATTATTTTTTTAACCTCATTATCATTCCGCAAGATAACAGGCAATTCTGCTTTAATAATCTCTTTAATATGTTCTGTATTCACTGTCTGCTTTCCCCCTTTCTCCACTATTTCATTTTATCATAACCTATTCAAAAAATCGAATAAAAAATGATCATTTTTAGATTTTACCCAGATCTTCATCACTGTCTTCTCAATGCACCCAGCCTTTTTCTCTAAGCTCGTTAATTTTCGCCCGGGCCACGGATACATCAGTAGCAGACTGGTTTAAATCTACTGTTTTTTGCAAATACCGGTAAGCAACATCATATTCTTTTTGTTTGAGTTTGAATAAACCATAGGTCAGGTTAGCCCGGGAACTGTCAGGACTTATCTGCAGTGCTTGTCTGAATGCAGCGTCAGCCTGCTGTAATTTTCCCAGCTTGTCATTTAAAATGCCGATATTGATAAAATCATCCCCACTTTGCAAACCCATAGCTACAAGTTTATTAAATATCGTTAAAGCTCGTTGAAACAACTCTTGATAGCGAGCATCACTGGTTGTTTCATAAAGTAATCCCAAATCATAACTAATTTTACCCAAACTTTTTAATACCTGAATATTGTAGCGGTCTATTTGATGCGCTCCGGTCAGTAAGGCAATCGCTTTCTGGTAATTTGCTACTTGCTCGTGATTTGGCAAACCCTGCTTATTAATAATACCCAGTAACTGGGCATAGCTGATTTTATACCTAATATTTTGCGGGTTAGCCAAGTGGGCTTGGGAAAATTCAGCCCGGGCACTTTCAAAGTTATGACCGGCTAGTTCAATCTCGCCTTTAATGTAAATAATAATATGATCGTCTATCCCTTTGACAGCAGACAACTCTTCCAAAATTTTTCTTGCTTTTTGAAAATCTCCGGTTCGACCATAACTTACCGCCAAGTCGCGGTAGGCATGCACATAACTTTCTACTCTGATACCTATTTTTTTACTTTCTCGCACCACGCTTTCAAAATAGGCTATCGCCCGGTTGTATTCGGCTTGGTTAAAATAAGCTGTCCCTAATAAAGCTAACACTGCACCGGTGTTTTGCAATTGCCCGGTAGCCAGCTTTTGGTTTAAAAATTCAATTGCTTTTTGATTTTCGTTTTTTTGTATATATATCCGGGCTAAATATTCGTTTACTTCGCCTTGGTGGTCGTAAGCCAAGGCTTCGTTAAAAACTTCTTGAGCCTGGGTAAGGTTTTTTTGGTTAAAATAGGTAACACCTTGCTCAATCAACTCTCTGTAAGCTTGCTGTTGTTCAATGCTCCGCTCTTCCAAACCCAGGTTAACTGCAAAAGCACCGCCGGTCATAAATATTATAATCACTACTACCAGCAAACGCTGTTTAAGTTTTTTGATTTTATACGCTCTGTTGAGGGTGTGAATGTTATTTAATTCTACCAGTAATTCGCCTGCATTTTGGTATCTTCGATTGGGATCATCTGCCACACAACGGCCAATTATTTTTTCAATACCCTCAGAAAAAGTGCCGTTAATTTCTCTGACCGGTAGCATATAATAGGGCGGTTCATCAGGACTACGCCCGGTTAAAGCATGGTAAACGGTAGCACCTAAACCATAAATATCGGTTCTTTCGTCAGATTGACCGGCTTGAGACAGTTGTTCCGGTGCCGCATACCCTCGGTGCCGATATAGGTGGTGTCGGATTCCTGCCCGATTTTGTATTCTCGTGCTATGCCAAAATCAATTAATTTAGCATTGTTTTCACTATCTATAATAATATTGCCCGGTTTCATATCCCGGTAAATAATCGGATTAGGCTTTAAATTATGCAAGTAGCTTAAAATTTCAGCTAATTGTTTAGTCCATTTAATAACATCCTCTTCGGCACAACTACCACTGGATTTAATGATTTCTTTCAAATTAGCACCTGCAAAATAATCTTCAACTATGTAAAGAATTTTTTTGGTTTCTATTATATCTACAATTCTTGGCAGGCTTTTATGGTTTATTTTTTTTAAGATATCCGGTTCTGCTAATAAGTTAATATCGGTATTCTGACTGAGATCAATTGCTTTTATCGCCCATTTATTACCCAGCTTTATGTTTTCTGCCAGAAAAACATGCCCCATACCTCCCTGACCAATAAGTTTTATTATTTGGTATCTTTCATCTAAAACACTGCCCGGTTTTATCATAAAAACATCCTCCCTTGCCAATATTTTTCGACATGTAAACCCAAAATCCTGTAATAATATTCCCATTAATTTAAAAACGCAGGCAAAATGCCTGCGTTACAATAAACTAGTTTATACTTTGTTCCCGCAACACCAGATAAATCAATGGCGGGGCGACAAATATCATGGTGGTAGCAGCAGCCACCACACCAGAATCGTTAAAAACAAAGGCTACTAAAGCACCCACGACAACACCAATAAATCCTTTAAATATATCCGGATATTTATGTTGAATGGTTTTCATCAACCCCCGGGGATAGTAAAATAATAATGCCAAGATAATAATACTAATTAGCCATACTTTACTCCAAACAGTATGCTGCAAAATCGTCAAATTCATTTCTAACTTGCGCACAATAATATGCCATATTTCTACTAAACCACCGTCAAGTATCAGCCGGGCAGTTTGGCCAATATGAGATTGATATTGTAGTGGTCTACTTAAATCAAAAATTATAAAACTAAACACTACCGCCATTACCATCAGTATCATCATAGTAATAATTTTAAAACTTATTTTAACACCGGTAAATAAAAAGAAGGTGACTAAAAACGCTACTGAAGCTGCGATAGTGCCACCCACATTAGTGCCCAAATGCGGTGCCGCTATACAATATACCGTAACAGCAAAAATTAAACCAGATAAAGCAATAAAAATTTGACGCTGTTTCGGATAATTGTGGATCATTAATGCCATAAACATAATCGTAGCCCCAATAAGTACTCCCATATACTCATTACCAATCCCATAAAAACGTGCTCCCACCATCGGATCATAGCTGAAAATAGCTTCTTTTTGTAACGGCTGCCCTAAAATAATATCAATTAATAACACTATTACAGTAGCGCCGGCTAACAAACTAAAACTCTTGAAAAAATCACCCCGTCCCCAGCCGAAAACTACAGCAGTGATCAGCAGCGGTAGCAATATTAATTGTAAAATAGCTATCGTCAACGATGGCTGTGGTAACAACGGCATTAATAAACAGGCTAACGGTACAGCTAAAATCACCAATATCGCTGGTTGTAATATTTTAGCACCTTTTTTATGAGCAAAAATCAACCCTAATGCCAAGCTTAAAATAAATATTTGAAAAAACACATAACCGGTTTGCAAAAATGGGCGGGCTGCAAAGGTTATCGCCAAATCATCTTGTTTATCCTGTAAGTAATGGGCGGCATCAAAAGACACTCCCACTAAATACATTGGTCTACCGCTCATGAAATTTGACGGGGATATATTTAAATGGGCTAGGATAGTGGGTGCAATATCAGTGTTTTTAACAATGCCGCTATGTTTAGTAGTCCCAGAAGTTAACAAATATCTTTCACTATCACTACCCTTCTGATCCCAAATGATTATCGGAGTAAGTCTTTTATTTTCCGCTAACATCAGTTGATTTGGCGTGGGAGATAGCACTATTAATAAATCATCAACAGTTAAGTTATCAACTAACTCTGTTAAAAAAGCATCTGCTCTTTGCAAAGCTTGACGATGATTCTGCTGATAAATATGATCAAATAATAAGTGGCGTTGTTGATGCAGACGCCCAGTATCACCTAACTCTACCACTAACAGTTGATATTCAGGTAATGATTGGAGTACTGCTTGTAATAGCCCTTGATAATCAGTACGTTTGCCACCGGGAAAAGCAGGATCAGTAAGTAACACTTTGTTACCGACTAAGCCATAATCTACAACACCCTTTTCGTTCATAGCAATCGCTACTGCCAATCTATTAAAATCCCCCGGCAAATCGGCATTACCAAACACTGCCGTTTTAAGACCCGCTTGATTTAAAGCTGCTCCCAAACCACCCACTTGCACAGTACGAGGTAAAGCCTTGTTTCTTTCAATTAATGCGGCTATCCCTAGCTGTACAACACCACTTTCGGGAGCTGTTTTGCCGGTTCTTTGATAATATATTTCTGAAGCCAATCCTTCTTGCAGATGCGTGTGGACATCAAATGCTTCATGAGTAGCTCTTACTCCTAGAGCATGCGTGCCAGCCCCAATAGTCACATAATTATTTTGGGGATTAATTCTACCGGCACTTCTACTATTTACTAAGCCAACAGCACCTTCTGCCATCAACCTTTCAAAACCAACCAATTGATCATCAACTAAATCATTAATATTAATCCGATCTATGATCACCACAACTACCGCACCCTGCTGTTCAGTTTGAGCAACAGCAACAGGCGGCAATAAAAATACTACCGTTTGTAATAAAAATGATAATAAAAAAAACAAAAATATTGCTTTATATTTCAAAAATATTCCCTCCACAATTCTTAAGAAAATTGCCTGCTATGCGATAATTATTCTAAAGCCCTACTATTGTACCTATTTTACACAATATTCATGAAAGCTTTTCATCCTTCCGAATATTTTGGGCTATATCTATAAACAGCACCCCGTTCAAATGATCTATTTCATGTTGAAAAGCCCGGGCCATCATTCCGGTGGCTTGATAAGTTACAACTTGCCCTTCCCGATCTAAACCTTTTACTGTTATTTTAACAGCCCGGGGTACTTCCCCGATTATTCCCGGAATAGACAAACAGCCCTCAATACCGGTTTCTGTTCCGCTGCTTTCAATAATTTCCGGATTAATCACTTCGATTAAGCCATCACCGACATCTAAAACCAGCACTTGTTTAGATACCCCGATTTGGGGCGCAGCCAAACCTACCCCTCGACTGGCATACATAGTATCAACCATATTATCCAATAATTTATGGATATTCGAGGTTACTTTAGGCACCGGTTTAGCTTTTGTCCTCAAAACCGGCTCACCGTTTTTAACAACTTCATAGACAGCCAATATTAACCCTCCTCCATCACATCAATACCTGCGGGTCTATATCAATACTTAAACTTACTTTACTTTTATTTTTATGATTTTGATCCCATATTTGTACTGCTTTTCTGGTTACATTACGCATATCACTAAGCAGGCGACCTTTTACCACCACTTGCCAGCGGTAGCGATTTTGTACTTTAGTAAGTGCCGCCGGTGCCGGTCCCATAATGATCACTTTTCTGATTTCCGATTTGATATTTTCAGCAACTTGTGCTAAATTTAGCTTGATCGCTTTGGCTGCAATTTCCACATCTTGCTCTGCTTCCCCGCTGATCAACAATCGGGAAAGATAGTAAAAAGGAGGATATTTGAGAGCCCGGCGAAATTGCATTTCTTGTTTATAAAAACTTAAATAGTCATGATCTTTAGCCAACGTGATACTGTAATGTTCCGGGTTATAGGTTTGCACTAACGTTTCACCGGGGTGTTGACCGCGGCCGGCCCGGCCTGCTACTTGGGTTAATAATTGAAAAGTACGCTCGGCAGCCCTAAAATCCGGCATATACAACATTGTATCTGCATTGATTACCCCTACCAAGGTTACTCCCGGCAAATCCAATCCTTTGGCAATCATTTGAGTGCCTACCAGAATATCTGCTTGACCGGTTTTAAAACTGTTTAGAATCTTTTGGTGAGCATCTTTGCGCCTGGTAGTATCTCCATCCATCCGCAACACTTTAGCGGTCGGAAAAAGATGTTGCACTTCTGCTTCTACTCGTTGCGTACCGGTACCTAAATAACCAATAATATCATTCTGGCATTGCTGGCAAACTTTAGGGGCTTGCTCCCGGTAATTGCAATAATGACAACGTAATCTCCCGTCAGCATGGTAAGTTAACGCAATATCGCAGTGTAAACACTTGTGGACATGACCGCATTGCCGGCAGACAATAAAGGTAGCATAACCACGGCGATTTAAAAATAATAGCACTTGTTGACCCCAGTTTAATCTGTTTTCTACCTGCTCCACCAATCGCTGACTAAAAATACCTAATTTGCCCACGATTTCTTCCTGACGCATATCTACTATCGATACTTTAGGCAACGGTTTGTTTGCCACCCGTTTAGTCATGTTCAATAAAATATACGGACCGGGCCTGCCTTGGGCAGTATTAAACTCAGTGCGGCAGTAACTTTCCAAGGCTGGGGTAGCGCTACCCATCAATACTACCGCTTTATTAACCCGGGCCCGGTAAAGAGCAACCTCCCGGACATGATATTTAGGATTAACTTCCTGTTTGTAGGAAGGTTCATGCTCCTCATCTATAATTATTATACCTAGTTTTGTTACCGGCGCAAATACTGCCGAACGCGCCCCCAAAACTACTTGGGCTTGATCCTGCTGAATGCGTAAGTGTTCCCGATATCTTTCCCCGGTAGCCAGTTTGCTGTGCAATACGGCCACCTGACTGCCAAACCGGCTGCGAAAAGCAGTGATCATTTGTGGAGTCAGAGCAATCTCAGGCACCAGCACAATCGCTTGCTTCCCCTGTTTTAACACTTGGGAAATGATTTGCAGATAAGTTTCGGTCTTGCCGCTACCGGTAACCCCATGCAACAAAAAAGCGTTATCATCAGCTCGCTGGAGGGCTTTAGCTACTGCTTGAATAACTTGCTGCTGTTCCGCTGTTAATAATAGGCTGTTTTTTTCTGAATAAGTACTCGCGGCAAACCCTTTAGCTACCCCCTCTTTTGTTACCCATGAAAGCATTTTTTTCTGGACTAAAGTAGCCACTGTAGCCACAGACACCCCGGCAACCCGGGCCAGTTCAGTTTGATTTAAACCCGGTTGAGCACTAGCCGTAGTGAGTACCAACCGCTGTTTGGTAGTAATAGCCGCTTTGGTTAGCTCTAAATTCTTTATTGCTACCTGTAATCCCCGGGGTGCTCTTGTTTTTGCTCGCCCCGGTCCCAACACACACTGCAAGCTTTCAGCCCAGGTACAGAGATAGCGCTGGGATAGCCAACTAGCCAGTGCCAATAAATCCGGACTTAATCCTTGACCCAGTACTTTTTTGACCGGTTTGATATCTACACCTACCGGCGGCGTGGAATAACGCACTACATACCCGGGAACAAAACGAGGACCAAACGGCACCAGCACCCTACTACCTACTGGCAGCGGCGCTAAATGCTCCGGTACCAAATAATGAAACGGTCTGTCCACCCGGCGACTGGCTACCTCCACAATAATTTCAGCCCAGATAGCCTTTTCACTGCTCACTTTGTTCATTGCGGCACCTGACCACTAGATCCAGAATACGACTGGCTACTGCCCGTTTGCTCATCAAAGGTAATTCGGTTACAGTACCATTTTGGCAAAAAATCTTTACTATATTAGTATCCACATCAAAACCTGCCCCCGGCATACTGACATTATTAGCTACTAGCAAGTCTAAATTTTTATTTTTCAGTTTGGCTTGCGCATACTGCTCCAAATTATTGGTTTCAGCAGCAAAACCGACTAATATTTGATGTTGTTTTAACCGGCCTAATTCTGCTAAAATATCCGGATTTTTTTGTAGCGATAATAATAATTGATCTTCATTTTTTTTGATTTTTTCTGCGGCAACCTGTTTAGGACGATAATCCGTCACCGCCGCCGCCTTAATGACCACATCAACAGCATTAAAATTTTCAATAATAGCCTGGTGCATTTGCCGGGCTGTTTCTACTTTAACCAGCTGCACCCCTGCCGGAGCCGGTAATTGCACCGGCCCACTGACCAAGATTACTTCACCACCCCGCTCCATAGCCACTTCAGCTAAATGATAACCCATTTTACCGGAACTACGGTTAGCGATATAACGCACCGGATCCAACGGCTCTAGTGTTGGACCGGCCGATATTAGCACCTTGACCCCTGCTAAATCACCACCGGTGAATATTTGTTTGATAACTTGTAAAATTTCCTGCGGGGCTTTCATACGTCCCAGACCACTTGTGCCGCAAGCTAATGAACCACTGGCCGGTCCTACAAAATAATAACCCAGTTGGCGCAACTTAGCAATGTTTTGCTGCACTACCGGGTTATTATACATTACCGTATTCATGGCCGGGCAAATCATTACCGGACCACCGGTAGCCAAAATTACCGTAGAAAGCAAATCATCGGCAATGCCGTGAGCCGCTTTAGCAATAATATTAGCAGTAGCCGGAACTATTACCAACAAATCTGCCTTTTGAGCTAAATCAAGATGAGTTATTTCACCAGTATACCGCTCGTCAAACATGCTAGTATATACAGCATTACCAGCTAACGTGGCAAAAGTCAATGGTTGCACAAACTGTCTGGCGGCATCGGTCATAATTACATTCACAACGGTCCCACTTTGCACTAAACCACTGACCAGTTCCGCCGCTTTATAAGCAGCAATACCGCCGGCAATACCCACTGTGATTTTTTTGCCTTTTAACACTCCGAATCACTCGCTATTCATTTGCTATTTAGGAATAATTTCCAGGGCACCTTCGATGATATCTTCTAATACTGCACTGATAGTATAATCATAAACTTGGTCATTCTCAGATTGAAATTCTAGATTGATTAATTCCCGGGCTCTTTTAGACGCCGCTATCACCAAACTATAACGACTGTCCGCTTTTTTTAGTAGTTCATCTAAAGGGATTTCATTCATCAGTAGACTCTCCTAACTGTAAATAATTTTGTAAATCAAAGCGATTTGGCCGGCATTTTTCAGCTGAAATGATCGCTGAAACTTGATTCAAAGCTACTTCTAATTGATCATTAACTACAATATAATCATATTTCGGGATTTCTTGCAATTCGCACTGCACACAATCAAGCCGCTTTTTAATAATAGCATGGTCATCTGTACCACGTCGTATCAAACGGGCTTGTAATTCATTGATCGAAGGCGGTACAATAAAAATCAAAATACATTCCGGAAACTTTCGCTTTATCTGTAAAGCCCCTTGAATATCAATTTCTAATAATACAGTTTCGCCTTTCCCCAGTTTTTCTTGCACCCACTGGCGTGGGGTGCCATAAAGATTACCATATACTTCAGCCCATTCTAATACTTGGTCGTTTTTTACCAAACTTTCAAATTCTGACCGGTTGACAAAAAAATAACTCTTATTTTGCTCTTCGTTAGCCCGCGGTTTTCTGGTTGTAAGCGATACTGATAGGGAGAAACAAGCTTTATTTTTTCTAATTAAACCTTGACAAACAGTCCCTTTGCCTGCTCCTGACGGTCCTGAAACCACTAATAATAAACCTTTTTTATCCATGCCGTTATCTGGTAACCTCTTCTTTGCTTAAAGCTTCTTTATGGACCAAACGATTTGCTACTGTTTCCGGTTGGACCGCAGATAAAATAACATGATCACTATCCATTACCACTACTGCCCGGGTTCGTCTGCCATAAGTAGCATCTACTAACATGCCCCGTTCACGCGCCTCATTAATAATCCGTTTAATCGGTGCCGATTCTGGGCTAACAATAGCAATAATCCGATTTACCGAAACAATATTACCAAAACCAATGTTAACTAATCTAACATCCATCATCATCTCTCCTTAATTACTCAATATTCTGTACTTGTTCCCTGATTTTTTCTAAATCACTTTTAGCTGCTACTACCATATTAGTAATTTGCAAATCATTCGCCTTAGAACCGATAGTATTGATTTCCCGATTCATTTCTTGCACTAAAAAATCTAAACGACGCCCAACCGGTTCTGGATATGTAAGACACTTAAACGCCTGCTCAAGATGACTGGTTAAGCGTACTGTTTCTTCGGTAATATTAGCCCGGTCAGCAAAAAGAACTACTTCTGATTCTAAACGATTAGCATCCAGCGTTAATTCGTTTTTCCATTCAGCCAAGCATTGATTTAAACGTTTGCGATAATCAATCACAACCAGCGGTGCCCTTGTGGCAATAGCATCATTAAGTTCACTGATATTTTTAATCCTTTTTTCTATATCTGCCCCAAGTTTAACCCCTTCCACGGCACGCATATTTAACAATTGAGCCAAAGCCTTATTTATTGCCAATTCCATAGCCGGCCACCATTCTTCTGCATTTTCTGCTGATTCTTGGATTATAAACATATCCGGGATAGTAACAAGGTCTTTAACTTCAATTTCACTGTTAATCGACAATAAAGCCCGTAATTCTTCGATTTCCTTATAATACGCCACCGCTAAGGTTTTGTCAACTTGCACCTGCCGTGGTTTTTGTTGCGTGTCTTGAACGGAAACATAAGCATCAACTCGCCCCCGCCCAATCTGTTTTTTAACAATCTGGCGCAGACGATCTTCTAGGGGAAACATTACCCGGGGCATGCGAAACACCACTTCGCAATAACGATGATTAACTGATTTTAATTCTATTGTAAATTTACGTTCATCAAAACAGGCCTCTCCATAACCATACCCCGTCATGCTATTTAACAACGTTACGATACCACCTTTTTATTTGATATCCTTCAACAACGTTTCCACCCGGTTCATAGCTTCAGTGATTGTAGCCAAATCAGTAGCATAAGAAAAGCGCAAAAAATCGTCATTGCCAAAAGCAACGCCAGGTACTACCGCTACCTGCACTTTATCCAGCAATAATGCGGCCAAATCAGTACCACTATTGATAAGCTGCCCACGATAACTTTTACCAAAGTAAGCACTAACATTAGGAAATAAATAAAAAGCTCCACCCGGTTGCGGGCAACTAATCCCCGGAATAGATAACAACCGTTTCAGCATATAATCACGTCGTTTAACAAACTCAGCGCACATATCTTGCACCGGTTGTTGATCACCGTTAATCGCTGCCACACTAGCAGCTTGAGCAATCGATGTCGGGTTGCTAGTAGAGTGACTTTGCAAACCAGCCATCGCTTGAGAAATTTCTACCGGCGATGCCGCATAACCAATCCGCCACCCGGTCATGGCATAAGCCTTAGAGACACCATTAATCACTACGGTACGTTCTTTTAGTTCCGGGTTCAAACTGGCAATACTGACATGCTCCAACCCGTCATAAACCAATTTTTCATAGACCTCATCTGAAATGACCGTAATTTGCTCATGTTCTAAAATAACCTCTCCTAAAGCTCGCAATTCTGCTTTGCTGTACACCCCACCGGTAGGATTGCTAGGACTATTTATTAATACCACTTTAGTTTTAGGGGTAATCGCTTGGCGCAATTGTTCCGGGGTCATTTTAAAACCGTTTTTTTCTGAAGTGATCACAATTACCGGTTCAGCACCAGGAATTTTAATTTGTTCCAAGTGACTTACCCAAAAAGGTGCTGGTAAAATCACTTCATCTCCCTCTTCTACCAACACTTGAAAGGCATTATACAGCGAATGCTTGGCCCCGGTAGACACTACAATTTGGGATAATTGATAATTCAAGTTGTTTTCACGTTTAAATTTAGCTGCAATCGCTTGTTTTAACTGCACCGTACCTGTTGCCGGGGTATACTTAGTCATCCCGGCGTTAATAGCTGCAATAGCCGCCTCTTTAATATGCTGCGGGGTATCAAAATCCGGCTCGCCCACACCAAAATTAAATACCTTTACCCCGCTCGCTTTCATTTGCTTGGCTTTAGAATCAATAGCCAACGTAAGGCTAGGGCTGATTTGCATGGCCCGTGCTGTCAATTTCATTTTAAGCCCTCCCCCTATAATAGGTACTAATCTTTGTGCCTTTGTGCCTGATTATTCACTAAAATTCCAGATTACCTAAATTTTTCTTCAACCTTGCAAAAGCTTCTTTTAATCGCTCTGTCGCCACAGTTAAAGATATTCTGAAATAACCTTCACCGTTGTCACCATAGCCATTACCCGGGGTGATTACTACACCGGTTTTTTCTAGCACATCTTCAGCAAACGAAGTCGAAGTATAGCCTTTAGGTACCGGTGCCCACACATAAAAAGTAGCCTTTGGTGCTTCTAAGTGCCAACCCATCTCTTTTAGCCCGTCCATAACAATTTTTCGGCGCTGCTCGTAAATAGCGATATTATCCTCTAAAGCTTGTTGTGATCCAGTTAAACCTTTAATAGCAGCATACTGAATCGCCTGGAATTGACCACTGTCTATGTTGCTTTTTAAACGCCCTAGTGATTCTACCACTTCCGGGTGTCCCACCGCCCAACCAATACGCCAACCGGTCATATTATAAGGTTTGGATACCGAACCAAACTCAATGCCTACTACTTTAGCCCCTGGCACTTCCAAAAAACTAGGCGGACGATAACCGTCAAAAGCAATTTCAGAATAAGCAAGATCATGACAAACTAAAATTTCATTTTCTTTAGCGAAGGCTACGGTTTCTTCAAAAAACTTTAAATCAGCAGTTGCTCCAGTGGGGTTATTAGGATAATTTATAAACAACATTTTAGCTTTTTTAGCTATATCAACCGGCACATCAGCATAATTAGGCTTAAAGCCGTTTGCTGCCGTTACTTTCAAGTTATAAGGTTGTCCCCCCGCTAAAATAGCCCCGCCGGCATATACCGGGTAACCCGGATCTGGTATTAAAATGACATCACCAGAGTTTAGATAACAGAAGGAAATATGGGCAATACCCTCTTTAGAACCCATTAAGGTTACTACTTCAGTTTTTGGGTTTAATTTTACGCCAAAACGCTGCTTATAAAAATCAGCTACCGCTTGACGGTAACTTAACATGCCCACCGATGAAGGATACTGGTGATTAGCCGGGTTTTCGGCCTCTTTTTTCAATTCCGCTACGATATGATCTGGTGTAGGCAGATCCGGATCCCCAATACCTAAACTAATTACATCCACACCCTGCTCTTTTTTGGCCGCAATCAACTGCTCAATTCGCGCAAACAGGTAAGGTGGTAAGTTTTTGATTCTAGCCGCTTCTTGAAATTGTAACAATTTATTTACACCTCTCTCTATCATTAAAAATACTAAAAATAAAATACTAAAAATCTTTACGCTGTTTAGTATACCAATTTATGCAGTTGTTTTCAATTGAATCTAGTTAAAATCTTCTTTAAAAATTTAATCCGGCTTTATTTTTTTGATATTATTATAATATCCGAAACAGGTATTTCGGTATTGTGAGCAACAAGTTCCGCTATCAGGGTGGTCTGTTCATCGACCAGTTCTTCAGACTGCACTACTACAGTGATTGCTTTATCTTGTAGTATTACAATGGCATAGGCAACCCCTTTAGCCTGTATTAAGGATTCTAACTGCATTTCTTTGACAATATTTTTACTAATAAGATATAATTCTTGCTGAGCTTGCTTGCGGGTATTAGTATCAACATTAGCACTGTTAATAATTTCACGCAACCACTCTACTTGCTGACCCCTAACCCGCTCCCGTTCTAACCGGTATTCAATAAAAAAACCAGTGCTATTTTGATAATTATGCTTAAATTCTGACCCTGCTGGTTGGTACTCAATAATCGGATTTTTATTTAAAATATTCTCAGGTGTAGCTTCAGTAACGCTCATAGTCGTAACCGGCTTTATGGTTAGATTATTTTTGCCGATCAGATACCAAACAGAAAATAATACTAATCCGAGTAATGTTAATATTATTAAACTAGTACTGGCTTTAGACACAATTATTTTCATTAATTAATCCCACCTTCCCTGTAAGTTAGCGATCAGCTGATCGCTAAAATATTAATTTCCTAAAACACACTTAACTTCTACCGCACCGGCGATTGATTTGGTTAATACTAAAATTTTTTGTGGCTCTATCCCCATACCTACCTGCACTGCCCGGAATAGTTTTTCTTTAATAACCGGATCACCGGCTCCTTCTGCCACTACTAATACTCCGGATATATGGGGGGCAATTTCTTGCTGCAAAACCGGTTTTTCTGTAGCATTACCACTACGCAATAGCACCATTTGTCCGGAATAGTTATTATCGTTTAATATTCTGGTACCACCGGTTTGATCTTGCTCACGAGTAGTTTTAGTATTGTTATTAGTATTGACGACATATTCAAACCGGGCCGATTTTTTAAACCGTACTGTCACTTGCACTTTTCCCGCACCAGCTACCAACTCTAACATATCACTCATTTTTCGAGCTAAGTATTGCTCTTCCTGCACCATGCCAGACGCTGCTGCTATATTACCGCTATTGCCTGTTTGATTATCCGGAAACATCATTTGAGGTGGTACTGGTGACTGTTGAGGATTATCAAAAGGATTTCCCACCACCAAAAAAACTAAACCGATTATTATCGCCAAAATTACCGCTAGCCACTTTAGCCTAGCTTGATCGCCACTTTGAAAAATTTGAAAAATTTTTTTAAGCACTTTCATTCATCTCCCTCGTATAATAAGTTTAACAAGTCAAAAACACATAATTTCCAGTTAATTTACATAAATAATCTGGACCTGTTCTAGAGAAATATTATAAAAATTAGTTAGTGTTTTAGTTAAATTTTGGATTGTCTGTGCTGTTTGTGGCGGTATCTGTTCCGGCAAAATAGCTACCGGTGTTTTAATCCCTACCGTTATTTCTACCGGAGTGATCATCTTTGATTCATTAGAAAATTCTGGTTTGCTGGCTACTGCCAATCCAATCAATTGGATTTTTCCTAGTTTTTCGCCTGATGTAGTAACTACTTCTACCCAAGCATCAAGTACTGTTAATTCTGGGTTCAAACGAGCCAGCGCCAGTACTTGCTTAATAATTCCTTGGCGGTAATTTTCCAAAGCTTGCTGCTGGTAATGACCCGTTATTTCGCTAGCTTCAGATTGCACTTGTGCTAACGAAATAGTAGCAGTTGTAGCTATTTTCGGCACATACAGGTGTAAATCGGTACCAGAAAATTCAGATATCATCTGTAATACCGCAATAATTACTAAAAGACCGATCACCATTTTGACATACCTTTGCATACTACCTTGAGGTAGCAGCAACTCCAAAAATACCGCCAGCATGATCAAAATTACTAAATTTTGCACTAAATGCCGCAACTCTTCCATTTGATGTCATCCTTTCACCTTAACATTACGGTCAAGTTACCCATACCAACCACAATAGTAACAGCAAAGAAAAATAATAACCCGACCATCGCTACCGCTCCAAATACCAGCATTAAACTATTGGCAAGAGACGTCAGGCAGTTAGCCATTTGTTCATCCCCGGTAGGTTGGATCAATGCTCCGGCTAAACGGTACACAAAAGCAAGAGCTAAAATTTTTAATAATGGTAAAATTGTTAATAACACAATAATTACTACCCCGGCAAGACCTACAGCATTTTTCATTAATAACGCCGAACCGACTACTGCTTCCAAAGCATCTGCAAACATACCCCCGACCACCGGTATAAAAGCACCGGTAGTGTATTTGGCGGTACGCAACGCCACACCGTCACTGACCGCCCCGGTCACTCCTTGAACTGCCAACACACCCATAAATACAGTAGAACATAATCCCATCACCAGCATGGCGATTGATGTTAACAAGTCTGCCAGTTTTGACACATTAAATTTAGCGGATACACCGTTTAATACATTTAAAATGGCGGCAAAAAATACCAGCGGTAATATAATATCTTTCACAATAATACCTACAACTGCAATAGAGCCCAAAATTATGGGGTGAAAAATACCTACCGAAATGACTCCACCCAAGGCCGCCAATAATACCAGTAACATTGGCAATAAAGCCAATACAAAAATCACCATGTGATCAACTGCCTCCCGGCCAATATTAATAGCCAGGCTAAAAGTGCCTACTGCCAAGGTTACCAATACCAAGTAGCAAACAAAATAAGCTAATTTTCCGGTAGTAGCCTGTTCAAAAGAATTCATCAAATTCTGTAGCACTGCCGTGATAATAGACAATACTATCAATTGACTTAATAGTAGCAGGTTGCTTAGTAATTCATTAAAAAATATTTTGATTAACCCGTTAAATATTTCATTAATATTCCAGGCCATTTCACCCCGGGCTAACTTTAATACCATTTGATGAAATTCAAGTTGCGGCAACGCTTGGGTGACTTGATCATCTAGTTGCTGAACCACCTGTTCGATGCTTTCCATATTCAGTACCGGCACAACAGCGGTTAATTCAGGGTCTTCTTGTTGCATGGCTTCGATAGCTAGCGGAAACAATAGCACTGCTAACACCAGTAATATGGATAATAAGATTATTTTTTTCATTAGCTACTGCCACCTATACCGGTATGATTTTTAAAAGTGCTTGTAGCACTGCCACAATAATCGGTACTGCCAAAACTAAAACCAAAATTTTAGCGGCAAATTCAACTTTAGTAGCCAACGCTCCCTCACCAGCATCCCGACAAATTTGCGCCCCGAAGTCTGCTATGTATGCTATGCCGACAATTTTTAAGATAGTTCCCAAATAAATCATGCTGATATTAGCTTGATTAGCTAAATCTCGCAACACTTGAAATATCGCACTAATATGACCGAGCATCATTCCGAAAATAATTAACCCGGCAGCTAAACTGATTAGCACTCCAATTTCTTTATTGCCAAATTTAACCACGCCGGCCAAAATCGTGGTGATTAGTGCTATGCCGATTATTTGCATGATTTCCATTCGTCTCACCTTTGATAATTATTTTTAAAGTGTGTGTTTAAAATAAATTAAATACCGACCTTACTTCTGTAAAAAACTCCCCTAAAAAATTCACTATCCAAAACAGGATCACCACCACACCGGCTACCGTTACCCAATTAGCATATTCTTCTTTACCAGCGTATTTTAAAATAGTGTGCAATGCTGCCAGAATAATACCAATACCGGCAATCCTAAAAATAATATCAATATCACCCATGGATGCCTCCCTTTCAAGTACGCATTCGAAAAGGAGTACTATAGACACAAGAAGTTCAAGGCGGCTTAATTTTTGCGGAGTGAAGCGTATAAATAATACGTGAGTATCGCAAAAATTAAGTCAACGCAGAAATTCGCTGTGGATATCGCACGGACTTTTCGAACATCCTTTTTAAATGAAGATAATTACTATAGTTAGTCCACTTAAAAAACCCAAATAATTATAAAGTTTCACGTTTTTAACTGCCTCTACCTCCGCTTTGCTAGCCTCAATTTTTAATTGTTCCCGGGCTAACTGTAAATGCTTAATTTGATCTTGCTGGTCTGAAATACCTAAATTACCACCCAAAGCTGTTAACACCGCTGCATCAGCACTATTAATAGCACTCTGCCGGCAAAAATGTTTTAAAGCCCTCTCCCACGCCTCACGAACAGTACCACCGTCACCACTAATCAACTGATCTACAGTTACTGTAAATAAGGCAGCAATATCTTTTTCGCAACGCTGGGCTACTTGCCCTAAAGCATCAGGTAGCGGGGTAGCGCCATAAGCTATTTCGGTTTCTAACATTTGCAGTGCTGACTGTAAATACCTCAAATCTTGCGGGCGTCGCCGGTATTTTTCAGCCACCGCAAAACCAACATAACTACAGGCAAGTAAAATTAAAATCACTCCAAAAAAAGTCAGCACTTGCTAATCCCCCCGATTTTTAAATAAACACTTTCCTGACCCGTCAATAATTTGTTCTACTGTTCCCACACCATTACTTCTACTCAATATTATTAAACGTTCAATAACTTTCATTTGGAGCAATTTCGTTAATACCGGGCGCCGGTTTGATTCTTCCAGAGAAGAACCATGTACTGTGGTAAGCACTTTAACCCCGGCATTGAGAATATCTTCTATCGCCAGCACATCTTCTACCCGGCCAATTTCATCGGTAGCAATTACCTGTGGTGACATAGAACGTAGCAACATCATCATCCCCACTGCTTTAGGACAAGCATCCAGTACATCCGTACGTAGACCAACGTCATGCTGGGGTATCCCATGGTAACAACCGGCAATTTCTGAGCGTTCATCCACTACACCTACTGTAACGCCTGTAAAATTTAAACCCGGCACCCCGTTAGATAACTGGCGAATTATATCTCTTAACAAAGTGGTTTTACCACAGCGTGGTGGTGAAATTAACATGGTATGATAAACAAAACCTTGGGGAGAAATCAGGTGTTTTAATACTGCATCTGCTACCCCGGTCATCGGCCGGGAAACCCGGATATTAAACCCAGAAATATATTTCATGGTTTTTACCTGACTATTTTCTGTCAATACTTTACCGGTAATCCCCACCCGGTGCCCGGCAGGTAAAGTGATATAACCACTTCTCAATTCTTCTTCCAACGCATAGATAGAAGAATTACTCACTAATTGGATCACCCGGCTAATATCATCAGCATTTACAATATAAGCCTGTTCGGGAGTGTCAGTTAAGCCATGAGTATGGTGCAAAAAACAATCTTTACTATTCAACCCGATAGTTAACGGGCGATGATACCGTAAACGCACCTCTTCCACTTGATTCAATATTACCGGAGGTAACCGGTGAATCATTTTGCGTAAATGTAAAGGCAACACCCCTACTACACCAGTTAAAGAATTATTTATATTTTCCAGTGATCTACTAACAAGATTCACAGTTTGTCCCTCCTTTAAAATATATTTATGGCTATCACTGGCAAAATATACCGCAAAAATTTTATTATTAGAAAAAATAAAAAAGAACTCTTGTTAGATAACAAGAGTTCTTTTTTATATTAGTTATTTTATAGTTATTTTACTTTTGTTTAATTTCCAAATCATACGCCCACATATTCATGCCGCCTTCCAAAAATTTAACATTCCCAAAGCCGGCACCCTGTAATATTCTTGAAGATTCATAAGCCCGGACACCCATCGGACAAATAGTAATAATCTCTTTATCTTTCGGAATTTCTGCCATACGCTCCCGCAAGTCGCCTAAAGCAACTTGGATAACCCGCTCGTCTTCAAAATGTTTAGTGGCAAATTGGGTAGCGGTGCGCACATCTAACAGCACCAAATCATCGCCACGTTCTAATTTTTCTTTTAATTCTGCTGCTGTGACAGTAACAGCTAAGCCGGCTTCTTTATTACGAATTATGTTGGCAGTATGCACTACCGGATCAATAGGTATTGAAAACGGCGGCGCATAACCTAAATCTAAATTAGCTAAATCTTCTACTTTAGCACCAAAGTTAATCGCAGCAGTCATCACATCAATTCGTTTCACCGCATCGCCTTCACCAATAGCTTGAGCACCTAAAATCCGCTTGGTATCAGTATCCACAATGATTTTTGTTTGGATAACCTTGTGGGCCGGGTGATAGTGAGTGCGATCTAAGCCAGAGCAAACAGCAGTAATCACATTATAACCTAATTCCCGGGCCTGGGTTTCACCTAAACCGGTACGCCCGATTTTCATTTCAAATAATTCGGCCACACCGGTACCTAATACTCCGCCAAAAGTACTGTTGCCACCGGTCACATTATCTCCGACTACCCGACCTTGACGGTTAGCATAGGTGGCCATCGGTGTATATACTTTTTTACCGGAAATCAAGTGCGTATTCTCCACACAATCACCACAAGCATAGATATCCGCAACACTGGTTCTCATATATTCGTCAACTAAGATAGCACCGGTTTCCCCAATTTCCAAACCGGCATCTTTAGCCAGTTTAACATTCGGCCGCACACCTACAGCTACAACTACCATTTGGCACTCAATAGTGCCATGTTGCTCAGTCACTACCCCGGTAACATTACCTTGAGCATCACCTTCAATACGTAACACTTTGTCACCTAAATGCAGTTCAACATCTTCTGCCACCATATGTTGTTGTAGTTTAGCTGCTATATCTGAATCTAACATTCCCGGCAGCACTTGGTTTTGGAACTCTACTACCGTTACTTCTACCATTTTATTAAATAAAGCATCCGCCGTTTCCATGCCAATCAAGCCGGCCCCGACAATTACAGCCCGTTCAACATCGCCGGCATCGGTTGCTTCTTTTACTTTCAAAGCATCATTAGGGTGATTAAGTTGATGCACACCGTTTAAATTAATCCCTTCAATTGGTGGTATAAAAGGCGTAGCACCGGTTGCTAATACCAGTTGATCGTAAGGAAATTCTATTTCTTCATTAGTTTCTAAGTTTATTGCTTTTACTATTTTATCTTCCAAATCAATAGCTGTTGCTTCGGTACGAGTGTACAGCTTAACCCCTTTTTCTTTGTCAAAATACTGGGCATCACGCGGTACACCATATGAAGTATTATAAAGTTCTATAAAACTATGCACCATCCCGGAAACAAAAAACGGCAACCCACAACCAGCGTAAGAAGTTAACTCGCCCCGTTCTAACATGATAATTTCCGCTTGCGGATTGCACCGGCGAGCACGGGCGGCACTCTTCGGCCCGGCAGCCACACCACCAATAATAACTATTTTTTGTTGTTTACTCATCCTGATTCCTCCATTTCTAAGTTAGTAGTAAATCCCAATGTGCTTTATTATTTTATTTGATTAGCACTTAAAGATCATCTTTTGATTTTTTCTTGGATTTGGATTTTAATTTTTTCTTAGCACCAAATTCCTCTTGTTCTGACTGGTTACTTTGATCATCTTGATTACTTTGATCCTCAAGATCCACTGAATTATCATTTGCAAACACTACTGCCTCACAGGCAGGACAAGTTACTTCTATCAAATCATCTTCTTCCAAAATATCGGCATCAAACATTACCCCTTCACCACAATTAGGACAATCTGCCTCTGCATATTCTTCATCATCATCCTCATCACAGCAACATTCATATTCATCACAAACTTCATCTTCTAAATCAGAAAGATCCTCGTCTAAAGTTTCTACATATTCTTCCAATTGGTCTTGAGATTCCTGCAATTCCGTTACTTCTTCAGCAAAATCCGTTAACACATTAATAATTTCTTTTAACAAACGACTTTCTTTGCTATCTTCAGAAATATCCAAGCCACTTGCCAACCCTTGTAAATACGCCACTCTAGCTCTTAAATCATTCATCTTCTAACCTCCATTTAAAATTTTTATAATAACTCAGTCTATTATACCTCTTAATGCTATAATTTTATACCCACAATCACTTTTTAAACTTTTAACTTTTAACTTCTTACTAAGCCCGCTTAATATACTGACCGGTACGAGTATCTACTTGTAACAGATCACCAATATTAATAAAAAAGGGTACATTAACCACTGCACCGGTTTCTAATGTGGCCGGTTTAGTACCACCCGAAGCCGTATCCCCTTTAATACCAGGAGCAGTATCGGTTACTTCTAATTCTACATAGTTAGGTAAATCAACACCCAGAGATTGCCCTTTAAATGTCAGGTTAACGATCACAATATTTTCTTTTAAATATTTAACGGCATCACTTAACTGCTCTTTGGTCATACTAAACTGATCATAGGTTTTTGTATCCATAAAATGATATTCTTGACCATCATTATAAAGATATTGTACCTCGCATCGCTCCACATGTGCTTTAGCAATTTTTTCACCAGCATTAAAAGTTTTATCTACCACTGCACCAGTACGTAAATTTCTGAGCTTAGTCCGCACAAAAGCAGCACCTTTACCAGGTTTTACATGTTGAAACTCAATCACTTGGTATACATCTTTGTCCAGTTCCACAGTTAAACCGGTTTTAAAGTCATTCGTTGATATCACAAAAAATCCTCCTAGCTTATTTTTAAAGTGCGTGTTCGAAAAGGGTACCATTTAGCACATTTAAAATTTACATATTAATCCAATTAATCTTAAAACACACCCCCACCCTACCCTCCCCCATCAAGGGGGAGGAGACTTGATT